>NZ_CP014307.1:1200000-1500000 GCF_001557535.2 Burkholderia sp. PAMC 26561
TGTCGTCATTGCCGCCGCCGTCCGCGATATGTACTCCGCGATCCCTCCATCCGGGGAGTTCGCGATCGAAGATTTCTCGAAGGAACCCGACCTCCGTTGCTCCTTCGGCGACAAGTGTCACCCGGGCCAGAAATGCCTCCGGGTCTCGGGCGAGGTGGCGAGAAACCTTCTCTCGCGCTAGCGCGCCAACCCTACAGCCGGTATCGACATACCAGACCGACGCGTCAGTTGCAGCGGTCACGACTGAGGCGCTATGTGTGGTGATGAAAGTTTGCCCCTGTCCGGCGGCAATATGGCGAACGAGCTGACGCTGACGATAGGGCTCAAGCCCTCGCTCAAGTTCGTCAACGAGGGTAATCGGATGGCCGTCCTGCAAGGAGTCTGCGATGGCCAATGCAGCCAGACGACGGGTGCCGGAGCCCCAGGTGGCAAGGGGCAACACGACGTCGTTTTTTAACTGCGGTGAGGCCTATGAGCGCATTGATGGATTGCCCGGCGCCGCCGGTGACAGCCAGGCCGAGTTGGTTTGGGAGCTGACGCTCGACGAAGTCCTGATCGAGCTGCTCAAGGCGAGTGCGTGACTCATCGTCCAGATGCTGAACGACAGAGTCAGCGGCGAACTCACGGCCGAGCCGGGCGCGCAATCCACGATCATTGATTAGCCGGTCGAGATTAGATCCAACGACCAACCGCAGGTCGCGATCAGTGCGATCATCGCCTAGCAATCGTACGAGGCCAACCTTTCGCCGTAATGCCAAAGAGAACGCAGCGACACTGTCATCCGGCTGAACGATTTCGTAAACCAGCTCAAGATCAGCTGTGCCTCGAACGCGAACCTTGTAGACCGCATGTCTGCCTTGCTGAGGAGCCGGTAGGGGCGCGGTGTTTTCTGGCTCACCAGCTACCGCGAGCACTGCGTTCAGACCGTCCCATTCCCATGGCCACGCCATGGTAGCCTGGCGATTGATATCTCCTGGCAGGCTCATGATCGTTTCAATGAGAAATTCTTCTTCTACGAGACGGCCTAAGTAATCTGAGTCCAACAGTGTGTAGCTCGTGGTCGGACTGAGCAAAAGACCGATGGCCTCCAGGATTGTTGTCTTGCCGACGTTGCCTCCGCCTAGCAAAAGATTCAGAGCCCGTTGGGGGTGCCATGTCAGTTCCCGAATTCCACGAAAACGTTCGATGTGAAGACGCTTAATCTCTGATGCCATTCGAATCCCCCGATTCAGCAGTTCCGCACAGTTCGCTGTGCGACATAGTATCTAGGAATGGTTAGTGAATGAGAACAATGGGAATGTGCGTCTACGCTGGCTCAACGGCTAGGCGTGGCTAAGCTGAACGTTTACCGGGTCGGTAAATTGACTTCAGTTCGGCGATACGGCATATTCTTTCTTGCGGAAAAGTTGGCTTACAGGGCTGGGCACAACCGGCGTCATCCACACTCAGCCAATGGTGACATGTCATGCGGAGCAGCACATCGCTTCGCGCGGCAACGTTCGACACGAAGCAGTAAGTAAGTACCAGCAAGACGTTCAAAAGCAACGAACCGTGCAGAGCAAACCGCAAGCTAAGGCAATCAAACCAACTGCACAAGGAACCAAGCAAATGAACAAGAAAAACTGGAAATGTAAGGCATCAAAACTCGCGAAGTCAGCAGCTTGCTTCGCGATCGCAGCAATTGTGTCGAACGTAGACCTGAGTGGGGCTCTGTAAGCCAATTCAGATAAAAAGCCCAGCGTGTGTTGCTGGGCTTTTTTTTGTGCGGCTACTTCTCGGCGGTGTTGTCGCTGCTGTAGCGTGTTTTTCGCAGTATTCCCCTTAGTTGGAGGGGTTGTCGTGGGCGCAGTCTTATCACCGATGTGCGGCGATTGATACGACTTTCGCCCCGACCTTGATTCGATCAAGGTAGTCGGCCCACTGCTGCATCATGAGGCGCCGCTCACGGATGAACTTTGTCCGGTTGTAGGCAGAACCGAGGTCATCCGGAACGGCGTGCGCGAGTTGATGCTCGATCACCTCCGGTTTCTGTTCGAGTTCCTCATGCAGGATCGTACGCGCCATCGCCCGAAAGCCGTGGCCCGTAATTTCCGTGCGAGTGTCGTACCCGAGTCGACGCAGCGCTGCATTGATGGCGGCTTCGCTCATCGGACGAAGCTTGGAGCGGGCGCTCGGGAACACGAATCGGCCTTGCCCTGTCATCGCGTGCAGTTCGCGGAGGATTGCAACTGCCTGCGTGGCGAGTGGCACCAGGTGCTCCGTCTTGGTCTTGCTAATGAGGTAGCGCCATTCGCCCTTGTCCAGATCGAACTGAGTCCATTCCGCCTGCCGCAATTCGCCGGGCCGCACGAATATCATCGGTGCTATCTTGAGCGCACAAAGCACTGGGAACGTACCTGAAAAACCGTCAAACGCGCGCAGCATCTCTCCGATTTTCACGGGTTCGGTAATAGCCGCGAAATGCTTTTCTACTGGGGGGGTATCGCGCCGATCAGATCCTTAGCCGGGTCGGTCTTGCAAAACCCTTCCTTGATGCCATAGCGGAAGACCCGGCTGATCTCGCTGCGCACCCGATGGGCCGTAAATCGCGCGCCCCGGCCGTCGATGCGCTTTAGGACAGAAAGGATCTCCGGGGCGTCGATTTCGGTGATCGGTCTCTTGCCCAGCCACGGAAACACATCATTCTTGAAGCGGGCCGATGTCTTCTCGTACTGACCGATTTCAACAACCGTCTTGCGTTCTTCCATCCAGCCATTGGCGGCGACTTCAAATGAATTGGCGGCGGCGATGCGCACTGCGCGTTTTTCGGTTTTCTTCGCCTCGCCAGGGTCTATTCCCGCCGCAAGCTTTTCGCGCGCGTTGTCGCGTTTCTTGCGAGCTGCCGCTAGCGACACGGCTGGATATGCGCCGAGCGCGAGCGTTTTTTGTTTGCCGACGAACCGATAGTTCATCCGCCAGTATTTCCCGCCGGACTTATCGAGCTGAAGGTACATGCCGCCACCATCTGACAGGCGGTTGCCGGTTCCGTCTAAGTTGTAGCGTGCGTTCCTAATCTGGATGTCGGTGAGCGGCATGTTGGTATCTCGAAGCGGAAAAGTGCGTTTGCGAGGTCGATACCAACAAAAATACCACCCGATACCAACAGATGTCCACGGAACATCTCCGCTCAGCCAAGACAAAAAAACCCGCGAAGCCATGAGTTGGCGCGGGTTTCTGAAGTTCTCTGGAACTTGCCGGAATATTTTGTGGTGCCCGGGGCCGGAATCGAACCACCACGCCTAACAACAGTAGCTGTTGAGCTTCGCTTTGCGGTCAAAGGGCTTGCAAGAAAACTTCGTGAATGCGGTCGCCGCGGCCATACTCGGTCACGAGGCCAATTAAGTTTTCCGGTCAAAAGCC
This sequence comes from Burkholderia sp. PAMC 26561, assembly GCF_001557535.2. Classification (NCBI taxonomy): domain Bacteria; kingdom Pseudomonadati; phylum Pseudomonadota; class Betaproteobacteria; order Burkholderiales; family Burkholderiaceae; genus Burkholderia; species Burkholderia sp. PAMC 26561. The sequence continues at coordinate 1,203,400 of NZ_CP014307.1, forward strand.
ATGACCGTCGTTGGATAGCTTGCATAGCGGGGCAACATTTGATGCATGCTGGCATTCACTTGAAGACTGTAACGAAAATGTGCTGCGGGTACCCAACGCGATTTGCCATACTTGGCATGCTGAATCTGCTGCAGCCGTTGTTCGAGTTTAACGTCCGTGCGGGCAAATCCCGTAGCTTCGGAGGTCCCGAGAGACGTTGCTGCCATCAATCCGAAGAACGTTGCGCAGGTAACCCCGCGTAGGCCGCTCGGCGGATACAGCTGCTCGCAAGCTGCGAGTAGCGAGCAGGCCAAGGATCTCGTCATCCGTAAATATGTGTGGGACCACCGTCGATGGACCTCGAAAAGTCGTCGCGGTGGGACCTCGGTTGCAGGATCAAACTGGTGACAGTAGGCTGGAAAAAGGTGGGAGTACCTCGATTCTGCGTGCGCCGTCAGTCGACGTCGACTGCTGGAACTGTTTGCCTATCGGGCGGCAAGTTGTCGGGTTGGAGGACCAAGATGACCGATCGCTTCAGTGGAGCGCGCGAAGCGTGGCAGTTCTTCTTCCTTAACCTTGAGGGCGAAACCGGCCTGCCGGCGAACGGCGACGTACTCTTCGATCCATTTTGAGAATGGCGTATATGTCCTCATGAGGGTCGTCTTCCCGTGGCAGTGCCTTACGAGGCATTAGATTTTTCCGCCTATTTCCTCAGGCCGCAAACTGCGGTGTTCGTGATGACCCATATAATCAGAGCCGCTCACAGCCTGAGGACGGGAATAAGAGACTTCAAATTGCAAAAAAACTAACTTAAGGGTTGCGAATGAAGCTAAACGAAATTGGGATCGGCGATCCAGTAGACATCGAAGAGATATGGGTTACTGTCTCAAAAGATGTATTGAATATGTACAGCGTCGTGCTGGAAAGCATCTGGCAACCATCTGCCCGGTCTGGATGGTCATACCGGATCGACCCCGAAGACCCGAATTTACCTTTGCAACGGCATATACACATTGCGAAAGACAAACATACAAGCTCGAAAAAAATGCAGGCGTCGTGGAATGTCGATGGATCGAGACACGACAGGAAGACGTTCAACGTCAGTATCGGTAGTCAGAACTTTGTGCGAGACCTTGCAAGATCCGCCTTAAAACTGCGACCGTCGATAGTCTTAGAGCACCTTGCCGATCCAAGCAAGTCCATCGTTGACCGTGATATCGCGTTGGCAAAAGATGGGAAAGTCGGCTTCATCGAATTGTCACTGGATTAGAGTCTGAACGTGTCTAACCGTTGCCACGGCTGCGGCAGCGGGTTGATCACGTTATCAAACCAGGTCAGCCAAGGAGGCTCGTTCGTTCATGCCTTATGCGCACCGAAGCGTATTGCCACGGACGGTCGCCTTGCTTTTCTAGAGATACTCGATGGCGTTCGCATACATGTTCTCCTAACTGCCAATCCGATAGTTGCCGCTCTCGTCCCAGTTCCCGCTCGCGTTCTGGTTGTGCTCGTCGTTCATCAGCGAATATCACCTATACCGTCCGCACCGGGGGCATGAAGCAATTCGAGATCTTGGCGGTGGTCATTATCTGCGACGCGATGAACATACCGACCCGGTTTCTTCGCCAAGACGAATGCCACTGCAACGGCCGCTTCCTAGTGCAGGAGTAATGTTAGAACCTCCGCCCAAGAGCCGGTGCGAACGTTTGACGGTGGCCGTATCGCCAGTTCCAACTAAGGCGCCTGAAGCCGATATTCGCTAAGACTGGGACGAATTCGCCAACGACCGCAAAGGCCGACGAGCCACAGAACACAGACGCAAAGTAACAGGCCGTTGATCGGCCATTGCCGCCGTTGATTGATCAACACGCCAGTGGCACGTATAGGACCTAAGCCGTTGATAGTCAGCGATCTTGGTGAGCGTTTGGCCGCTTAACGGTTTACAAACAGGACCGGGGCAGCACATCCCCGTCCTGCGGCTTCCCTCGTGTATACCTAGACTCCAGGCGCCAAATATCGACCTATCCGCCAAACGCCGGCGACGGTTTCAGTGTTCGCCTAGAGTCAGAAGCGGGATCGCTGCTCCGTCCGCAAACGGTCACTCTCGAATAAGTGGTGAATCATGGATCGATTCTGGCTCTTTCGTCATCGCACGCCGGTAGTGCCCCTTATTCGCCGAAGGCACGCGCTGCTATTCGCATCAGTTGTTTTTCTTTTGTCCGGTTGCACGTGGATAACTGACAAAATCGCGAACAAGGTCTATTCCAGTCTCGAGCGCCCATTCGAGACGGAAGCGCCCGCAACGTTCGTCTCCTATCCATCGTCGACGGAAACCGAAGCGATCATCGGTGGTGAAGGACGGGGAATCAATTGCTCCATTCCTTCGATAGGTGATCTGGCTTTCAAGCGACCCGACGGCGTGTCCGACATTCGCCTGCGCTTCCGTCAGGCATGCGTGAATCACGATTTTTGCTATCGACATGGCTTTGCCACTTATGGCTACACGCAGAATGATTGCGACACTGCGCTGCAGGAATCGGCTTACCGTTTGTGCCGGCAGATTCAGCGCGGAGGCGGCAACGACTCGAAAGGCGAATTCGAGGGCGGAATCAATCCTTATAGCTATTGCGAAACCGAGGCGAAGAAGGTGCTTCTGGGCGTCGCACTCGGCGGCTCCGGCTCGTATAAGGCCGCAGGCAGGTCGACTTATTTCGAATATGACCCGATGCCGGAGCGTGCCGACAACTATGTGATCGCTCGCGCGTTGCCTTCCGACGCCGTCGCGATGGATCCGAGCGACCTCGGATTTCGTGCCTTTCTCTATAAGCGGAATGCGGTCATGATGGCCGGGCAGCGTGAGACGAGCCCACCCGATCGTCCGTTGACTCCGATGAAATCTGATTTTGTCGCGTTTCCAGACGGTCGAGTGGCGACGCCGCCTCAAGTCACGCAAGGTTTGTTGGGCACGCCGCTCGCGGCCCTCGCACGCGCCGGTTTCACCGACACGAGTCTGGAGGTCGAGCTTTTCCGTCCGGCCGCGAAAGATGACACCAGCACGCTCACTATCGATTCTCGGCGTGATGTGATGTTGTGCAAGGGTAAAAAGGGACTTGTTGATTGCGACGCATCGGTCTACAAATTCACACAGAAGGATGATGTCTCCGAAGTCCTGTCGTTGACACATAGAGGGTCACTCGGTTCCGGCAACGGCCCCAGGATATTGGAGCATAGGCTCGTGCCTGGCGCCGAAAACGAAGTGCACGGACTCGATACCCAGGATGTACACAATGCGTACCGATTCCTCGTCCACGACATGCTCGTCGAAAAAGACTCGCGCGGCAACGCCACGCACGCCTGGGTGTTTGCGCGTGGCGTAGGTGTTGATCAAAGTGGCCACTACGTTACCGATAATGCTGCCTCGGACTTCTCGGAGCAGGTGCTCGTGACTCGGCAGGGACTCGGCGACGGCCCCGACGAAGAGACTCAACGTTTCATGATCGATGCCACGGAGAAGAACGAGCCGCTTAACTTGGTACGCGTGAGTAAAGACGGGACGACTGCATTGATCGGCGTGGATTGGCGTGAACAAGAAGCCGAGCGGCGCGGCATGACGCCCAGACTGAAAACATGGCTGCTCAGCAACAATGCGCTTGCCGAAAAGGGCACGCTCATCGAACTCATGGACGAGACCCGGAATTGCTACCTGGAGATTCCACCAATCGTCGCCCGCTTCCCGCAGATGAACGATGCACAAATGTTCTTCCCGCGTTTCACCAACGCCCGGCAACGTGACAAGGACATGTGCGCGACGCCCGACGACGCCACCGACTCGAGTTTTCAGTTCGATGTCCTGCTCGCGGGTCTGCATCTCAATAGTCGGTCCGAACTCGACGTTCTTCCCGGCGGTGGCGTCGTCTGCGAAATCGATTTGACCGCTCAACTCAAGAGTCCTTCCGCGGATAAGATTCGGGAGCGCGCCAACCGATCGTTCGCGACAAATTCCGCAGCTGATATCAAGCCCGGCACTTCCGCTTGGGATGCAGCGATGCTCGATCTGAGCCACCGATGGAGAATGAGCCAGGTGATCGCGTCGGAGCGCACGCTGGCTACCGGTGAACAGGAAGTCGCTTTAACGATCGTGTTCAGCGGCTTCACGGGAATGTCATTCCAGTTGCTGTTTCATCTCGATCCGCAACGAGGGCTCGCCTTCGACCGAAAGGCCGGCGGCGAGCAATTCGTCCGATCGTGCGGCCGCTCCAACGCGAACTAGAACGTCGTCGCAATTGGAGTCGGCTACCTGAAACCGTGACGGTGTACCCCGCAACCTGTTTTATGGCACTTGTATCCGATGCTGCCGTGACCGACGCGCAGAAACGCCACGCACGCATTCGAGCGGAAGTGAGGTTGCTCGCCGGTGATTTGCGGTCGTTGCATTATCGCAACGTTGCGTACTAGTTTTTGCAAGGACTCTGTATAGCGCAAACATCGATTCTCGCTGACGTTGTTCCAATCTGTTCCACCATTTTTGGGGGTAGTTTTGGGGGTAACTGGTCACAACCCACATCGAGAAGTTCTTATGTGACGGGCGTCCAGCGCGGGTAATGTGAATCCCACCCGGCCCACCAGGATTCCCGAGCGTTTCACGCTACTTCCATGTGCCGTTAAGCATCGCATACCCTCCTGGGGGGCATGCTTAACCGCACGATCGGCCATACTTTGCTTTCTCGGCGCTTTGAGGCGGGGCAAAGTCAAATTGTCGTCGCCGATAAGTCTCCCTGTACATTTCAAACCGCGCTGTGTCAGCGCGGTTTTCGCATTTGGGCGACGCCTTCCGATGAGAGGAGTCGCTGGCGAAAAAGCGGGCAGCCGATTCTTGCTTTACCATTTGAGACCGCATCTCCGCTTGCCTTTATATGGCGTGGATTTCGCCAGGCGCAGCCGAATTCATTCACCGATAGGAATAGCATGACGAAAGAAACCAGCAATGCCGCTATCGACGACTATCTCTTCGAACCCGTTCAACTGGGGCCGCTCTCGCTGCCCAACCGCATTGTGATGGCTCCTCTCACTCGCAGTCGCGCGAAAGAGGGCGATGTACCGAGTGAACTTGCCATCGAATACTATTCGCAGCGTGCGTCGGCCGGTTTGATCATTGCCGAAGCGACTCAGATCTCGCCGCAAGGCAAAGGTTATGTTTTCACACCGGGCATCTACAACGACGAACAGGTTAAAGCCTGGAGGCGCATCACTGATGCGGTTCACGACAAAGGTGGCCGGATGTACCTCCAACTGTGGCACGTCGGCCGTATTTCGCATCCTTCCATCCAGCCGGATAATGCATTGCCGGTTGCACCCTCAGCGATAAAACCCGAAGGGCAGGCTTTCACCAACGACGGTTTCGTGCCGCTCGTCACACCGCGTGCGCTGGAAACGTCAGAACTGCCGGGTATTGTCGAGCAATATCGAACGGCCGCGCAGAATGCGAAGACAGCAGGCTTTGACGGAGTGGAGATTCACGCCGCCAACGGCTATCTGCTAGACCAGTTCTTGCGCGACAAGACAAATCGACGCACCGACCAGTATGGCGGTTCGATCGAGAACCGGGCCAGGCTCCTGCTTGAAGTGGCTGACGCCGTGGTCGGTGTATGGGGCGGCGACAGGGTCGGTGTGCGAATCTCTCCACTAAGCAGCTTCGGCGATATCTCGGATACCAATCCGGAGCCGCTTTACACCTATGTCGTTGAAAAGATCAACGCGCGGAAGCTGGCTTATCTCCATGTCATAGAGGGTGAAACCGGCGGTACTCGCGACGTTCCAGGTGCATTTGACCTGCAAGTATTGCGTCGGGCTTTCGACGGCTTGTTCATGGCCAACAATGGTTATGACAAGGCGCTCGCACAATCGACATTGGCCACAAAGCGTGCGGACCTTATCGCGTTCGGTCGTCCGTACATTTCGAACCCGGATCTTGTCGAACGCCTGAAGGCAGGCGCCGCGCTCACCGAGCCGGATCAGGCCACCATGTATGGAGGCGATGCGAAAGGATATATCGACTATCCGTCAATGAGTGACGAAGCGGCTGTCCGGTAAATGGCAAGTCCCGCAGTCGCATCTGGACTGCGGCTAGGATTCCTGCACTTGTGCTGACACGCCGCTTCCGATACTACGCATTTGCCGCTCGTTCACTGTCGACGTACAACGGCGACGGGCGAGCGGCGTTTTTGTATGAGCCACAGGCGTTCCGGTGCGCTTTGCGCGACCGGCAGTCTCATTCGGACCTCGTCCGGGATAAGCTGCGCGGTTTTCTGCCGCTTCGACGACATCTAAAAAGCAGACACTGTTCGATGCGCGCATTCCGACAATGCAATGTACGAAAGCCACTGAATGTGATCATTCTTATCGGACGCTTCCATCCGTTAAAGAAAGCAGAATGCAAGATCGGGAGTGCTTTTCATATGTTGCTTTCCAAGCGCAAACGTAGCGACATCCATTTGAATCGGAGCCGCTGAGTACGTCTTAAAAACTACTTGGCAACCCTGTCCAAGACGAAATAGAACGGACGGAGGGCGCATGCAATTTGAATATCGCGGGTTCAACATCGAGTGTGCCGCCGTGCCCGGTGACGGCAACTATGCCGGGAGCGTGTCGGTATGGCGCGTATCGAATGGTGGCGACGATCCTTTCAATTCGTGCACTTCGAAGCCATTTCCGACGCCTTTACAAGCGATCAACTACGCACGCGTGTGGGCTGAGATATGGTGCGATTCTCAACTCGACACGGCCCGTCCTGCTGCGATCTTAAGAAGACGATGAGGCTCACGACCTTACCGGCAACACGCGCACCCACCCATGTGCCGCATCCCGTACCCCCCGCCAGGCTCGGGCGTCTCGCCTGACAACGACGGCGCACCGACCATTACTCGCTGCGCGGTCATCCCACACTGAGGGCAAGCGGTTGCGTCATTGCGCTCGGCAATACGTCGAGCGGTTTCGAACTGGCCGCATTCCGGGCATTCGTAATCGTAAACTGGCATGGTGTTGAGCGTAAGGCGACGGTTCACACGAGACATCTGCTTCAGGTGCTTAGGGTAACGTTTCCGATGAATCCGCGGAAGTGACGAAAGCCGGCGCCGGGTAGTGGAATGTGACTTGCTGTCAGTATTGACCACGGCAAACGGACAGGAACGCATCATGACCCAGACAGAACGCGAGAAGAATAGCGGCAAGCCGTTAGGCGACAGTGGTTCAGGCGCAAGCGGGGGTGGATCCATCGGCAACTTGCCGGGTGGCGCCGCAACGGGCGGTGATGCTCATCAGGGTGTACGTCAGCCCGACGCACCGTTGCACGAGCCCGATGCAAGAGTGGATACGCCCGATACTGAAGGAACGGACGCGCCACAGCGCCCTGCAACACCGATGGAAGGCAACGATTACGCCCAGGCCGAAAAGGCGAAAGGCGCATCGTCAGGCGGGGACGACTCGGCGAACAGCACACGACCGCAGACGGCGACGGAAGCTGCGTTACCCTCGACTATCGATAAAAACCCGCGCCCTTCGTAGTAAGGCGCGTGCTGGCAGCTTGTCCAAGCCTCATTTCTGGTCCAGCGCGATCCCCCGTGCTGCCAGATTCGCATACAGCGCCCGGACGCCGAACGTCCATGGCGTGATCTCTTCCGAGCGGCGCACGGTGTTCACCAGCGCGCCGAGTGCGGGTGCCGAGATTGTCACGGCGTCGCCCATGTGGTGAGTAAAACCGCCACCCGGGGTGTCGCGATCCTTGATCGGCGAGAACATCGTGCCGAGGAACAGCATCAAACCGTCCGGGTACTGGTGATGCGCGCCGATCGTCTGCTCGACGAGGTCGGCGGGGTCGCGGCTGATTTCGCTCATGTGGCTGATGCCATCGAGCGTGAAACCGTCGTCGGCGCCTTCGATCCGCAGCGAGACGCTGGCCTGGCGGACGGAATCGAGTGTGAACTGGCCGTCGAAGAGGCGAATGAACGGACCGATCGCGCATGACCCGTTGTTGTCCTTCGCCTTGCCGAGCAGCAGTGCGCTGCGGCCTTCGATGTCGCGCAGGTTCACATCGTTACCGAGCGTCGCGCCGACGATCTTCCCTGCGCTGTTCACGGCCAGCACGATCTCCGGCTCGGGGTTGTTCCACATCGACGTCCGATAAAGCCCGATATCCGCGCCAAGTCCCACAGATGACATCGGCTGCGATTTGGAAAACACCTCGGCGTCCGGCCCAATGCCGACTTCCATGTATTGCGACCACGCGCCGCGGCGCTCGAGTTCCGCTTTCAGCTTCTCCGCGCTTTCCGAACCCGGCACTATCTTCGAGAGATCTGCGCCGATCAGCGTGTTGATGGTCTCGCGCACTTCCTTGGCCTTGCTGGCGTCGCCGCCGGCCTGCTCCTCTATTACGCGTTCGAGCAGGCTGACCGCGAAGGTCACGCCGCATGCTTTCACGGCCTGCACGTCGCACGGCGCGAGCAATTTGACGCCCGTGGAGTGCGGATCGAAGCTCGCGCGCACGATGTCCTCGATCGAACCCAGGGATTCACCTTCGGCATTGCGGACGATATCGAGTGCATCGGTACGTTCGAACAGATCGGCCGTAGTCGGCGCGATATGCGTGATGTCGATGACCTGGCCATTGCGAACGCAGACCACCGATGGGCCATTGACAGGCGCCGGGCGCCACACGCGTCCAATGAGCACTGCACGGTCGAGATCGTCAGGAAGGCACGCGGACGGGGAAATCGAGGCCATGAATAGGTGTCCGGGCTGGTGGAAATCAGGGCCTTGATCGTATTATCGGGGTATCGAGTTGTCCATTATGTTGTAGATAATTCCAACCTGTTGGACAAAAAACCATCCCCATCAGATGAAAAACGATACCGCCGAACGCGTCTACGAAGTGCCCGCGCTGCGACGCGCCAACGACGTGCTCGAGGTCCTCGCCAACGCGCGAACGCCCGTGCGAGCGTCCGCGCTGCACGAGGCCACGGGTTTATCGCGCAGCACCTTGTATTTGCTGCTGGACTCGCTCGAGCGCCAGTTCTGGATCGAGAAGCGGGGCGATGGCTACATCATCGGCGTGAAGCTGTTCGAGTTGGGGAGCGCCTTCGTTCGCCACGATGGCTTTCAGGCGGCGTTCCGGTCGCAGGCGGCGGCGTTCGTTGCGACGCACAACGAAGTCGTGCAACTCGCCACGCTCGATGGCCGCGACGTGGTGTATATCGCGCGGGAAGATTCACGCCGGGCGGTACGGCTGGTATCGGATCTCGGGTCGCGGCTGCCGGCGCATTCGTGCGCGCTAGGCAAGGCCTTGCTGGCGACGCTGCCCGATGACCAACTGCTCCAGCTCCTGCCCGACAGGCTCACGGCTGCCACGCCGCGCACCATCACGCGACGCGCCACCTTGCTGCGTGAACTTGCGCGGGTCCGGGAGACGGGGCTTGCGAGCGAATGCGAAGAAGCGGCGGCAGGGCTCACCTGCTTCGCGGCGTACGTAGGGGAGACGCCGCACGGCAAGCGGCTCGCTGTCAGCACGAGTGTGCCGACGGGGCGCATGGATGCCCGGCGCGAGAAACGCATCTGCGTCGCGATCGCGCGTATGGCGCAGCAGATTGGGGCCAAATGCGCAGAAGCCTGAGCGGTCCCAGGACCGTCGCGTCTTCCATACCCCCTTTTACGCAAAGGTGATTTCGATGCAAGGCGCTTCTGCGCCAGCCATCCCTTCCTTAAAGTGGCGTTACCCCATTGAACGCCACTCGCAAGGAGCTCACCATGTTGAACAGGACATCCCCCGCCACGCTCGCCGAAGCATCGCCCGCGACCGATGACGCGCAGTACTTCGAATACACGTCGTCAGCGAATCCTATTGGCGCAAAGCTCATCTCGCGTGTGCCGTTCCGCAACTTCTCGCCTGCGCTTTATGCGGATGGCGAGACCCGCATCGTGCCGCTCGACTTGTCCGCTGAGCTGAACTGCCCGAGCCCTGCGACGGGTCCAAGCCTCAGCGCGAACTTCGTGCGCATCAACGCCCGCGATGAACTCAAGCTCGCGCAGACAGCGACATCGCTGGTGTGTTACGTGATCAGCGGCGCCGGACATGTCACGCAAGGTGCGGTGAATTTCCCGTTCGCACAGGGCGACTTCTTCACGCTGCCGGGCGGCGAATCCGCGAGTCTTCGTTCCGACATCACCGCCATGCTCTACTACGTAAACGATGCGCCTCTGCTGACCTATCTCGGCGTGACGTCGGTGCAACCACGTTTCGCCGCGACGCTTTATCCGGCGGCGCGGGCGCAGGCCGAGTTGAAGAAGGTCCGGGAGGACGCGAACGCCGCCCGGCGCAACCGCATCAGTGTGCTGCTCGGCAACGTCAATTTCCCGCAGACGAGGACGGTGACTCACACCCTCTGGGCGATGTTCGGCGTCGTGACGCCCAATTCGGAGCAGAAGCCGCACCGGCATCAATCGATTGCACTTGATTTCATCGCGGGATGTCAGGCGGGTTGTTATACGCTGGTTGGCACCGAGCTGGACGAGAGCGGCAGGATTTCAAACCCGACGCGGGTGGATTGGGAGCCTGGGATGGCGTTCGTCACGCCGCCGGGATACTGGCATGCGCATTTCAACGAATCCGATGGCGACGCCTACGTGATTCCGATCCAGGACGCCGGTCTGCAAACCTACTTGCGCACGCTCGATATCCGCTTCGCGCATTAAGGCGCATCGTTCAGACGTCAAGACCGTCGTCCCAGTACGGCGGCTCGCCGATCACTTCGGCGAGAAAATCGACAAACGCACGAACTTTCGACGATACGATTTTCTTCGGCGGATAAACCGCCCAGATCGCCGGTTCGGCACGCGCGGTGCGCGCTTCCCAATCGCCGAGCACATGGATGAGGCGCTTATCGCGCAGAGCTGTTCCGACAAGCCACGTGGGCAGCAACGCCACGCCGCAACCCGCAAGCGCGAGTTGCAGCACGGCCTCCGAATCGTCGCCGCGAAAACGCCCCTTCAACTCCACGAGCGTCTGCTCCACGAGCATCTGCTCCACGAGCGTACGCTCCGGCTTTTCGGGCGCGTCCTTGCGCTTCGTGAAAAACCACCGGTCATCGGGTTGCAGCGCGAGCCGCAGCGATTCGTGATGCGCAAGATCATCGGGTTCGGCGGGCGTGCCGTTGCGTTCGAAATATCCCGGACTCGCGCATACGATCCGGCGGTGCGGCGCGAGCCGACGCGCCATCAACAGCGAATCGGGCAACGCGCCGATCCGCACCGCGACATCGACGCCCCCTTCTATCATGTTCAGCGTCTCGTCTGTCACGACGATATCGACGCCGATATCCGGATAGCGCTTCATGAACGCCGGCAAATGCGGCACCACATGCCGATGCCCGAACGCCACGGGCATGGTGATGCGCAGCACGCCTTGCGGCGTCTGGTTCAGCGATGACGTCAGCTCGCGGGCGTCATCGAGTGCCTGCAGCGCAAGAAGCGCATGTTCGCGAAACACGCGGCCGCCTTCAGTGAGCACGAGCCCGCGGGTGGACCGGTTGAACAGGGCGATGCCCAGATCCTTTTCCAGCTCGCTCACATAACGCGAAACGGTCGATGTCTTGACGCCCATTTCGAGCGCCGTCTTGCTGAAGCTTTGCCGTTCGGCTGCATGAACGAACGCGCGTACCGCTGCGAAATAATCCATGGGTTTGTGCGTTTGCCCGTCGCGTTTCCTGAGAAACGCCAAGACTAAAGCAAAAACCCGTGGTGGACCTTATATCGGTACGCGCAGGGGCCTAGAACTTCGCCCGGACGCCGGCGCCGAAGGTCTCGCCCGTCGATTGACTGGTAATACGGTCGCTCATGTAGGCGGCGTAGAGATCAGTGCGTTTGGAGAGCGGATAGTCGTAGCCGAGTGCCCAGGTTTGCCGCGTCTGGTCGAGGCCGCCTGCGTCGCGCGAATAGGCGTAGGAGGCCATCACGGTGCCGGGGCCGAGAGGCACGGTCACGCCGCCTTGTGCCGTGTTGATATGGAAGTTGCCGGTGCGTACGGTGTTGTCGGTGTACATGTATTGACCGAAAAGCTTGACCACACGCAGGTCGTAGGACACGCCGAGCTGCGCCACGGCCTGGCTCTGCATGCCGGAAACAAGCGAACTCAGGTCGTCGGGCTGCGTGTTGAAATTCACGTATTGATAGACGCCCGTTGCCGCGAACTGACCGCTGAGATACAGGAACTGCGCGCTCAGCTTGTGCTGGCCGTTTTCGCCGGCCTTGTCGCCGAATGCGTACATGGCTGTCCCGCTCAAACCGTGATAATCCGGCGTCGAATATGAAATTGCATTGTCCCAGCCGGAGTCGCCGACCACGCCCTGGTCGGTCGTGTAGGCGGGGAAGGTGCCAAGGCCGAGGTACACGTGATAGACCATCGGCGAGAACGTGTAAGAGTCGGCGAAGGGATTGAAAAGTATCGTCGATACAAACAGCGACGTGGTCAGCCGCCCCGCGGTCAAGGTTCCATAGGGCGACTGGACGCCGACGTAGGCATCGCGCGAGAAGAACGAGTCGCCCTGGAAGCGGCCATATGCGCCGTTCTGCGGCCGGAAGAGATCTTCGAGCGCGAAGATCGCCTTGTATCCGCCGCCGAGGTCTTCCGCACCCTTCAAGCCCCAATACGATGTCGACATGCCGCCGCCGCCCAGCGTCCACGCACGATCGCCACCGGGATATTTCTGCGCGCCCACCCAGGCGTCCACTTGCCCGTAAAGCTGGACGCTCGACTGAGCGCTGGCGCCGCCGCTGCACAGCATCCCGGTCGCCAGCAAGGACGCAAGCGCCGCGATTCCCTTTGAATTAAAACCGAAGCAGTTCTTCACGCGTTCCCCCGACAGGAAAATGCAGGCGAACGAACGCGGATCGCACCGCGCAGTGCGGATCGGCCGTTCCAGCCTGCGTGAAATTGAAAGTGGTGCCCGGATCACGCAGCCAGCGGGTAACGGAATCCATCGCCTGACGGACTGCGCTCGTAGACCTGTTCGCCCGCTACGTAAGTGGCCTTGATCGCGCGGTCATCGCCGAGCGTCATCAGCACGAAAAGCTGCTCCACGATGTCCTTGCAATAGCCCGAGCGGAACGACATCAGCGGTGTCGCCTTGCGATCGAGGATCACGAGGTCGGCCTCATAACCCTTGGCAACGGTGCCGATCCTGTCCTGCAGGTACAGCGCTTCCGCCCCGCCGCGCGTGGCGAGATAAAACGCCTGGATCGCATTGAGCTTCGTCTGGTTCATCTGCGCGACCTTGTAGGCTTCGTTGAGCGATTGCAGTTGCGAGAAGCTCGTGCCTGCGCCCACGTCCGTGCCGAGGCCGACGCGTACAGGGCGCTTCGGGTTCTTGGCATCGAAGACACGGAAGAGGCCGCTGCCGAGGAAGAAATTCGATGTCGGGCAGTGCGCCAGCGCCGCGCCGGTCTGGTGGCACGTGCACAGATCGTCTTCGGTGAGGTGGATGCCGTGGCCGTAGATCGAGCGGGGTCCGACTATGCCGGCGTGCGCGTAGACATCGAGATAGCTCCGGCGCTCGGGGAACAGCGCCATGACCCAGGCGATTTCATCGACGTTTTCGCATAGATGCGTTTGCACGTAGGCGTCGGGCGTCTCCTTGAGCAAGGTGCCGCAGACGTCGAGCTGCGCGTCCGTGCTCGTGGGCGCGAAGCGCGGCGTGATGCAATACAACTGGCGTCCGCGCTTGTGCCACTTCGCGATCAGGTCGGAGCTCATGGAGTACGCGAGTTCGGCGGTATCGAGCAGCGCCGGCGGCGCGTTGCGGTCCATCAGCACCTTGCCGGCGACCATGCGTGTGTTGAAACGCGACGACTCTTCGAAAAATGCATCGACCGAACCCGGATGCACCGTGCAATAAACGGCGGCCGTCGTGGTGCCCGAGCGCAGGAGTTCGCGCAAGAACACCTTGGCGACCATGTCGGCGTGATTTTTATCGGCGAAATTCTGCTCGGCGACGAACGTGTACGTGTTGAGCCATTCCAGCAACTGCTCGCCATACGCACCGATCATCTCGGTTTGCGGATAGTGAATGTGGGTGTCGATAAACCCTGCCGACATGATCGCGTCCGGATAGTGCTGAACCTGCGTTCCCGCGGGCAGGCGAGGCGTTACTTCGGAGGCGGGGCCGACATCGACGATCTGACCCCGGTCGATGACGACGATGGCATCGGGTATATGAACGAGGCATTGCTCGGGCGACTGGAGAAACGGATCGCCGCTGAAGGTCACCACGTCGGCGCGCAAGGCTTTTAGTGCGGTCATGTCGAGTTCCTGGGAAGTGCGCCGGCCGCGAGGCCGGCTTTTGTATCGGAGAAGGGATCAGCAGAAGAAGGTCAGCGGCGCCGTGCCGGATGCGATTCCTTCATGATCAGCGCGAGCACAAAGGAGGCGATCAACGAATAGGTGATCGGCGTCGCCGCGTATTCCGCGATGGCCAGCGTGTGATCGGTCAGTCCCGCAGCCATGCCGGACACCACTCTCGAGCCGGGCGCCGCAATCATGATGCCGCCCGCAATGAACGCCAGGCCGTTCACAAACGCCGCCGACGTACCGATCAATTGCGGCGGGACCACGTCCGCGGCGCTGCTGAAGCAGAGCATGTGCGCGGCGTTTGCAAAACCGAACAGGAAGTTGAGCGCCATCGCAACAGGAATCGAGATGGACGGCAGATACAGCAACGCGCCCGCGCACGCGAGTTGAACCGCAATGCCGATCACGATGGGCATCTTGCGCCGCTCGATCTTGTCGGAGAGTGCCGGAATGACAAGGCAGCCTGCGGCGAGCCCGAGCCACAACAACGACGAACTGAATGCTGCCGTGGCGGGGGAAGCGCCGCGTGTCTCCATGAGCATGGGTGTCCAGACTACGCCCGCTGCAAGCATGCTGCCGAACAACGCAGCGCAGATGAGCGCCGAAATCCAGACGTGCGGCACCTTGGCGACCTGGAAAAGCGCATCGAGCACTGAGTGGATGAACGCGCTCGCGCCCCCCGCGCCCGTCGATTCGACAGGCGTCGGGTTTTTCAGAAAGAGGAATGCAAGCACCGACAACACCACGCCTGCCACGCCCACGAAATTGAACAGCTCGCGCCACGGCATTTCGCTCAGGCCCCACTGCAGCGCGTTGACCGAAAACGCCGATGAGAGTGACGCGCAAAACTGCACCAGCCCGAACATGAAGTTGAAGCGGCCCATGCCGAACCATTGGCCGCCTATGTACCCCGCGCCCACAAAGCCGGTACAGGCGCCCACGGCCATCACGAACTGCGAGACGAGCAGCGTGCCGTAACTCCCCGCGTTGGCGAACAGGAACACGCCGGCCGTGACCAGCACGACGGATATGGGCAGGACCTTGTGCGCACCCAGCCGGTCCAGCAACGCGCCGCCGAAGAACTGGCAGACGGCGAAAACCCATGTGTAGACCGCCGCGATGGACGCGACTTGCTCCACAGTCAGCGACGCGCTTTTCTTCACCTCGGGATTGACGATCGAATATCCCGTTTGAACGCTGAAGAGATAAATGACGAACGCCACGGACAGCGCCCAGATCCACCAGGCCCGGGGACCGCCAAGCTGAAACGTTGCGACTGGTGTGTGTTTCGATGAAACCGTGTTCATGGACTTTCTCCAGGCGAGTGCAACTCCGCGATCGGTTGATCGCAACTTAAAAATTATTAATTGATATTCCGGAGCTTCACGCCGATCGAGGCGCTGAATGAATCGCGAAGACGGTATTGATTACGAGTTTTTCATGAATGAAATCAGATGCGATACGTTGCGGCTTGTTGAACGGTTCGCCCTGCGGTGGATGCACGCATCCGCCCGTGCGGTGCGTGTGCAGTCACGTTGAGAGCGGTTGGGAATTCGCCTAACTTAACAACTGGCCCGTGCTTCTTCAAGCTTTTAATTTGAACGTTGACGGGAAGCGATTAAATGGCCCAGTCCATTTTAATTATGAGATGACCGGATTCGTTTCAAGAGCGCCGGATTGTTTTAAGCGGAAATAAATGGACGCGATAAAACAGGAAATCAATGTTTTAGTTTCATCGCGAGAAAAACAAAAAGCCCGCATATAGCGGGCCTTGATTGCAATCAGGAAAACGGATGCTTCAGGCCGCCGATAACGACCGTTCCAACGCGGCAACCCCGGACGGCAGATCGACCGGAACGCCGAGATCGACCATCGTGCGGCCGAGCGCGTGGATGGTGCGAAACAGATGATGCTCACGGCATTGTTCGCCCATCTGCCCGATCCGCACGATTGGCGCACCGAACGATCCTGCAATCTCCACATGATGCTTGCGCGAGATGTGCGCGCAAATATCCGCGCCCGTGACGCCCTTTGGCACTTCTATGCCGACGACCGAATTCAAGCGGCTTTCCTTCTGCACATAAAGCTTGAGGGACAGCGCCTCGACGCCAGCTTGCAATGCCCTCGAACAGCGCAGATGCCGCGCGAAACGCCGTTCCAGCGTCTCGGCGCACACAAGGCGCAACGCTTCATGCAGCGCAAGCACGCCCGAAACCGGCGCCGTGTAGTGATAAGACGCGTTATGCCAGAAGTTCGCCGCAAGCGATGCGTCGAAGCACCAGTGCGTGTGCGGCACCGGTCGTGACGTAATGCGGTCCCACGCTTTTTCGGAGAACGCGAGCAGCGACACGCCCGGAATGGACGACAGTCCTTTCTGACCGCCCGTGATCACCGCATCGATACCCCACGCGTCCATTGGCAGGGGCATGGTGCTGAGCGTACAAACGGCATCGACCACGACCAGCGCGCCCGCGGCGCTCGCCACCGCCGCGATGGATTCGAGGCTCCGGTTCCAGACGGTGTTCGATGTTTCACCGTGAACGATGGTCACGACTTCCGGCCGGAAGCGTTCGATCGCTTCGGCGACTTTCGCGGTATCGGCGGCGGTTCCCTCGCTGACCTTCAGCGTTTCCACGACCGCACCCGTGCGCCGCGCCATCTCGGCCATGCGCTCGCTGAAAAAGCCGTTGCAGATGCTGAGCACGCGCGAATCCTTCCACGCCAGGTTCGTGATCGCCATTTCCATCGCGCCCGATCCCGGCCCCGCCACGCCCATCACCCATTTCGATTCCGTCTGGAACACGTAGCGCGCCATGGTCTTCACCTGGCCGATAACCGCCGCCATGGTCGAGCCGAGGTGGTTGATCACCACGCCATTGGCCTTCGCGACGGCATCGGGGATCGGCACCGGGCCGGCGCCCATCATGAGGAGCGGCTCTTCGGGAAGTATCGATGAAAGCGGCAGCACCGTAGGGCAAGCCACGCCGAAGGCGTCAGATGTGCCCGAAGCGTCAAAGGAGTTGAAGGACGGAATTCGATCGTTCATTTTGTTTTATCTGCATTCGTTGAATGGCAGGGCTGGCCGGCCCCGCGCCATTCACATTGCTCGCGTCCTGCGCTGACCCATACGCGCCAGCATCCAGTAAAGCGGCAAAGCGAAACGGCGCATGCTCGAAAATACCGGCGCCGACGCCAGCATGAAGCGGCTGTCCGGCTCCGATGCGCTGATCCACACCTTCGATCGCGGCGCGAGCTCGAGTGTATCGCCTGCGCGCAGCCACCAGTCGGCAGTGTCACCTTCAATGGTAAGCCACACTGTTCCCCGGCACACAGTCAGGGTATGAGGGCGGTCGATCAGCCAGCAGGCTGGCGCTTCGCTGGGTTGCTGCTCCAAAGTCCGGATTTCACGCATGATGCTCTCCCATCCTGGCCGCTCACAGAGAGACGGCCTCTTGACTCCATTATTTATTTAAACTTCAATCTTGGAAATGTACAGTCACGAACAGTTGTGCCGCACTGTTCAGTGATTTTGCCTGCACACTTTTTGAGATGACACGATGAACCCCGGTATCGACCTCGCGATCAATATAAGCAGCGGCATTCCGATGACTGACCAGCTCGTGTCGGGCATCACGAACCTGATCCGCACGCGCCAGCTGCTGTCGGGCGCGAAGCTGCCGTCCATCCGCGCGCTGGCGGAGAGCCAGCAAATCAGCCGCTTTCCGGTGATCGAGGCGTATGACCGGCTTTCCTCGCTGGGAATGATCGTGCCGAAGCACGGTTCCGGATTTTTTGTCGCCAATCAAATGGGCGGTGACGACGCG
Source organism: Burkholderia sp. PAMC 26561 (assembly GCF_001557535.2). Classification (NCBI taxonomy): domain Bacteria; kingdom Pseudomonadati; phylum Pseudomonadota; class Betaproteobacteria; order Burkholderiales; family Burkholderiaceae; genus Burkholderia; species Burkholderia sp. PAMC 26561. The sequence goes on from NZ_CP014307.1 coordinate 1,221,589, forward strand.
GGCGGCGGTTCGGATCCGCGCCTGGCCGAAGAGGAATCGAACCAGATCCTCCAGCAATTCAACTATCCCGGCGAGACACTGAAACTCAGCAGCGGCTTCGTGCCCGAAGCGTGGCGCGATCTGGAAGGCATCATGCAGACCGCGCGGCAGGTCATGCGCATGGACCCGGCAAGCGTGATCGACTATGCAATGCCGCATGGCGATGCAAACCTGCGTCATCAGATCCAGATGCGCCTGGCGCACGTCGGGGTCGAGGCCGACGTGTCGAACATCATCGTCACGAGCGGGGCAAGCCAGGGACTCGACCTGATCGTGCGGTTCATGCTGAAGCCCGGCGATACCGTGCTGGTCGAAGATCCCGGCTATTACAATCTGTTCGGTTTGCTGAAGCTTCAAGGCGTGAGGATTGTCGGCGTGCCCCGATTGGCGACGGGACCCGATGTCGATTTCGCCGAGCATCTGCTGAAGACGATCAAGCCGAAGCTGTTTTTCATCAACACCGTGTTCCACAACCCGACCGCGACCAACGTCGCGCCGCAAGTCGCATTCAAGTTGCTGCAGCTCGCGCAGCAGCACGACTTCACCATCGTGGAAGACGATATCTACGCCGACTTCCAGGCAACGCCGACGCAACGGCTGGCATCGCTCGACCAGCTCGATCACGTGATTTATCTCGGCGGCTTGTCGAAGACATTGTCATCGTCGCTGCGCATCGGGTATCTGGCTGCTAAGCGCGAACTCGTGAAAGATCTCGTCGATGTCAAAGTGCTCACGAGCCTGGGCGGATCGCGTTTCAGCGAATGCGTGGTGGCGGCGCTGCTCGAGCGCGGGACGTACCGGAAGTATCTCGAGCGGTTGCGCAGAAGGGTGCGCGATGCGTTATCGACGGCCGTGCAGCGGATCGAGGAACACGGCTGGGAAGTCTTCGATGAACCCACCGGCGGCAATTTCATCTGGGCACGCGTGCCGCATATCGACGATTCCATGGTGCTGGTCGAGCAGGCGCTCAAGTTCGGGATCACGCTCGCGCCGGGGAGTTACTATCGGCCGAACGGGGAGTCGTCGGCGTGGGTGCGCATCAACACAGCCCACGCCGATGACCCGCGCGCGCTCAGGTTTTTCGAGCACATGGCGGGCTTTCGGATCAACGGCGGATGAGGCGCTAGATCTTGCCCGCGTGTTGCGCGGTGACGGCGCGTTCTTCGTCGGTGGCAATGCGCGCGACCGGCGCGGGTTCATCGATCCACGCCGTCAACAGGGTCGAGGTCACCGCCAGGATCACCGGTCCGATGAACAACCCGACAATCCCGAACGCGAACATGCCGCCGAGCACGCCGGAGAGGATCAGCAGCATCGACAGATTGACGCCGCGCTTGATCAGCATGGGCCGCAGAAAGTTGTCGAGCATGGCGACCATGACCGACCACACGAGCAGCAGGATGGCGGCGAGTTGCGAGTCGTGCCAGAAGAGGTAAGCCACGCCGCCAAGCAAAGGCAGCAACGGCCCGATCTGCGCAAGACACAACATGAGCATCAACGCAGCCAGGATGCCGGCCGCGGGCACGCCCGCGATCCACAAGCCGATGCCGCCCAAGGTCGATTGCACGACCGCTGTCACGACGATGCCCAACGCCACCGCGCGAATTGCGAGTCCGGCGAGCTTGACTGCCGCAGCGCCGCGCTCGTTGGCAAGCCGCGTGGCAAAGCGTGTGACGAACCGCGCCGCCTGGTCACCCTGGCTATAAAGAATGCCCGAGATGATGATGGTCACGAACATGTGGATCACGAACACGCCGACGATTGCCGCGTGGCCGAGCAGCCAGCGCGCGGCAATGGTCACATAGGGTTCGAGCCGCGCCAGGATGCCGCCCGGACCGGAGTCGGACAACGTCTGCCATTCATGCGCAACGCGATCGCCCGCAAGCGGAATCTCGCTGATCCAGCCGGGCGGCGGCGGTAATGCGTAGTTCGGCAGGCTCTTGATGGCGGCCATGATCTCGCCGCCGTGCAGCGCGAGGGTCGAGATCGCTTTATAGAGCGGCAGAACGATCACGATCCCCAGGATAATGAGCATGATGGCGGTGGCGGCCCATCGGCGATCGCCGACGCGGCGCTGCACCGCGAGCATGACCGGCCAGGTCGCGACCACGATGGTCGTAGCCCAGATCAGGCCCGGAATGAATGGCCGAAGGATATAGAGGCTGCCGATCATCAGTCCCGTCAGGATGACGATCACGAGCAGATGCCGCGCGATATCGACCGGCGGGCGCGGCTTTGCTTGTGGGTCCGCTTGTGGGTTCACTTGGTACTCCCGACTAGGATTTGCCAGCATTGTGCCTCAATGCCCTGGCAAGGCCTTCCCGGTAACGAACTCCGCGATCGTTGCATCGAGCGAATCGGAGCATTGCCTGTGCGGCGAGTGGCCGCCGGCGGGCAACTTTGCGAGCACGGCTTGGGGAGCGTGCAACGGAATGGCATCGATCTGCGCCATTGTTGCGTACTCGTCGTCCTTGGCTTGAGCCGCGAGAAGCGGGCACCTGATAGACGATAAAAGACGCGTGATATTCCAGTCCCTGAACGCGGGGCTCAGCCAGATATCGTTCCATCCGTAGAAGGCCGAGTCCACATCCGCGTGATACCGCGCCAGGCGGCTGCGCAAGTCGCCCTGCGTGTACTGAACTCTCGCCTGGCCGATCATCTCCACCGACATCGCTTCGACGAACACATGCGGCGCAATCGCAATAACGCCAGCCAGCGCGTCAGGAAACGCCGCCGCGTAGAGCAGGGCGATGGACCCGCCGTCGCTGTGTCCGATCACCCACATCCGGGCGCGCTCGGCGTGGCCTATGTCAAGAACATCGAGTAATGCCGGGAGCACGTCCTGTGCTTGCGCGTGCAGGAAATCAACCGGCCATTTCGTGCCGGCCTCGCGCGGCGTGGACGCGCCGTATCCGGGCCGCGAATACACCAGTCCGCGAAAGCCAAGTCGATCGCAAAGTGCCTGCGGCCAGTCCTTCCACATTGCAACCGAGCCGAGTCCCTCGTGCAGGAACACGGCGATGGAAGCATCGGTCAAGTTCGCGTTCAGCCATCGATATTCAATGCGCAGCGAATTGCGACCGTTCTCCGCTGATAAGTCTGCGAAGGAAGGCGATACCAGTTGATCCATGTTTGCGGCGGGTGAGTTAGATGTTCGCGCTTCTGGCGCGAACGAGCGCGCCCATTAGCGTAGATAGGGCGCCGCGCTAAACCGGTTGCCCGTCTTTTGCCTAATCCGCCGGGCGTTTGTCGGCGAGCGCGCGCCTGCATTCGTCGAGCACGCGCAGAACGAGTTCCGACTGATAGTTCAGATCGTCGCTATCCAGGATTTCTTCGACCGCGTCGCGGGCCCAGTCGGCATCGACCAGTTCTGAATGCCGTTGCGCGAGATCTGCCGCGATCGCCGACAATTTGGCAATGGCGAGCCATTCCGCTTGCCGTTGATGCCTGTCGAGCCATTTATGAGCGGCTTGTACATGAAAGGCCGCGGTGGGCCAGGAACCGTTCAGGTAATACGCGCCGAGGCTCCCGCACGTGAGCCAGCAGAGCAATTCCACGCGGTCGTTAGGGCCGAGACTGTGGCGTACGTCGTTCATGGCATTGCTCACCAAGATGATTGATGTTTTCCGGAAGTTTTGATTCCGACAGGAAAACGATATCACGCCACAGTGCAATGCGGAATCAGCCATTTGGGCGGTACGTGTGAGGCCCCGCAAAAGGCTGTGCTGCTGATGAGAGGCTGCGGTCGACACATGTTCCGATGTTACGTAACGACATGCGGTGTTGCGCAGGCCTTAATGATGCATGACGAGGTGCGCAGGCGCTCCCTGACGAAACTCCGGAGTGGCCATCGCCGCGGTGATCTCGCCAAACGATGACTGGAGCAGGTCGATTTTCTGGCGCAGATCATTTAGCCTGACGGCCGCGATGGTGGCCAGTTCGCGGACGTTGCGCAGCAGCTTTTCGCATAGCGCCGAGTACTGTGCCGCGACGATATCGAGCAGCGCGCGCGACGGCGCGCCGGGACATCGACGACTGCTTCCTGGGATTGGGCAATCCGCATGCGCTCGGTTGCCTGCGCGAAAACCTCTACAGGAGCGATAGCCGTGGTGATGGATGCGTCCACTTCGTCGAGCGCGGCGCGGAGGTCGAGCGCGCTTTCTTCCATGGACACGGTCAGTCCGTGCACCTTTTTTGCCGTCATCCAGCCGCGCTCCACAAGCGTTTCACTGGCGCTGACGAGCGCGGCAGTAATCGCCGATACCGCCACCCGTTCTGTTTCGACACGATCCTTGAGCTCCGTGCACTCGGCAAGCACTTCGCTGAAGGCTGTCATTTGTAATTCGATCACTTGGATGGTTGGCATGTGGCAATCAAAAATAGGGCGGCGGAAAATCGAAAATAACGCACGAACTATGCCAATTGACGGGCGGAGTGCAGATTAAAAAAATGCCTTGTTTATATTGCTTTAGGCCGACTGTCTTAAATGGCGAATTGCGATTGTCAGTCTGAGGCTCCGTGTGAATAACTGTAAAGTAAAGCTGTTACCCCAAGGCAAAATTTGTATAAATTTGACAATTTTTCAATATGCCGGGTTAAACCATAGAAACTGAAATTATCAGCGGTCTAGTTTCGTTGAGGCTATGCAAGCTATTGAATGTAGAGTGATTTATCGTAAATGCTCAATCCTCGACTTGGCAATAACGCCGATAGCGTTTTGTTTGCGATTTGTAGGGTTTTCGATGTCGAACGCGCCCCGGAATTCCCTGCCTGCCGCTTTTGAACATGCGCAAATTCCCTGCTGCCAGTGCCCCGACCGAACTTTGGTGGTTTGCTGAAATCGCTTCGTCTCACTCGTGTTGACTGTTGCGCCACAGGCCGTCACACGTTTCTTCACACCTTTAAAATTCTGGGTTATCTGAGATTGAGGCGATTTCGAAACTGTGTCTCAAAAGTGTTCGGTCTAGACGTGTTTAATAGATAGACAAAAATAAGACTTTGAGTAGGTAATTAGGGACTAGCGGTTTGATGAATTCGACTCGCGCCACCGATTCTCAAGTTTGGAACTGGGCTGTGGACATCTGGTGAAGTGCGGCGGGAATGAAATCATTTTTCAAACGGCATCACCGTGTCGCGCGAGACCACCCGTAACTGTTTCCTGTGAGTATGAGGCCGCAGCCTGAGGGCAGGCCGTTATCTCTCTCGCGTTATTTGCGCTTGCGCTGCGTGCGGATCGCAAGGACACGGCAATTTTCCGAACGCCCACGCGAAACAAGACAATTTGCGAAATGAACCTTGCTGAGGTTTAATTTGTGTTGCCGCTGGCTTTTATCGCGGCACCTAAAGGAGCAAGACATCTTCCATACACACCTTCCCCGGATAACGCCTTGACGCCGCGGCTGCGAAGCATCTGGCGTCTCGCCTTGTTGTTCGTTCGTGAGAGCCGGATGACGGACGCCGGCAAGTCCGAGCCGATCCACCGAGTCATGCGCTCGTTCACGGCCGGCATGCGCGCTCATGGCGCCACGAGTCTTTCCCAGCGCGCGCCATTGCTGCAAAACCTCTCAGGCGTGTTGAGCATGGCATCGGGCGTGCTCGAGCAGCATCCGGCATTGTCGGAAACGGCAGTGCGGGTTGCGCTGGCGGAACTCGATACGCTCAAGACGCCGTTGAAAGGCGCGGCATTGCGGCAGGCACTTGTTACAGCGTTGCCGCCCGGGCGTGCCGCTGCCTTGATCGAGGTGGAAGACGAACCCGAGCGCTGCGGAATTGCCGAGCAGACGCATCGCGCTTCGGTGCGGTTGAGTGAAACGAGCCTGGGCACCGCGAGATTGCCCGTCAGCGCCCGGCTCACGCTGATTCGTGCCGATACCCGCAAGGAGCTCGCGCAGGATCTCGACGTGGCGGGCGCGGCGGCGCGCCTGGCCGAACGCTTTTCCCGCGAGGTGCGCGCGCAGAACGTCGGCGCGCTGATTGCACGTCTGGGCGATACCGTCAATGCAATGCTCGACCTTCGCCAACGCGCCGCCGATCAAAGTTTCCTGCGCTACCGGCTGCACGAGGTGAACAACGACGTCCGTGTCGTCGTGCCCGAAGTGCTCTGGGATTTATGCAGCGATACCGCGCTTGTTACCCGATCAGTGCGTAGTGTGCCGTTATCGGACGTGGCTGCGTTGCGCGCTCACGGCATCGAACCGGTCGATCTGATCGCAACGTGGATCGAGGCGTTCTTCGAGATCGCGCTGGGCGAGGGCGTCTATCACGCCGGTCTTGAAGCGGCGGGGGCGGCGGTCAGCATCGAGCCGGATACGTTCGGCCGGCTGGTGCTCGATGGCGACTCGCCGCTCACTTTTTTCGCGGCCCATGAACGCAGTTTCCTGGTCACCGGATCAGATGCGCTTTTGCGAGGCGACCACAAGGCGGCGGCGCGCGAACACATGCGCCACGGCACGCCCTGCAAGCACGATGGGCACGAAACCCAGCAGACGGTGCGGGTCGAGGCGACGTACCGGCGGGAGGCAGAGCGTTTTGCCGGCGATGCACCCCGCCACCGCACCGTCTCCGATCTGTTCACGGCGCTCGGCAAGGGTCCCCTGGAACATGCTTTCGCCGACGCCCATACGGGCATTGCATCGCGGGCGGCATTGCTGGCGCGCTCGGCCCAGAGCATCGAGGAGATGGCGCAGCGGATTGCGCCGGATATCGATGTCTGGAAGATTGCCCGGCGCGTGATCGTGCGTCTGTCGCTTGATCAGTTCAGCTCGCACGGGGTCATGGCGCAGGTCGTGAAGGAAGCGGTGCACTGGCCGCACGCATTGCCTCGCGTGCCAAATCTGCTTTCCGACTGGGTGGCGCGGCAGAGCCGGCGTGGCGTCAGGGCGCGTTCGGATCCGATCCGTTAGGCAGCATCCTCGTCGCCGGGGAACGGGTGTTGCTGCCTTGGGTTCTGTACCCATCCAAAAGGAGCAGATCATGAGCGCAACAACGAAGTCAGAACCCGGCGAACCTGATAACCGCGACCTGAAACAAAACCCGAAGCAAACCGCCGAAGTGCCGCTTGGCAGCGGTGACTCGCCCGAGCCGAGCGGAACGGGCGGTTTTGGCTCGCACAGCTCTGAGCCGGAAGGGGTATCGAAAGGGACGTCGAGGAAATCGAGCCTGCCTTCCACTGATCGCGTGGACGGCAAACCCGAAAAGTAAACCGCGGCGGCTGCTCTCAGGGCATGCCACCAAGCGAGGGCGAGATGATGCTTCCAGGCGGAAGGTCGTCCGCTTTTTCCTCATTCGCGGCGCGGGATGAAACCGGCGCGTGATTGGCGCTGCATGTATCGACGGATTCCTGGCCGATACAACGCAAGAAGGCGTCCGCGACTGTGCTATCCGAGAATGTATAGACAGTTGTCTCAACCAGCACTTCAGTGTCCGACAGCCGGTTTGCAGTAATGGTCATGATGTTCCTCCGAAAGTTTTTACCTTCGGGAATTCAGCATCAACCGCGCCCGGCCTGCGCGTATGGAAAAAATGGGCGAAAAAAAACCGGCCACGCCTCGAGGCGCGGCCGGATTCCTCAACACAGCTCAAATTACCGCTGCCGCGCCCAGATCGCGCCGAGTACAAAACCGATCGCACCGGCGACCAGCACGCCGTTGATCGGCTGCGAAATGACCGCTTCGCGGACGTTGTCGAGCGTCTCGCCGTAATTGCGCTGAATCGTGCCGAGCGCTTGCCGCGCCTTGCCTTCAGCTTGCGTCGATGTATCGCCGGTAAGTCCGCCTACCGCATCCTGAACCTTGCCAACGACGGTTTGCGCCGCGCCTTCTACCTGATCCTGCACCATGGTGCCTCCCGTTCTAGTGAAGCGGTTTATCGAAGAATCCGGCGTACCGGAAAACTCTTTTGAGCAGGGTTCGTGCCCAGGCACGGTGAAGCGGCTCAGGCCGGACCAATCAGGCGCGTCACGATTGCAATCAGCGAGTCAATGGACAGCGGCTTGCGATGAAACTCCAGCTTTGGGTGTGTCACTTCCGGTGTGCGCGCAGCGGCGCTCGAGAGTACGACAGGGATCTGCGCCAGGGTGTCGTCGGCCGCGAGCGCGTGGCACAGCGCAAGGCCGTCCATGATCGGCATCATCCAGTCGGTCACGATCAGGTCGGGCGGATTCGCACGCACCGATTCCAGCGCCCGCAAGCCATTGGACGCAGTGCCGACCTCATAGCCTTCCATCTGCAGCACGAGCCGCCAGGTGGTGAGCAGGTCGAATTCATCGTCGACGACGAGGATCTTTTTCATGTCCGCGTGCCGGCGTCCTGTGCGGACAAGGTCGGCGGAATCGTGCCACGCGCTGATAAAAGCGTGGTCGTGCCGACGAACCCGTCGCTCAGGTGCAAGCCGTTTTCATCGATCAGAAAACGCCGGATCGAGGGATCGTGCGCCGCCTCGCGCTGCTTGACGATCGAGACGATCCGGTACAACGATGTGGTCGTCTCGACATAGCGCAACAGCACGATGTTCTCCGTCATCGCCGACGCCCGAATGGACCCACCGTGCGTCATGTCGCCGTAAAGCGGGAGCTCCTCGGTCAGCAGCGTGGTGACGCTTTCCTGACGCAAACGGTGTGTAAGCGCGTTCAGGAACAGGCCAAAACGCTCGGTGCGGTTCGCGGAATCGTGGAAACCTTCAATGCCGTCGACCACGAGCCGCGACGCGCCTACCCGTCTCACCACGGACAGCAGCTCGGCCGCGAGTTCATCGATTGCGAGTTCCACGGCCGGACGCCATTCGATGATCAGGCGGCCATCGGCGACGGCCTCGGCAAGCTTGATCGACACCCCTTCCGCCTTCGCGATCAGGCGCTCCGGCGATTCATAGAAGCCGAAATAAACGCAGCGCTCGCCCCGGGCGGTGCCTGCTTCCAGAAATTTCAGCGATATCAGCGTCTTGCCGATTCCCGATGGCCCGATCAAGGTCGTGGTCGATCCCTTGACCACGCCGCCGCCGAGCATGGCATCAAAATCCGGCAGCGCGAACGCGAGCTTCGACTTCAGGTCGGGCGCGCTTTCGCGCAGTATTGAACGGGCTTCCAGGCGGGGGAATGTGACGAGGCCATCGGCGGTGATCTTGAAGGAGTGCCGTCCCAGCAGGTGATCGCGGGCGCGCAGTTTGTGCACTTCGATTTCCCGTGTGCGCCGCATGCCGGTCGCGAACCGGTTCAGTTCAACAAGGCCATCGACAAGCGTGTGTTCCGGATGCGGCTCGTTGCCTGACAGAGGCGCAAGGATCAGCGTGGTGCAGCCTGCCGCCGATACAAACGCGCTCAATTCGTGGATGAACTGCGACAGCTCGAGCTCGGTCGAGCTGAATTCACGCGCGCTGCGAAATCCATCGATAACCATGAAACGCGGCCGGTTCGTCTTGATGGTCGAGGCGATCAGCGCAAGAAAACCGCTGAGGCCGTCGCGCATCAACTCGTGATAACCGGAGACGAAGAACATCTTGTCCGAAATGGCGTCGGCGTCATAGAACGACAGTGCTTTCAGATGCGACAGCAGCTTGGAATGCGATTCGGCGATCAGCGTGATGTAGAGCACCGTGTCGCCCTCGGCCACGCGATGAAACCCGATCTGCGTCGACAGGATGGTCTTGCCCGCGCCTGCCATGCCTTCTATCAGATACAAGCCGCCCTTGAGCAAACCGCCGCCAAGTATGTCGTCGAGTCCCGGCACGCCGGTGGTGACGGTGTTCGGATCGGAAACGGGCGGGGTCGAGGGGATTGCTTGATCTGTCATGAATATCTCGGGTGGAGTAGCCCGGCAAGGATGGCGCGTAAAGCGGGATTATCGCCGAGAAGACCCACTATGTCGGCATTTGTGAACTTCTTTGAAATCATTTCGATGCGGCGACGCTGTGACCAAGCCTATCCGCACGTTCCGCGCCCGGGGGCGAGAGCCGCCGCAGCGCCTCTGCAACCGATGTCTTGTGAGAGAAATTAAGAACTTGCTCATGGTCCGAAAAGCAGGCGAATGGTCTCATCTTGCTTTGCCGTACACGTGTTGCGTCGATCCCCGCACACGCGTTCGTTTCCAAGTTTCACGCCTGTTCGAGTCCGCAGTCCACTGGCCGTTCGCGCAGGCATCCGGCTGCGAGACCGCTCATGTTCCAAATTACTGCTTTGTCCCGTTTCGTATTGATGGCCACAAGCCTGTTCGCCCTTGGCAGTCTGGCGCACGCCGAATCCCGCATGGCCGCGACGTCGGTCGATCCAGGTATCTACTCCGGCGCGCCGTTCGCGTACCGGTCGGATGGCGCGATCATGTCGGCCGTACCCGACCAGCCCGCTGATAACCGCATCTTCTCGCCGGTCAGCAACATGGGCGATATGCATCCGCGCCAGCCCGGTCCGGATCATCCCCGATTGCGCCACGATCTCTAAAGCGCAGGTTGAAACGCTTCAGGAATTCTTGCCGAAGTTGCTAAAGAATCGCTTCAGGAATCGTTCTAAAGCATGGAGTGTTTCAGGTGGCGAAGTAGTTAAAAAAAGCGGGCCTACGCATTTTCCGCTTTACCTTTTCTATCTGCCATAATTCCGATGTTTTCGCATTCTTAATTGCGTTCAACCCGGAAATTCCATGAACTCCAACAAAACAACGAGAGGCGGGGCGCTGGTCTTGGCATGGTTCATCCTGTGCGGCGCGGCGTTCGCGGCGGGGCCTGCAGCGTCCGCGCAAAGCAGCGCCGCACAGGACGATCCCCTGGGCGGTTTGGGGACGCGGCGGAGCCTTCTGACCAACGGCGCCGCTGATGAGCCGCAGGCCACGGCGAACGGCAACATCGCGGAATTGCAGCAAATGATTCGCGACGGCAAGGTAAAGGAATTGCGCACGACGTATAACGGCAGTTATGGCGCAAGCATGTTGTTTTACCCGGACGAAATGACTTTCTACATTGCGTTGTTCCAGCAAAAGAAATTCTGGCGCGTCATCAAGACTCAAGCCGACGCACGGGCGGAAACGGTTTATGCGGACTTTGCAAAGAATAGCGCCGCGCTTGCCGATACAGAAATCCGCCGAACCAAACTCGAGGCGGAAAAGAACTTTGCGGATCGGCTGATCGCGGTTCAGCAACAGCGCGCGAACCGCTTGCAGGCTGACCTTGAAGTGGCGCGTGCACAGCAAAGCCAGGTGGTGGACCGCCAGGCGGAGCAGCAGGAGGCAATCCGGTCGCTGCGTGCGGAGCAGGATTCGGCGCAAGCGCAATTGCGCGCGTTGCAAACCAAGGTGCAGGACCTGCAACGTCAGTCCGACACCGACCTGATGCCGTTGCCGTTTCCAAAGTAACGTGCGTCTGACGGAGCGAACGTTGTAGAGCGTTCCGCCGCTGCCGGGTTCCGGCAGCATTCCAAGTTGTGAAAAAACGGCTGCCTTCGCAGCCGTTTTTTATTGCTGCAACAGTAATAACCTGCCAAAACTTTTCTTAATATTTACATTTAAAGCTTGTTTCCAAAGTCGTCGCGCGCTGTTTCATTAATTAGGAATTATCCAGTAAGGAATGCTTGATTCCACGTGCTAACATTTCGCGCGATTTCGGATTCCAGATCATTTTAGGATTATCCGAATCGAAGGCTTGAGGCGAATAAGGTGGCTGTGGAAATCGGGTAATTGTCTGATGGCCCGACCAGTACGCGTTTGTCTCGATATCTCAGTCACATGTAATTTCGAAACGGTAAACAGGATGTCTAATAAATTAATCGCTGCAGGCTTGTTGTCAATCGGCGCCCTCGCTGGCTGCTCCAGTGCTTCGGGTCCCACGTTCAACGCAAATCAGATCCAGACCGCCAATGGCGCGCAGGTTTATCGCGTGGAATGCCATGGTTTGTTTGAAGGCGTCGCTGAGTGCGTGAAACAGGCGCAGAAGATTTGCGGCGACAAGCCCGCATACAAGCTGGAGACCATGGAACGCCTGCGCGCTCCCTCGGAAGATGCTCTGGACCCGCGCGTCCTGACGTTCCAGTGCGGCGCACCGGCTCAACCGGAAGTGGCCCCCGCACCGGCTCCGGCACCCGTGCCGCAAGCTGCGCCGGAAATGCCGCGTCAGATCGACCTGAGCGGCGACGCGAACTTCGCAACCGACAGCGCCACGCTGACGCCGCACGCGAAGAGCACGCTTGATGAGTTCGTTGCTGCTGGTCAGAACGTTCAGTTGCGTCAGGTCGAAGTATCGGGTTACACCGACTCCACAGGTTCGGCATCGCACAACCAGCGTCTGTCGCAGCGCCGTGCGGAATCGGTCATGCAATACCTGAAGAGCAACGGTCTGCGCTCGCAAAACTATTCGGCGCAAGGTTTCGGCGCGGCGAACCCAGTGGCGTCTAATTCGACGGCAGCGGGCCGCGCGAAGAACCGTCGCGTGGAAATTCGCGTCAGCACGCAGTAATCGCGGCGGGCGTTTCTACCAACGCCACGACGTAAAAACCCCGCAAGCGCCTAGCGCTTGCGGGGTTTTGTACTTGGGGCGACGCTGCTGTACGTTTTGACAGGCTAGAACAACGTGAGTTGAGCGCGGCCGGGGCCGCCTTCCAGCGTCAGCAAATGTTGTTTGCGCTCCATGCCGCCCGCGTAGCCTGTCAGTTCGCCATCAGCGCCAATCACGCGATGACACGGCACGATAATCCCCACCGGATTGCGCCCGTTAGCCGCGCCCACCGCTCGCGATGCCCCCGGCGCATAGCCCATGCGGCGCGCGAGATCGCCGTAAGTCCACGAATTTCCGAACGGAATTTCCAGCAATGCCGCCCAGACGCGTTGCTGGAAGTCGGTTCCATTCAAGCGTAATTTGACGGAAAACGCGGTGCGTTCGCCGGCGAAGTACTCGGCGATCTGCTCCATCGCTTCAGCGATAACCAGCGACCGCGGCGCGCCGGTATCGGTGAGACCTGCGGGAAAATGTTTCTGCCCGACGAAGAACAGGCCGGTGAGATGTTCATCCTCTGCGCGATACGCCAGATGGCCCAGCGGACTCGGTGCAATGTGACATTCAATCAACAGTGTCTCCCATCGTTTATCAAGTCTGGATGCAGCTGGTTTGCAGCCTAGATAAACGGATTATCGGTCTTGCCGGCCGGTTTCACCGGCTCGGCGGCCAGTTTGACAGGTAGCGCGGCGTCGTTTTGCAGTGCATCGACGATTGCGTTAACGGCTTTCTGCAGCGCCAGCGCAGTCGCCAGCCCGGCCTTGTCGCGGGTGATCGTCAGATCGCCGGACACGGACAAGCGCGCGGGATCATTTGCGATCACGAGTGCGTCGCCGTCGATGTTGAGTGTGTCGGTATCGTTTGAGAATGGCTTAAACACCTTTCAGTCCTCCAATGCGTTGATCTTTCAGCGAGTCGGGAATGCCTGGAAACTGCAGCCCGCTCATGGCTTCCAGTTCGTGGACCGTCTTGACCGTGTATTCGTTCGTGGGCGTGTTGTCCACGACGACCGCGAACGCCAGCTTGCGTTGTGGCATGTACACCACCTTGTACAACTGGGTAGGCACCAGCACGCGCGACTCGCCGATGGTCTGCAACTGCCGTCCGGAAAAAATCGGTCCGGTCACGACATAGGCCTCGCCGGATTCTTCCACCAGCCGTCGCACCGCTTGCTCGATGCGCGACCAGATGCGCCGGTTGTTCGACGGGTTTTGCGGCACGACGTTCGCAAGCGAAAACGATTCGGCCATGCTTTTCTTGTCCCATCGGTCGCCGGCCGGGCTCATATGGCCGCGATCGTAACCGCTGCGCTTGTAGTCGGAGAGCGTGGCGCTGTCGCCGGGCGGCAATTGTTTATCGACGAAAAAGCGGTTCGTGCGCGCGTTGTCGCGAGCGTCGTCGATGTGTTGCGCCGTCAGATGTTCAGCCGACCACAAAGGCCCGTGTGTCACGCCGGAATGGAGGACCGCGAAATCGGAATAGCAAAGCTGCTGCGTCGATGCCCGCATCTTCGCGTTCACCACGATGGGCGCGCGGCCGTCCGGGCTGAACTGCGGGCAATCGGCCGCAAGCGCGGTCAGGGATAGCGTGCAGCCGAGCGCGGCCAGGAAAAGTGTGAAGCGTGTCTTGAACTGCGAGATGCGGATCTGCATGTGAAAGGCGGGATGGTCGTTTGTGCGAGGCGGCAGTATAAGCGCACGGTATGCGAAAAGCGTTCGTTAGCGATCAGCGCTCGCACACGATAAAATTCCCTCGCCGCGGCAGCGTGGCCCAAGCGCCCGAAAATGTCGGTCCTTCCTGTTTTTATCTGCGAGTTCTTGCGCCCATGACTGTGACCCGCCGCATGTTCTGCGCTGTTGTAGCTTCGGTTTCCTTGCTTGCATCGCCGGTGTTTGCCAACGCCGTGTCAACGGACGAGCCGGCATCTGCCACCGCGCCCGCCACCGATAACGACGGTCCCGTCTACGGTCCCGAATTGCAGGGCTTCGACTATCCGTATCCCGTCGGCCAGTTCGCAATTTCATCGCAAAGGCAGATCGTGCGCATGGCGTACATGGATGTGGCGTCGAAGAACCCAAATGGCCGGACCGTGGTCCTGCTTCACGGCAAGAACTTCTGCGCCGCGACGTGGAAAGAGAGCATCGATGTGCTGACGAACGCGGGTTATCGCGTGATTGCGCCGGATCAGATCGGTTTTTGCAAATCGACCAAACCCACGCGTTACCAGTACACGTTCCAGCAACTCGCCCGCAACACGCACGCGCTGCTCGAGGCGCTCGGCGTGAAGAAGGCGACGCTCGTGGCGCACTCCACCGGCGGCATGATCGCCGTCCGATACGCGCTCATGTACCCGCAGGAGACCGAGCAACTCGTGCTCGTGAACCCGATCGGCCTTGAAGACTGGAAGGCGAAGGGCGTGCCGTCGATTTCCATCGACGACTGGTATACGCGCGAGCTGAAGACCACCGCCGACGGCATTCGCAAGTACGAGCAGTCCACCTATTATGCGGGCCACTGGGACGCGCGCTACGAGCCGTGGGTGCAAATGCTGGCGGGGATGTACCGCGGGCCGGGGAAGGATCTGGTGGCGTGGAACTCGGCGCTGCTCTACGACATGATCTACACGCAGCCGGTGGTGTATGAATTTGACCAGATCCGGACGCCGACCCTGCTGCTGATTGGCGACAAGGACACGACGGCGATCGGCAAGGATCTCGCACCTCCGGATATCCGGCCTACGCTCGGGCGATATCCCGAACTGGCGAGGCAGGCTGCGGCGGCGATTCCGGGCGCGAAGCTCGTCGAGTTTCCGGATTTCGGCCATGCGCCGCAAATGCAGGATCCGCAGGCGTTTCACAAGGCGTTGCTCGAAGGGCTTTCGGCGCGCAACTAGTTTCAATGCAATGCGCGGCGGTAAATGCCGGCCGCGCGTTGGACACCGCCTCGAAAATCCACGTTCAATAATCCGTGACCTGACCTGCCGTGCACCAAACGGGGGCAGGGCGCGGATGACGCTTGGCATCGGCGAAATCCGGTCGCACCTGTTTGAAGCAGCGCCCCCGCATAACCCGCCAAAACAATGAGTAAAAACAAGTATTAAAAAATGGCACGGCTGTTGCTTTATTGGGGATACTGAAACTACGAGAGCGTCGGACAAAAGGCGTGGCCAGGCGGCAGCATCTATACCGCCAATCCACCCACGAGCGGCATTCGCGCCGCGATCAAAAAAGGACGCACAGATGCAGATCTACGACGAAATGCGTCACGAAGAAACCGTGCGGGCGCACTACGCGCGGTTTTCCCGGTGGCTTTCCACGCAAAGCCCCGAAACCATCACGCGCAAACGCGCCGAAGCGGACCTGCTGTTCCGGCGCGTGGGCATCACGTTCGCCGTAAATGGCGACTTGTCCGGCACCGAGCGCCTGATTCCTTTTGACATGATTCCGCGCATCATCCCCGGGGATGAATGGCGCAAGCTCGAAGCGGGTCTCAGGCAGCGCGTGCGTGCGCTGAACATGTTCATCCGCGATATTTATCACGATCACGACATCGTCCGGGCGGGGAAGATCCCGGCTGAGCAGGTGTACACCAACGCGCAGTATCGGCCGGAGATGCAGGGCGTGGATGTGCCGCTCGATGTCTATGCGCACGTGGCCGGTGTCGATGTGGTCCGCGCCGGCGACGCGGGCGAGTTCTACGTGCTGGAAGACAATCTGCGCGTGCCGTCGGGCGTGTCGTACATGCTCGAAAACCGCAAGATGATGATGCGGCTCTTCCCGGAACTGTTTGTGCAGAACCGCATTGCGCCGGTGGCGCACTATCCGGATTTGCTGCTGGAGACACTGCGCTCAATCGCGCCAGCCGGTGTGGACGATCCCAACGTGGTCGTGCTGACGCCTGGCATGTACAACTCGGCGTATTTTGAGCATTCGTTCCTCGCGCAGCAAATGGGCGTGGAACTGGTCGAGGGCAAGGATCTTTTCGTCGATGAAAACTATGTCTTCATGCGCACGACCCAGGGGCCGAAGCGCGTCGATGTGATTTACCGGCGGCTCGACGACGACTTCATGGACCCGCTCGCGTTTCGCACGGACTCGGCGCTGGGCGTGCCGGGCTTGCTGACGTCGTATCGCGCGGGCCGTGTGGCGTTGGCGAATGCAATGGGCACAGGCATCGCCGACGACAAATCCATCTACCCGTTCGTGCCCGACATGATCGAGTTCTACCTCGGCGAGACGCCGATCCTGAACAACGTGCCGACGTTCCAGTGCCGCAAGCCTGACGATCTCGCGTACACGCTCGCGCATTTGCCGGAGCTCGTCGTGAAGGAGGTCCACGGCGCGGGCGGCTACGGCATGCTGGTCGGGCCGGCATCGACGAAAGCCGAGATCGAGTCCTTCCGTGAACGCCTGATCGCGCGGCCCGATGGGTACATCGCGCAGCCGACGCTTGCGTTGTCCGCGTGTCCAACCTTCGTGGAATCGGGTATCGCGCCGAGACATATTGATTTGCGGCCGTTCGTGCTGTCCGGCAAGGAAGTGACGATGGCCGCCGGCGGCCTCACGCGCGTGGCATTGAAGGAGGGTTCGCTGGTCGTGAATTCGTCGCAGGGCGGCGGCACGAAAGATACCTGGATGGTGGATTAATCACTCGAAGGGCTACGGCCTCGAGCGTGGCGCGGTTTCAGCGCTGCATAACAACGGAACGCCATCATGATGCTAAGCCGTACAGCCGATCACCTTTTCTGGATGGCCCGCTACATGGAGCGGGCAGAGAACACGGCACGCATGCTCGACATCAACCTGAAGGGCATGCTGCTGCCGCAGACGCCCGAACAGATCGCGCGTGCGCAGCGCTCAGTGTTACGTATTTCGGAGCTCGAATCATTTTTCGAGCAGCGTTTCCCGGGTTCGGATTCGCTCGAAGACATGCTGCATTTCATGGTTGCCGACTCGGGCAATCCGTCGAGCATCATTTCGTGTCTGCACGCGACTCGAGAAAACGCGCGCGCCGTACGCGGCACATTGACCACTGAAGCCTGGGAAACCATCAACTTCACCTGGCTCGAATTCGGCGAAAAGCTCGCCGCCGGCGAACTCGAAAACAGCCCGGATACGCTTTTCGAATGGGTCAAGTACCGCTCGAACTTGTGCCGCGGCGTCATGGTCGGCACGGCGCTTCACGACGACGCCTTCTGGTTCATCCAGCTCGGCATGTACCTGGAACGCGCGGACAACACGGCGCGCATCCTGGACGTGCGTTTTGCCGATGCCGAGCCCAACTCCCGCGAAGCCGCCCGGCAACTCGAAGACTTCTATTACTGGACATCGATATTGAGTTCGGTGTCGGCGCTCGAAATCTACCGCAAGGTGTATCGCGATGTCGTGACGCCTTCGCGCGTGGTCGAGTTGCTGATCCTCAACGCGCAAATGCCGCGTTCGTTGCTGGCATCGCTCGATGGCGTTTGCGAGACGCTCGACAAGCTGCGCACGAACGGATCGAACGATTGCGAGCGCTTTGCCGGCAAGCTGCGCGCCGACGTGCTGTACACGGATATCCGCCAGATTCTCGAAACCGGTGTGCACGCCTATTTGACGCAATTCCTGAAACGGGTCGATGAGTTGGGTGTACGCGTGATGCGTACGTTTCTCATGTTGCCTCTCGCCTGAACGCATCCGTACTGGGAAAAATCATGCTTCTGACCATTCGGCATCACACAAGTTACCGTTACGCCGTGCCCGTGCAGTATTCCATTCAGCAACTGCGCATGACGCCGGCCAACGGCTCGGCGCAGATGGTGCGGCGCTGGCATATCGATACCGTCGGCAAGCTCGACGTCACTCGCGATGCGTATTCCAACACCCTGCATACGCTCGTGCTGACCAAACCGCATACCGAGATCAACCTGTCGGTGACGGGGCAGGTCGAGACCACCTTGCTGGACGGCGGCCGCCTCAACGACGGCCCCGGCCGGATTCCGCTGCAGCATTACACGTGTCACACGGCGTTGACCGAAGCCGATGCGTCGATCCGCGAACTCGCGCATTCTGTATCGAAGATCGACTCGCCGGCGGCACTGATTGCGCTGGCTGAGAACATCGAAGGGAAAGTGCAGTTCAAGGCGGGCGTGACAGCCGTCACGAGCACGGCGGCTGAAGCGCTGAAACTCGGCAACGGCGTGTGTCAGGATCACGCGCATCTCATGCTCGCCTGCTGCCGCTCGCGTGGCGTGCCCGCGCGTTATGTGAGCGGTTACATCGATCCGGGCGATGTGCCGCATGCCGCAAGCCACGCGTGGGTGGATGTGTGGCTCGACGACGTGTGGGTATCGGTGGATGTGACGCACGCCGCGTTCGCGAGCGGCCGATACTGCCGGCTCGCTGTTGCGCGCGACTACGAAGCCGCGGCGCCGGTGCGCGGCTCGCGGGTGGGCGGCAAGGAAGAGCGCATGAGCGTGGATGTATCGGTGCAGGCAATGGCCGATCAGTAACCAGGCGGCACCGTTGCTTTTCGCTCAAGTGCACGCCGGATTTGCCGATATGTTAAAAGTAAATGAACGGTGAGTTTCGGCACACGTTTTTCAGCACCTTTCTGGCCCGGTTCGGCGAGAGCGCGCTTACAATACTGGTTTGCTTCTTTCAGGGATTCGACGGATGACTTATTGCGTGGCAATGCGCGTTGACGAAGGACTGGTTTTCCTGTCCGATACACGCACGAACGCCGGGGTCGACCACGTCAGCGCGGCCCGCAAGATGGCGGTCTTCGAACAACCCGGCGATCGCGTCCTGGTGCTGCTTGCGGCCGGCAACCTGGCCTTGACGCAAGCTGTCATGCAGTTGTTGTCGGAACCGGCTCCTGAAGACAAGCTCACGCTCTACAACGCGCCTTCCATGGCGGATGCGGCAAGGCTCGTTGGCGAAGCCGTTCGCGAGGTCCACAGGCGGGACGCGGCGACGCTCGCGGAATTCAGTGTAGACTTCAATTGCAGCTTCATTCTTGGCGGACAGATTCGCGGCGCGAACACGCGCCTGTTCATGATCTATTCGGCGGGCAATTTTGTTGAAGCGTCGCTGGTGAGCCCGTATTTCCAGATCGGCGAATCGAAATATGGGAAGCCGATCATCGATCGCGTGATCACGCCCTCCACGCCGCTCGACGAAGTCGCCAAGTGCGCGCTGGTTTCGATGGATTCCACGTTGCGATCCAATCTGTCGGTAGGCTTGCCGCTCGATCTGCTGGTCTACGAGAAAGACTCGCTGCAGGTAACGCGTTTTTCCACGCTCGATCACGACAACCAGTATTTCCAGATGATCCACCGCACGTGGGGCGAACGCCTGCGGCAGATCTTCGGCGAGATTCCGAATCCCACATGGGCCGATCCGGCAAATGTGCCGCTGCGGGCGCGCGAGACGGTATCGAGCGTGCCGCGCGTGGTGCACGGCGACGCGTTGACGCAGCCGGATACATCGGCGCCGCCGTTCCAGACGCTGATGCAGCCGGATACCGGACGATCTCAGCAGTAGGTTTTCCGCCGGATGCCGACACGAAAAAAGCCCGCTGTCGAAAGACGGCGGGCTTTTTGCTCGATGGTCGTCACGTCTTGACGGTGGCAGATAAAAAAACAGCCATCGACCTGTAGCCGATGGCTGTTTCTGAACCGAAGCCGTAATCGGCTTCGAATCCAGCTTTAGAACTTGTGACGAATACCGACGATCACGAGTTCCTGGGTGCTCGTACCAGCGTAGCCGTACGAACCGATCGAAGCTTGTGCCGACTGATTGACGCGAACTCCGTCTGAAGTGTACGTAGCTTGCGTACCGCTTGCGTGCTGATAAGCCGCAACCGCGTAGAAGTCCGTGCGCTTCGAAACCGAGTAGTCCGCGCCCAGCGAAGCCTGATGGTACTTGGCCGACGTATCGCCGTTCGCCTTTTCGTACGTGTAGCCTGCGCCCACCAGCAGAGCCGGGGTAGCCTGGAAGTTCACGAACGCGTTGCCGATGTTGTACTTCTGCGTCGACGTGTATGCCGAGAAACCGTCCGGTGCGTACTGCGCATTGCTGTACGACGCGCCGACCGTTACCGGGCCGATTGCGTATTGAGCAGCAGCGCGAGCGATACCGATCGAGTGTGCCGTGGTATAGCCGTTGTTGATCGGGCCATTGAACAGCGAATCCGACGACGGGCTGTTCCATGCCGGACCGCGACCGCCGCTCGGGTTGCTCGAGTAGAAGTAACCAGCAGCCAAGCCCAACGGGCCGTTGTTATACGCAACGGCGCCCGACCACGTCTGGCCTTGACCGGTCGTGCCAGCCAGGTTGCTGAAGCCATACAAACCTTCGAACTGCAGGCCGGCCCAGTTCGGCGACACGTACTTGACAGCGTTCGACACACGCAAGCTGTTGTCGTAGTTGTCTACGTCGCCCGGGGATGCAAACGGCGAACCGAAGTAGTTATCAGCCGTGATGGCTTGGACCATGTCGACCAGCGGATCGTATTGACGACCGATCGTGACCGTACCGTATTGGTCGGCGGTCAAACCAACGAACGCCTGACGACCGAATTCGCGGCCGCCCTGGTTCAGACGGCCAGTGCCGACGTCAAAGCCGCTTTCCAACTGGAAAATCGCCTTCAGGCCGCCACCCAGGTCTTCCTGACCCTTCAAGCCCCAACGATCGCCCGACAGGTTGCCGTTGATCATGCCGACCAGTTTCTGATCTCCAGTCTGGTTGTGCACATAGCCGATGCCCGAGTCGATCACGCCGTACAGCGTCACGCTATTTTGCGCTTGGGCTGCGCCAGCTGCGCCGAGCAGTGCCAGCGAAAGGGAAGTCAGTGCGAAACGTTTCATCGAGTTCTCCACGCGAAGATTTAAATTCGTTGTTGCCGGCGCAGAGAATAACGCAGCGTTACAACAGTGAAGAACCAGAAAATAAAACGTGTCTCGAAAATCAGACACTTTGCGCGTTGAACAGGAAGAAGCATTGCAGTCAAGCCTGTCAAGGGCTTAGCGCGGGATTCATCTATTGAAATAAGCGGGACTGGACTTTCCTGCGAAAGTTCCCGTTAATGAATGGCCGGTAGAAGTCGGTCCAAATCTTTATTAGTTTTTTACTAATTCAGCGTTATAGCAATACGTTATGGCGTATTACTCGATACAGCCTTTTTGAAGAAAGCCGGCACCGCAGAACGATGCCGGGCATTGCCCCTTTAGTCCATGCGCGGCGGCTGATCCCGCCCCGACAGCAGCGCGAGCGCAATGCCTGCCCCACCCGCGAGCAGCACGGCGCGCCACGGATGACGCCGCACTAGGTCATTCGCCCGCACCGCCTTCCTGCCGCAACCAAGCATGGCTTGCGCCGTCGCTCTGGTGGCGGTCGTTTCCGCTTTGGCGAGCTTACGGCTGAGCGTGAGTGCCGTACTCAACGCCGAGACCTTTTTCCGTGCTTGCTGCGTGAGCTTCTGCGAGCGCTCGGCACGCTGTTCTATCGACGTACGCGCCGCGCCAGCTGTGAGCGCAGCGCTGTGGGATTCGACGACAGATGCATCCGTGGAGCGTCCGCTGATAGTGGACCCCGCAAGCATCGATCCGATCTTGGCGCGGCTGCCGGGCGGAACACGGCCGCTTTGCTGGCCCCATGCGCCGCGCGGATCATGAAGGCGTGCGCGCGCAGCAGAGAATTCCGCGCCAAGCAGCAACACCGCCGCCGAGAAGTACAGCCACATCAGCAATACCGCGAGCGAACCCGCTGCCCCAAACGAATTGGCCGTACCGGCATGGGTCAGGTAAAACGCGAACAATTTCTTGCCGACAGAAAACAGGATGGCCGCGACCAGGCCGCCTACCAGCGCGTCGCGCCACTGCACGCGGGCATCGGGCAGGAATTTCAGCAGGGCGCCGAACGCCATGGACAAGATGACAAGACCCACGCCAAGCTGAACAATGTCGCCGATGATCACGAACGACGAATCGCCCCACAGCCATTTGCCGACGGCCTGGATGGCGGTATCGAGCACGAGCGACACGATCAGCAGGAAAGCCACGCCCAGTACGAGGCCGAACGAGATCAGCCGGACGCGCACCAACGCAAAGACGCTTGACCTTTGCTCTCCGGCGAGCGGCCAGACAAGATTCAGTGCTGTATTGAGCGATGAAAATGTCGCTGATGCACCCACCGCCAGCAGCACGAATGAGATGACGGCCGCGATCCCGGTTCCGCCGCTGCGATGCGCATTTTCAACAATGCTTTGCACGCTTGCTGCGGCCTGATCGCCCAGCATGCCGTTGACCTGGTGGAACAACTGGCCGCGCGCCGCTTCGGCGCCGAATACCCAGCCGGCGACTGCGATCACCATGACCAGCGTGGGAGCGAGCGAAAACGCGGAGTAGAACGCGATGCTTGCTGCCATTGCCGCGCACCGGTCCTCGCCGAATTTCTTGAGGGCGCCCATGACCCAGGATGCATCCTTCTTAACGACAGCCTGGAGTTTCTCGGTCGACAACGTGCTCATGGCAGCCTCAAATTCGTTTAGCGGTAAGTTCTGACGGTTTGTAATGCCACGAAGCACGATGCGTTCCACGGTATCGACGCGGAGAGCGCCTAAGCCGGGAGGGCGTAACCAATCAAGCATCGGCTAACAGGAGGGGTGTTGGCAATGGTAAAGCGGATGCATCGGCCATTCGGTCGAGTGCAGCGCCATCTTTCAAATCGGAGTGTCCAATCGAGGCAGTCGACCGCTTACGCGGTTTCGTCGACCATGACTGTTGGATGGCGGAAGAGAAACGCGCACGTATGTCTCTTTTTATTAGATGATTGCGGCGTTTTTCAGGCAAACCTGCTGAAGGCTACGCGCGTAAATCAAATCCATCGAGATAAGCGGCCGGATCTTGCCCATCCCACATTTGGCCATCGATAAGAACATCGGCGCGTAGTTCTTCGGGTACGCGCACTTCCATCAACGCAGCCGCCTCGCAATACAGCGCTGTCTCCGAGAGCGCGGCGGCGATCGCGGCATCGTCCTGATCGCCAGAGAGCATTCCCCATCGGCGGTATTGCGTGAGGAACCAGAGGCCATCCGAGGCGCGCGGATAATTCACGGCACCGTCGTCGAAAAAACTGACGCCCGGCGGCTGCACGGCGAACTGCGCCGGGTCGTAGTGGCCGAGCAGCCGTTGCTCGATCAGCGCTTGCGGCGCGTCGACCACATCGGGTGCCGCGAGCCACGCTGAAATATCCATACGATGCTTCGGGTAATCGAGCCATCGGCAAGCTTCCAGCATGGTCTGGATCAGCGCGCGCGATGTGTTCGGGTTTTGCGCCACAAAATCGCGGCGGCTCGCGAGCACTTTCTCCGGATGCTCCGGCCAGATCTGGCTCGTGACCGCGACCGTTTTGCCCGCGCCGCGCGCTTCGGCCACGGCGTTCCAGGGCTCGCCGACACACAGGCCGTCGAGTTCTCCGTCAATCAGCGCGTCGACCATTTGCGGCGGCGGGATCACGACGCTGCGGATATCGCGTATTGGATGCACGCCCTGAGACGCGAGCCAGTAGTAAAGCCACATGGCGTGGGTGCCGGTCGGGAAAGTCTGCGCAAACACTGGACGACGCCCTAGCGTGGCAAGCGCGTCTTTCAGGTTGCCGTGCTGTTTCAACGCCGCGGTCAGCCGGTTCGACAACGTGATCGCCTGCCCGTTGCGATTCAGGACCATGAGCACGGCCATATCGCCCTGCGGTCCGCCGATACCCATTTGCACGCCGCACACGAGACCATATAGCGCATGCGCTGCATCGATCTCGCCCGAAAGCAGCTTGTCGCGCACCGCCGCCCACGACGGCTGCCTGCACAACTCGAGCGTCAGGCCATGACGATGACCAAACTCGAGGACCTTGGCGGCGACGAGCGGCGCAGCGTCGCTCAACGCCACGAAGCCGAGGCGTATATGCGTTTTCTCGGGCTTGCCGATGGAAGAGGGCGAGGAAATATTCATGTCGTTGCAGGCTACCCCAATAGATCAGCCATCGATACCAGTTGCCGGGCGACTTCAGCGAGCTTCATCCCCTGGTCCATCGCGCTTTTGCGTAGCAGGGCGTACGCGTCCTGCTCGGACATCTTGCGCCGGTCCATCAGGAGGCGCTTGGCTTTGTCGATGAGCTTTCTGTCCGCGAGTTCCGTCTCGGCATCTGCCAGGCGTTTGAGTAATTGCACTTCGCGTGCGAAACGCGCGAGCGCGACCTCTAGAATCGGCGCGAGCTTTTCCGCTTCGAGCCCTTCCACGAGGTACGCGCTGACGCCGGCGCCGACGGCATCGCGGATCAGTTGCTGGTCGCCATCGTTGCTGAACATGAGGACCGGCCGCGGCGCGGTCTCGTTCATCACGGCGAGCTGCTCGAGTGTGTCGCGCGATGGCGATTCTGTATCGATGATCACTACGTCCGGACGCTGCTCTTCCACCACTCTCGGCAAGGCCGCCGGGGTCGCGACTTCGGCGAGCATGTCATAACCCAGGCGTGCAAGTGCCTGGCGCAAATCGCCGATGGGTTTGTCAGTGTCGGTGACGAGAAGCACGCGAAGCATGGGGCAAGTGCCGGTATTTTTATTCAGGAGCAGCGAAGGCACTTCAGGGGCAAATCGCGCAGATCAAGCGGCGCGCTGGACATTGGGCGCCGGTTGTTCGACCCACTGCATGGCCTCGCCAATCGCGTTGCCTATCAGAATCACGGCAGGGCTCGTCAAACCGGCTTCGGTTGCACCGATAGCCAGCCGATCCAGCGTCCCGAGCCATCGATGCTCTGCCGGCGTCCCTGCCCACTGCACGACGGCCGCGGGCGTGGAAGCGGGCAACGCGCTCATGAGCGAAGCGCACAGGTTTTCGATGCGGGTCATGCCCATATAGATGACGAGCGTTGTTCCGGTCGCTGCGAGCGCGGTCCAGTTCGGCTCTCCGTGGTCCTGCTTGTGCGCGGTGACGAAGGTCACGCCCTGGCAATGCTCGCGATGCGTCAGCGATACACCCAGGCTCGCCGCCGCCGCAAAACCCGACGATATCCCGTTGATGATATCGACGGGAATTTGCGCACGTCGCAACGCCGCGAGCTCTTCGCCGGCACGGCCGAACAACAGCGCGTCGCCACCTTTCACGCGCACGACGTGCAGGCCCTTCAACGCATAACGCTGCATCAGCCGTTCGATGAAAGCCTGCGGCGTCGATTTGCATCCGCCGCGCTTGCCCACGCGAATCACGCGTGCGCGTGGCGCCAACGAGGCGATCCCGGGGTTAGCCAGATCGTCGAGCAAGACAATATCGGCGAGTGCGAGCGCTTTCGCGGCCTTAATGGTCAGCAGGTCGAGGTCGCCCGGGCCTGCGCTTAGCAAAGTAACCTTGCCGGTAGTCATGATGATGATGTCCTTTGGCGGCGTTCCAAAACAAAACGGCATCCGCTCGTGCTTGTGCACGAAGGGACGCCGTTGTCCTGGATCGCCGAAAGTAAGCGCAAGACGTCGTTGCCATGCGCTTGAACGTAAATGCAATAAGCAGGCCAACACGCGCAAGCAAGCACGGACGTGAACGCCATTCGTCTGCTCGCACGTGTGCAGTGCTGCAGCGCACCGTAGCTGTGCTTTGCTGCATCAAAAAGCATCGGCACTCATTCCGTGAATTGACGACAAACCCCGTAGAGCCCCGTACTGCCGTATCCGAGCCCGCATGGCATACACCTTGCGTTCGATATCGCCAACGGATCAACGACGATCTCGTCTTTTTGCCTCACGCAGCACCGTACTGCAGCACCCTATTGCAGCAGCCCCTATGGGCTTCTTGGACAACGGCGTCCCCTGAATTCAGTCAACTGGCTGGAATCACGGGACGCCTTTTTGTTTTGTGGAACGGCCATGTCAGATAAAGCAACGCGGATCGACCTCTTCAGTTTTCGCACGGCGCCAATGCGCGCTTTTCATCTCACGTGGATGGCATTCTTCGTGTGCTTCTTCGCGTGGTTCGCATGCGCGCCGCTGATGCCATTGATCCAGCGCGAGTTCGGTCTGTCGATCGATCAGGTTGCGAACATCAACATTGCAGCGGTCGCGGCGACCATCCTCGTACGCCTGATCATCGGCCCGATGTGCGATCGATACGGCCCGCGCAAGGTCTATACGGCGTTGCTTGTCCTGGGCGCTTTTCCAGTGCTGGCGGCAGCGCTTTCAGGCGGTTACACGAGCTTTCTTCTTGCGCGTCTGGGGATCGGTGCAGTGGGCGCGAGTTTCGTGATCACGCAATATCACACCTCGGTGATGTTCGCGCCGAACGTGGTCGGCACGGCTAACGCAACGAGCGCCGGATGGGGCAATGCAGGCGCGGGCGCGGCGCAAGCGCTGGTGCCCTTGTTGCTCGCAGCAATGCTTGCCCTGGGCGCAAGCGATGCATCGGCATGGCGCTACGCGCTCGTGGTGCCGGCCCTCGCCATGCCGCTCATGGCGGTGTTCTACTGGCGCCTGACGCAAGACTGCCCGCAAGGCAACTTCGATGAACTGCGCGCGCAAGGCATCACAATCGATGGCGGCAAGAAAGGCGGCTGGGCGAGCTTTCGTGCGGCGTGCGCGAACTATCGCGTATGGATGTTGTTCGTGACCTACGCCGCGTGCTTTGGCGTCGAGGTGTTCATCCATAACATCGCCGCGATCTATTACGTCAACCATTTCCATCTTTCGTTGAAAACCGCGGGCCTTGCAGCGGGAAGCTTCGGCTTGCTCGCGCTCTTCGCACGCGCACTGGGCGGCTGGCTGTCCGACAAGTTTGCCGCGCGCCGCGGACTCGATGTGCGCTCCACCTTGTTGTTCGTGCTGATCGCAGGCGAGGGCCTCGGCTTGTACTGGTTTTCGCGTGAAACCAGTGTCGGGCTCGCCGTTATCGCGATGCTTTGCTTCGGTCTGTTCACTCACATGGCGTGCGGCGCGACATATGCGCTAGTGCCGTTCATCGACCGCAAGGCGCTTGGCGGCGTGGCCGGGATCATCGGCGCGGGCGGCAACGTGGGCGCCGTCGCGGCAGGCTTCCTGATGAAAGGTCTCGGCAACGTCCAGCAAACCCTGGCAATGCTCGGCGTGCTCGTCTCGATCTCCGCACTCTGCGCGCTGGCCGTGCGCTTCAGCACCGAGCACAAGGCACGCGAAGCCGAATTGCGCGCGGACGCATTGGGCATCAATAACAGCATTGCAAACTGAGAGCGTTCACATCATGAAAATCGTCGTCATCGGTCATGGAATGGTGGGGCACAAGCTTCTCGAATGCATCGCCGAAAAAGCAGGGCATGGACTCGACATCACCGTACTTTGCGAAGAACCGCGACCCGCCTATGATCGCGTGCATCTGTCGGAATTTTTCTCCGGCAAGACGGCGCAGGATCTGTCACTGGTCGAAGCGGGATTCTTCGAGCGCGAGAACGTGCGGCTCGAGCTCAACGCGAAAGCGGTGTCGATCGATCGCATGGCGCGGACGGTGACCGTGTCGAGCGGCGAAGTGCTGGGCTACGACAAGCTCGTTCTCGCAACCGGGTCCTATCCGTTCGTGCCGCCGGTGGCGGGTAACGACCGGGCTGACTGCTTTGTGTATCGGACGATTGAAGATCTGGAAGCGATGAAGGAATGCGGCGCGCGATCCCGGACCGGTACGGTCGTGGGCGGCGGTCTGCTGGGACTGGAATGCGCGAAGGCGTTGCGCGATCTCGGACTGCAGACACACGTGGTGGAATTCGCACCGCGCCTGATGGCCGTACAAGTCGATGACAGCGGCGCCCGCGTGCTGCGCAGCAAGATCGAAGAGCTGGGCGTGACGGTTCATACGCAGAAGAATACGGTCGCGATCATTGACGGCGAAGCGGGCACGCACCGCATGCAATTCTCCGATGACACGCATCTCGATACCGACATGATCGTGTTTTCGGCCGGCATTCGACCGCGGGACGAAATCGCTCGTATCAGCGGCCTCGAAGTAGGTGCGCGCGGCGGTATCGTGATCGACAACAACTGCGTGACGAGCGACGAACACATCTACGCGATCGGCGAATGCGCGTTGTGGCAAGGGCAAGTGTTCGGTCTCGTCGCGCCGGGTTACGACATGGCGCGCGTGGTCGCGAAGCAGTTGCTCGGCGAAGCGCATGCGTTCGCGGGAGCCGACATGAGCACGAAACTGAAGCTCATGGGCGTGGACGTGGCAAGTATTGGCGACGCGCACGGCAAGACGCCGGGCAGCCGTGCGTACCAGTTCAGCGACGAACGCAAGCAGGTCTACAAGAAGATCGTCGTGTCGGATTGCGGCAAGTTCCTGCTCGGGGGCGTGATGGTCGGCGACGCGAACGAGTACGGCACTTTGCTCCAGATGATGCTGAACCGCATCGAGTTGCCGGAGTCGCCAGAGTTCCTGATTCTCCCTTCTTCCGATGGCCAGCAGAAGCCGGGTCTTGGCGTCGATGCGCTTCCTGTCTCGGCGCAGATCTGCTCGTGCAACGACGTATCGAAGGGGACGATTTGCGAAGCCGTGTGTGCCGGCGCGATGAGCATTGGCGCATTGAAGTCGGCGACCAAGGCAGGAACATCGTGCGGCGGGTGCGTGCCGCTCGTCACGCAAGTGATGAAGGCCGAGATGAAGAAGCAAGGGCTCGCGGTCAACAATCATGTGTGCGAGCACTTTGCGTTTTCGCGGCAGGAGCTTTATCACCTTGTGCGCGTCGAGCGCATCAAGACCTTTGGCGAATTGCTTGCCAAACACGGTCATGGACTGGGCTGCGATATCTGCAAGCCGACAGTGAGCAGCATTCTTGCATCGTGCTGGAACGAGTTCGTGTTGAAGAAGGAACACGCGAGCCTGCAGGACTCGAACGACTACTACCTCGCGAATATCCAGCGCGACGGAACGTACTCCGTCGTGCCGCGCATGGCGGGCGGCGAAGTGACACCCGATGGTTTGATCGCCGTCGGACAGGTCGCGAAAAAGTACGGGCTTTACACGAAGGTAACGGGCGGCGCGAGGGTCGACCTGTTCGGCGCGCGGGTCGAGCAACTGCCGTTCATCTGGGAAGAACTGATCGCCGCCGGGTTCGAATCGGGCCACGCGTACGGCAAGGCGGTGCGTACCGTGAAGTCGTGCGTTGGTTCGACGTGGTGCCGCTTTGGCGTGGGCGATTCCGTGGGCCTCGCGATCGATATCGAGAACCGCTACAAGGGCTTGCGCGCGCCGCACAAGATCAAGTTCGGCGTCTCCGGCTGCACGCGCGAATGCGCGGAAGCGCAGGGCAAGGACGTCGGCATCATCGCGACCGAGAAGGGTTGGAACCTGTACGTCTGCGGCAACGGTGGCATGAAACCGCGCCACGCTGAACTCCTTGCGGCGGATCTGGATGCGGTGACGCTCGTGAAATACATCGACCGCTTCCTGATGTTTTATGTGCGCACCGCTGACCGCTTGCAGCGCACGAGTGTCTGGCGCGACAACCTCGAAGGCGGTCTCGACTATCTGATCGATGTTGTCGTGCACGACAAGCTCGGCCTCGCCGCCGAACTCGAAGCCGAGATGCAGCACGTCGCCGATACCTACGAGTGCGAGTGGAAAAAAGCCGTCACCGATCCCGAAACCCGCAAGCGGTTCCGCCATTTCGTGAACAGCGACGCGTCCGATAACAACGTGAGTTTTGTCGAGGAGCGCGGGCAGATTCGTCCCGCTACGCCCGCTGAACGCAAGTTGATCGGCATCCCTGTCGTTGTCGAAACCGTTTGATGGAGGGCGTCATGAACATTGATCGAATTCCCGCAGCGTGGGTGCCCGTATGCGCGCTCGATGACATCCTGCCGAACACCGGCGTATGCGCGCTGATCAACGGCACGCAAGTCGCGGTGTTTCATCTCGCCGATGGCGAAGGCGGCGTGTTCGCCATCGATAACTTCGATCCGGGATCGCAGGCCTCGGTGCTCTCGCGCGGACTGATCGGCAATCTGGGCGATCGCATTGTGGTTGCATCGCCGATCTACAAGCATCACTTTGACTTGCGCACCGGCGAGTGCCTCGAGATTCCCGCGAACTCGGTCAACGCGTTTGCAACGCGCGTTGAAGACGGACAAGTCTGGGTCGCGGTCTAACCGATATGAACACCGGTACCGTCAAGTCTGTTTGCCCCTATTGCGGCGTTGGCTGCGGAATGGTCCTGCATGTCGAGGACGGGCAAGTGGTCAAGGTGTCGGGTGACAAGGAACATCCTGCCAACTTCGGGCGTCTTTGCACGAAAGGACAGTCCGCGCACGTTGCCTTGCGCAAATCGGGGCGCCTTGAAAGCGCGTTTATTCGTCACGCACGCGGTCAGGACCCAGTACCGCTTCCGATGACACAGGCGCTGACCGACACCGCTCACCGCCTGCGCGCCATCCTGGACAAACACGGCCCCGATGCGCTTTCTTTTTACGTCTCCGGCCAGATGTCGATAGAAGCGCAGTACCTTGTCAACAAGCTCGCAAAGGGGTTCGTGGGCACGAACAATATCGAGTCCAACTCGCGGCTGTGCATGGCGAGCGCAGGCAGCGGCTACAAGCTTTCGCTGGGAGCGGACGGGCCGCCGGGGTCGTATCAGGACATCGACAAGGCCAACCTGTTTTTTGTGATCGGCGCGAACATGGCCGACTGCCACCCGATCCTGTTTCTTCGCATGATGGACCGCGTGAAGGCGGGCGCGAAGCTGATCGTGGTTGATCCGCGCCGCAACGCTACCGCCGACAAAGCCGGTCTCTTCATGCAGATCAAGCCCGGCACCGACCTCGCGCTGATCAATGGTTTGCTGCATCTGTTGTACGAAAACGGGCATACGGATGCAGGTTTCATCGATGAAGCGACTGAGGGTTGGGACGCAATGCCCGCATTTCTCGCGGACTATACGCCCGCCAAGGTCGCCGCGATCACCGGCATTCCTGAAGCCGATATCCGTCGCGCGGCGCAATGGATTGGTGAAGCGCCGGAGTGGATGAGCTGCTGGACCATGGGCCTCAACCAGAGCACGCATGGCACGTGGAATACGAATGCCATCTGCAATCTGCATCTCGCGACGGGCAAGATCTGTCGTCCCGGCAGCGGCCCGTTCTCACTCACCGGTCAGCCCAACGCGATGGGCGGCCGCGAGATGGGCTACATGGGTCCGGGCTTGCCGGGGCAGCGCTCGGTGCTCGTCGATGAAGACCGCAAGTTCATTGAAGACCTGTGGCGCATTCCGGAAGGCTCGCTCAGGACATCGGTGGGGAACGGCACCGTGGATATGTTTTCGCGCATGGCCGCCGGCAGCATCAAGGCGTGCTGGATCATCTGCACGAACCCGGTCGCAAGCGTGGCGAACCGCCAGACCGTGATCGCGGGATTGCAGGCCGCGGAGCTCGTCATTACGCAGGACGCCTTCCTCGATACCGAGACCAACCGCTACGCCGATGTCCTTCTGCCCGGCGCGTTATGGGCCGAAGCCGAAGGCGTGATGATCAACTCCGAGCGCAATATGACGCTCACGCAAAAGGCTGTCGATCCGCCGGGAACGGCCATGCCCGACTGGCAGATCGTCGCGCAAGTGGCGTGCGAAATGGGCTTCGCCGATGCGTTCAGCTATGCATCGGCAGAAGATGTGTTTGCGGAGATCGTGCGGACATCGAACGCGAAGACCGGCTACGACCTGCGCGGCGCGAGCCATGAACGGCTGCGCGAGTCTCCACTGCAATGGCCCGTTGAGAGAGACGCGGCATCTGATCGCAACCCGGTGCGTTATATCAACGATGGTGTACATCAGACATTGAAAGTGTCGCCCGATGGCAGCCGTCCTCGGCTCGTGTTTCCAACCGCGAGCGGCAAGGCTGTGTTCTTCGCGCGCCCGCACGTGCAGCCAGCCGAGATGCCAGACGTGGAGCGTCCTGTCGTGTTGAACACAGGTCGCTTGCAGCATCAGTGGCACACCATGACGAAGACCGGCAAGGTCGCAATGCTCAACAAGCTGAACCCGAAACCCTTTGTGGAAATCCATCCTGAAGATGCGGCGGCGTTGGGCATTGAAACGAAGGACGCCGTCGAGATCAGGTCGCGTCGCGGTCGTGCTGTGTTGCCGGCCGTCGTGACAGATCGCGTTCGCGCCGGCAACTGTTTTGCGCCGATGCACTGGAACGATGTCTATGGTGACGAGCTTTGCATCAACGCGGTGACCAATGATGCGGTCGATCCCATTTCGCAGCAGCCCGAATTCAAGTTCTGCGCCGTTGCGCTGAGTCGCGTTGCGCCTGGAACGAGCGACGTCATACCCGATACGCACGACGATCACACCGACATCACTCAGGAACCGGACATGTCCCGCATAGATGCTCTTTCCACGTTGCTCGGCATTCCGGAAACGCCGGCGCCGCAACTCAGCGACGCGGAGCGTTTGTATGCAGCCGGATTCATGAGCGGGTTGCGTTCGAACGAAGGGCGCGCGACTCACGGTGTTCCCGTGCTGCCGGTGAGCGCCCCGTTTGCCCCGCAGACCCGCCTTTGGTTCGATGGCGTGCTCGCCGGTCTGTTCAGCCGCGCGGAAGGGGCCTCAGCCCTCCAGCAACCGGTACAGGAACCGGCGGTTCGCATCGTGCGGGCACGGCCGAAGGTCACTTTGTTGTGGGCATCGCAAACAGGCAACATCGAATCGTTGACCGAGCGCTATGCGACTCAGCTCATGGAGTCGGGCTTCGAGATTCGTACATCGTGCATGGATGATTTTGCGGTATCGGGCCTGGAAAAAGCGCAATACGTGCTGCTGATGACCAGCACGTTCGGCGATGGCGATGCACCCGATAACGGCCAAAGCTTCTGGGCCGAACTTCAAGCCGATAACGCACCGCGTCTGGACACCGTGCATTACGCGGTGCTCGCTTTCGGCGATCGCAACTACGACGCGTTCTGCGGCCACGGACGAAAACTGGATGCACGCATGCTGGAGCGCGGCGCTAGACGCCTCGCCGACCGCGTGGACTGCGATGTCGAATATCAACCCGATGCCGACGCCTGGCTCGAACGGATTGCCGCGCGCATCAAGGCGGAAGACGAAGCGCTGCATGCAGTTGCCGCCGATGGAATGATCCCTTCCGTTTTGCCTGGGACTGTTGCTTCGAAGGCGCATCCGGCTACGTCGCGGCTTGTAAAGAACTTGCGGTTGAACAAGCAGGGCGCGACGAAGGACACACGGTATTTCTCGCTAGCATCGAAGGACTCGGGCCTTGAATACGAAGTCGGCGATGCCTTGGGCGTGTGGCCGAGTAACTGCCCTGAACTCGTCGATGAACTCATCGGCCTGAGCCATCTTTCGCCCGATGCGCCTGTCACAGTAACGGGTGCGGGCGAGATGCGCCTGGCCGATGCACTTGGCAAGCATTACGAAATCGCGCGGCCAAGCGCTGACGCGCTTGCGTTCATTGCGGCACGGACAGACAACGGCACGTTGAAGGACATGCTCCGGGAAGATCGCAAGGCTGATCTGAAGAAATGGCTCTGGGGCCAGCAGTTGGCGGACGTCCTGCACGAGTTCCCGGTGAAGCTTTCCGCGAATGAACTGACTGGAATGTTGAAGCGCATGCAACCGCGCCTTTATTCGATCGCGTCGAGTCCCAAGGTGCATGCCGACGAGATCCACCTGACCGTGTCGGCGGTACGCTACAACAATGGGCGGCGTCATCGCAAGGGTGTGTCATCGACTTTCCTGGCCGATCGCGCAGAAGACGCCAACGTCCCTGTTTTCGTGCAAAAGTCGGCGCATTTCCGCCTACCGCGCAATGGCGATGCACCCATGATCATGGTCGGTCCCGGTACGGGCGTGGCGCCGTTTCGTGGCTTCCTGCATGAGCGCGAGGCCCGCGGCGATACCGGCCGCAACTGGCTGTTCTTCGGCGAGCAGCATGCCGCAACCGACTATTACTACGGCGATGAACTCGATGAAATGCGTCGCAAGGGCCTGCTGAACCGCCTTGATCTTGCGTTTTCTCGCGACCAGGCGGAGAAGATTTACGTGCAAGACCGGATGCGGGAGCAGGGCGCCGATCTTTGGAAGTGGCTCGAGGAAGGCGCGCATTTCTATGTTTGCGGCGACGCCAGCCGCATGGCGAAGGATGTGGATGCTGCCTTGAGATCCGTGGTGGTTCAGCAGGGCGGCATGAGCGACGACAGGGCGCGCGACTACGTGGGCCGCATGGTGAAGGAAAAGCGCTATGTGCGGGATGTTTATTGAAGCGGTCCGACAGCGACCCGTCTGAAAAAATCAGCCTTTAGCCAACGCTTCCCGATGCGCTTGCGCAAGCTCTGCCATGCTCGTGAACTTGAAGTCGATGCGAGGTTGCTCGCCCGGATTCATGGTCGCGCCAAAACCCTGTTGCGCATGACGTCGATAAATCCAGCACGATGCCAGTCCAAACGCATTAGCCGGCTTGTGGTCATGAAACAGGCTCTCCGCGGTGTGCAGAATTGCGCTCTTGGGAATGCCCATTCCGCCGAGCTTGTCCAGCATGTACTCAAAATTGCGCGGTGACGGCTTATACGATCCCACGTCCTCGGCGGTAATCACAGCGTCGAACGAAACCTTGAGCTTTGCATTGCTATAGGCAAAACTCTCGTTGTCGATATTGGAAAGAATTACCAGCTTGAAATGCTGCTTGAGGTATTGCAGTGCCTCCGCCGAATCCTCGAACGCAGGCCAATGCTGAACGGACTGCCCATACGTCGCGCATTCTTCGCGCGTGACGGGCACATTCCATTCTTCGGCGATCCGCTTATACACAATTGGAAGCAGATCGCGATAGCGCGTGGCCGGCGTGTAGAGTTGCTGCAACGACTCATGACGTGCGTGCGCTTCGAGCACGGCGTCGCGCGTAAGCGGTTGGCCCACGCGCTCGATCAGCGGCCTCAGGCCATTCATGATGCCGCTTTCCCAATCGATAAGCGTGCCGTAGCAGTCGAAAGTGAGAGCTTTGTAGTCGGTGAGTTTCATATGAATTGGCTAATGGAATGATCCGCTAGTCTAATGGATGGCACCGCGATTCATCCATCAAAAGCGGGGGCTTAGCCGCGCAGTTGCGTAGCTGCTATGTCCTCGAGCGAGCGGCCGCGGGTGGGCACACCCATCACCACGACCGCCAGCGCGCCGACGACCAACACGAAAGTCGTCGCGCCGAACACACCACCGAAACCCAGTATTGGATAGACATACCCCACCAGGATGGGCGCCGCGATCGCCCCCAGCCGTCCAATGGACGAAGCCATGCCTACGCCGGTCGTGCGCACGTCGGTGGGGAACACCTCGGGCGTGTACGCATAAACGCCGGCATACGTGCCGTTCATGAAGAACGACAGCAACACCCCGGACGCCATGATGCCGGCATCGCTGCGCGTGAGCGCAAGACCAAGCGCGGAGACGCCGCCGAGGACCATATACGATGCAATCGTCGCCTGCCGTCCGATTTTTTCGTTGAGCCACGCGCCCGAGAAATAGCCGGGAATCTGAGCGATGTAGATCACGAGCGAATATGAAAAACTGCGCGTGATCGTCATGCCGTTCTGCACGAGCAGACTGGGAATCCACGTGAAGAATGCGTAATAGCTGAAGGTTATCGATAGCCACATGATCCACGTCATCGCCGTGATGCGTGCGAGATTGCGCGACCACAAGGCCTTCACGTTCGCAAGCGCGGACGCGCGTTGAGCGGACGCGCGTTCAGCGGCTATCGGCACGACGGAGTCTGCGGCGGCATCGGTCTCGGGCAGCGATTCGAGCTTGACGCCCGCAGCTCTCAGCTCGGCTTCGGCTTGCGCCACGATTGCTTCGGCTTCGTCGTGCCGACCGCGAGCGACGAGCCAGCGCGGCGACTCCGGCAACGCACGCCGCCACCAAAGCAACATCACGATCGGGAGCGCCGTGATCACCATCACCCAGCGCCATGCATTGGGCGAAAGCGGAATCACCAGATAACCAAGCAATGCAGCCGCCACGAAGCCAAAGGAGAAAAAGCCCGCAAGGCTACCCGTGAACGCACCGCGATACCGCCGCGCGACGAACTCGGACAAGAACGGCGCCACGATCGCGCTTTCCGCGCCCGTGCCGAGCCCGGCGACGATCCGCGTGGCGAGGAAAAACGGCCAGTCGTGCGCGACCGCGCTCGCAAGCGACGCGATGCAGTAGATCACGAGCGCATACATCATCACGCGCTTGCGGCCAATCAGGTCGCCAAGAATGCCCGCGAGCATCGCGCCAAGGAAGTAGCCGATAAACGTGCCGCTACCGAGCACGCCGGTTTGCACGCTGGTCAGCATCCATTCCTTGCGCAAGACCGGCAGCAGGAA
Organism: Burkholderia sp. PAMC 26561; assembly: GCF_001557535.2. Taxonomy (NCBI): domain Bacteria; kingdom Pseudomonadati; phylum Pseudomonadota; class Betaproteobacteria; order Burkholderiales; family Burkholderiaceae; genus Burkholderia; species Burkholderia sp. PAMC 26561. Next base: position 1,258,451 of record NZ_CP014307.1, read on the forward strand.
GGCGAGCACCGCGGCGTCCATGGCGTCGAACGTGTAGCCCAGGCCGCCCATCAAAAGCAGCCTGCGATGAAACGAGGAAAACGGCATACGCTCGATACGCGCGGAAATCGTCGACATGCTTGCGTGCCTCGCTGGCAGAAGTTGCGGTTGAGATCTTGTCTTCGCGGTGCTGCTCAAGTTGCTGGATCAGGCGCGTTCGAGTTCGTCGAAATGAATATGGCCGCCTTTCATCACGAAGGGGATGTGCTCGCCCTGACCCAGCAGGCAGTCGACGGACTTCAGCGGATTGCCGTCGACCACGAGTACGTCGGCGAATGCGCCCGGCATGATGCGGCCGAGTTTATCGGTCATGCCGAGCACTTCCGCGCCGACCAGCGTGGCACTTGCTATGGCCTCCGCTGGTGAGAGGACGTCGGCTCGCAGCCGGAATTCGTCGCTTTGCATGTGCTGCGCTTCGCCGAGCAGATCGGTGCCGAAGCCCATCTTCACGCCCGCACGTTTCATGATTTCGAGCGAGCGCAGGCCGGCCTGATGCACGTCGGCGACTTTCGCAAGGCTGGCCGGGGGCAAGCCGTATTTGTCGCCAACGCTTGCCAGCGCTTCGTAGGTCACGAGCGTCGGCACCACGAATGCGTTGTGTTCGACGATCAGCCGGGCGGTGTCCTCGTCGATAAGATTGCCGTGCTCGATAGTGCGCACCCCACACCGTACTGCCCGAGAGATGGCCTCGGGCGTGTAGGCGTGTGCCAGCACATAGGTTTGCCGGCCACGCGCTTCGGCGACGATCGCGCGAATTTCGTCTTCCGAATAGCCCCATGCGCCAACGGGATCTGTCGGCGATGCCACCCCGCCCGATGCCATGATCTTGATCTGGTCCGCGCCCATCTGCAGTTCTTCGCGTACGGCGCGGCGCACTTCATCCACGCCGTCCGCCACGCGCCCGAGCGCACCGACACGCACGCAGCAACCGCATGGTGCATCGGGCGGCATGTAGTCGGTGCGCGCGCGCATGTCGCCGTGACCGCCTGTCTGGCTCAGCGCGCGGCCGGAGACGAACATGCGTGGACCTTCGGCCAGTCCCGCTTCGACCGCTTGTTTGAACGGATATCCCGCGCCGCCCGCATCACGGATGGTAGTGAAGCCGCGCCGCAACATGGCGCGCATCAGCGGAACGGCGCGCAGCGTAACGAGCACGTTGGGCAGGGTCGCGACGCGCGGCAGGTTGAATTCGACGGCAATGACGTGAACATGCAAGTCGATCAATCCGGGCATCAGCGTCTTGCCCTTCAGGTCGATCACGCGGGCGCTGTTCGATTTGATCGGCTGGTCGGAAACTTCCTTGATCAGCCCGTCTTCCACGAGTACTTCATGGCCGGTGAGAAGCTCAGGTTGTGTCGGGTCCAGCAGCGAGCCGTTTCTGAATAACACGGACGACATTGCAAGTCTCCAGGGACGATTGAATCGAACGCGTGAGCTGCTCAAGGCGACGCGCTGGTTTGCACGATGAGCAGACTATACGCCGCACATAAACGTATGTGCCATGCACGGACGCGCTCGAAATCGTCGGACGGAGAGGGAAGAGGGAAGTTCCTTGGGTCAGGACCGGCGTTGCACAGTCGCGGTTGCCTGATTGTCGATGGTGTTGATGGTGTCGCCGGATGTCGCCGCATGCGAGAAGCCTGCGCGAATGCGTTTTCTCATGGGTTCTTCGTAGAACCTGAAGATCACGACGCTCGCAGCGACAGCGAATACGACCGCGAGCCATCCGTTCGACTGCCTGAACCCGGCTATGTAGGCAAGATACGCAATCGGTACATGGATCAGGTACAGCGAATAACTTGCTTCGCCGAGCTTGATCAGGATGCGCTGGTTGAGGAAGTTGATCACCGGGCGATCCATCAGCGCGAGCCCGAGTATCAATGCGGCGAACAACGGCGAAGCCAGATAGAACGCCGGGGAAAACGGATGCCAGAGAGCGAGCACGACCAGCGTGATCAATGCTCCGCTGATCAATTTGAGCGCCAGCGCATGCCTGTCCGCACGCGCTTCACGCAGCTGAAGAAACAGGATCGCGGCATAGATTCCGGCAACGAACTCGAACAGACGCGTGAGCGGCAGGCCGACGATAAGAAAACCGCTGCGCGACGCGGGCAGGCAGGTCTGCAAAAACAGGATCCACAATCCTTGCAGCAGAAAGAACCCGACACATGCGAGCGTCAGCCGAGCAATGGGCACGGGCAACATCTTGCGAAGCATGAGCGGAAACAGGAGGTAGAAGAAGGCTTCGCATGACACGCTGTCCGATGGCCCGTTCCACGGCTGGTTGATCGCGGCGAATGGAAACCACGCGTTCAGCAGCAGCAACTGGCAAAGCAGGCTTGCGCCTATCGCCAAGTGCACGGAGCTTTTTACCGCGTACCACTGGAGCAGCAAGGACGGGTTATCGCCATGAAGCAAATAGAGCGTGGTGGGCACGCATAGAACGAGACCCAGCAACACGACTGGATAGATGCGCGCAAAACGGGCCTGATAAAACGCGGCATTGCCTTTGATAGCCAGTTGATCGCGATAAGTGAATGTGAGGATAAACCCCGACAGCACGAAAAATAACGATACCGCTGGACGGCCGCCATCGAAGAATTCGAATATCTCCCTTGGCAGATTAAGTAATCCGAGCTCGGAATAATGTGAGACCACGACAGTGATCGCCGCGAGAAAGCGGATGCTCGTCAACGCGGGAAGCGAACCGCCTGAGCTGGAAATCGGCGCGTGCACTGTTCTCTCCCGTGGTCCGGAATTTACCGTGTACGCAGCCTATCACCGACATTAAAGGAATGAATTACCGGACTGGTTCCGTGCGTTCGTTTGGCGGGAGCCCGCTTGAAAATGGCGAGTTTCCACGTGGCATGGCGAACGTTCAACGGCATTTAGGTAAGCAACCGTACCGCACAGGTCGTCCGGACATCGTGCTTGTAGCTATGGCTCGCGCAGTGTGCATTGAGGCATCATTGCCGGAGTACACGCCATACGGTCCAATCATCAAGCCCCTGAACAAAGGAAACACCTATGAGCAGCATGGAGGTTGTGCAAACGGAACGCGCCAAAGAGATCGCATCGCGTGTCGAAGCGTTCGTGCGAACGGTCGTAGTCCCATACGAACGGGATCCGCGCTGCGGCAGCCACGGACCGAGTGAGGACCTCGTGCGCGAATTGCGCGGCAAGGCACGCGCTGCCGGGGTGCTGACGCCGCATATCCTCGCCGATGGTGGCCATCTCACGCAACTCGAGACGGCAACGGTTTTGAAGCGATCCGGTTTGTCGCCGCTCGGCCCGGTCGCGGTCAACACGGCCGCGCCTGATGAAGGCAACATGCTGCTCATCGGCAAGATTGGAACCGATGCACAGAAGACGCGTTTTCTCGCGCCGCTGGTCTCGGGCGACGCGCGCTCGGCATTTTTCATGACCGAGCCGGCGGTGGACGGCGGCGCAGGTTCCGATCCATCGATGCTCAAGACGTCGGCCCGACGCGATGGAGATCACTGGGTGATCGATGGAACGAAGGCGTTCATCACAGGCGCTGAAGGCGCATCGGTTGGCATTGTGATGGCGCGCAGCAACGCGGACGACGATACCGACAAGGTCAAGGCCACCATGTTTCTGGTCGACCTTCCGAATCCGGCCATACGTCTTGAACGAATCCTTGACACTATCGACAGTTCGATGCCGGGCGGTCATGCCGTCGTGCGCATCAAGGGCTTGCGGGTTCTGGACGACCAGGTGCTGGGCGAAGTCCATGAAGGGTTCAAGTACGCGCAGGTCCGCCTGTCGCCGGCGCGGCTATCGCATTGCATGCGCTGGCATGGCGCGACCACGCGCGCGCATGAAATCGCAACGCAATATGCTTGTACGCGCCGCGCATTCGGCAAGTTGCTGATCGATCATGAGGGCGTTGGATTCATGCTGGCCGAGAACGCGATCGACCTGCAGCAGGCCGAACTGATGATCGACTGGTGCGCTGCGGTGCTCGACAGCGGGTCGCTCGGGACATCGGAGAGTTCCATGACGAAGGTCGCGGTGGCCGACGCGTTGTTCCGGGTCGCGGATCGCTGCGTGCAGGTGATGGGCGGCACGGGTGTATCGCGCGATACGATTGTCGAACAGGTGTTTCGCGAAATCCGTGCGTTCCGCATTTACGACGGTCCGACAGAAGTACACAAGTGGTCGCTTGCGAAGAAGCTCAAACGCGACACGCTTGCGGGTATGCAACGCAGCTAAGGCGTGACGAAGGCACTTGTACGCAGGGCATGAACGGGCGAGGAATGGCAAATGCTTTGTTGCCTCCGACCCGATCGATTGCCAGGCTTGCAAGGAGCACACATGGACCAAACGGACCGCCCTGACTCACAAGACCTCATCCCCGAGGATAAACCGGCTTCTCAATCCGGTCGCCGCACATTTCTCCAGCGCAGCAGCGCGGGCCTTGCGGCAGCGCTTGCAACCGGCGCGGCGGGCACGGCATGGGCTGCGGGACCACCTGCCGCCGCAGCCAATTCGGTCAAGCTGCCCCTGATTGCGGACCCCAGGACCGAGCAGAAGGAAGAAACGCCGGATGCAAACCTGCCGCCCGATGATCGCATCGGATATGCAATCGTCGGGCTGGGCCACCTGGCGCTCGATCAGATCCTGCCGGCGTTGTCGAACTGCAAGTACTCACGTGTGGCGGCGCTGGTTTCGGGCGATCGCAACAAGGCATTGAAGATCGCGCGTCAGTACGGCGTGCGCGAAGCGGATATCTACGACTACCAAAGTTTCGAACGTCTCGCCGACAACCCGCGCGTGCAGGTTGTCTATATCGTGCTGCCCAATGGGATGCACAAGGAGTTCACGCTGAGGGCAGCGAAGATCGGCAAGCATGTGCTGTGCGAAAAACCGATGGCAACGAGCGTGGCCGATTGCCAGGCGATGATCGATGCATGCAGCAAGAACAATCGCAAGCTGATGGTCGCCTACAGAAGCCAGTACGAGCCAATGGATCGCATGATCGCGAACATGGCGAAGGAGAACAAGCTGGGTCCATTGCGCGAATTCATTGCCGGCAACTCGCAGAACCAGAGCGGTCCTTCGCAGTGGCGGTTGAACAAGGCGCTTGCCGGCGGCGGTGCACTGCCGGACATCGGGCTTTATGCGCTCAACGCTGCACGGTTTTTCAGCGGCGAAGAACCCTACGAAGTCTCGGCCTCGCTCACGCAACCCGCAGCCGATCCACGCTTCAAGGAAGTCGAGGAATCGGTGCACTTCATCATGCGGTTTCCGAGCGGTTTCACAGCGACATGCATGGCGAGTTACGGATGCCACGAGTCACGGTTTTTCCGCTTGCAAGGGACCGACGGCTGGGCAGAAATGGACCCGGCTTTCGGCTACAACGGTTTGCGCATGCGTTACGGCATGCTTGTCGACGGCAAGTCGGCGAACACGGAAATTACCACCGATCCGAATAACCAGTTTGCCCGCGAGATCGATCACATGTCGCTTTGCGTGATCAATGACAAGATCCCGCATACGCCCGGTGAAGAGGGTTTGCAGGACCAGCGGATCATGGAGGCGATCTACGAATCCGCGCGGACCGCACGCGTAGTGAAGATATCGAAACCACAAGCTTCGACCCGCGGCCCCGATCCTGAAGAAGAAACGTTTTGAGCGTTGCCTAGCCGTTCTGCGTGCTGCTCTTCAAAGTTCCCGTTGCGGTAAGTCCCTTGAGGACCAGCATCAGATGGAAATAAAGGCGTTTGTTGAGTCCATAGTCGTACGCATACAAATGTGAAAGCGCGATACCAAGCGCCAGTGCCGGTTGATGATTTCGCGCATATACCGAAACCACAATCGGCACGATCCGCTTGAGCGCGAGTTCGCGCGCCGGCTCAAGTTTCTTGTCAAGCTTGAGCGACTTGAGGAAGTCATAAGCGAGGACGGCGGCCGCTGTCGTTGAGCGCGCGGTCGTCTTCGACATCGATACATCCGTCTTGCGGTAATACGACACGTATTCCTTGAGGTAGAACACCTGCGCGGCCGCAATGCAAATCTGTGCGCCGAAGACGTATTCGCAACCAATGCCGTATTGCTTTCTATAGCTGATCTTCTTGACCAGGTCCGCGTTCGCGAGCCAGCCATTGTTTGGCATCATCTGAACCAGACCGGTTCTGCCGGGATCGGTTTGCAATCCGACTACTGCGTCCGTGCGATGGTAGTCCGTGTTGAGCTTCTTGCTGGCTTCAATATCCACTACGCCGTGGTCATTCATCTGATATTGATCGCCGAACGCAACATCGAGATCGGGATGGAGATCCCACGCCGAGAGCAGGCGCTCTATGCAATCGGTCTTGAGGGCATCGTCGTCGTGGATCAGCAGGATCTTGTCGCCGGTGGCGCGATCAAAGAGGCTGGCAATGTTATCCGCCTGTCCGAGCGCGGGTTCGTTGCGGACATAGATCACGCGCGGTTCATGCAGGTAAGTCGAATCGATCAACGCCTGCGTGCGGTGATCCGACGAATCATCGCCAATCAATATCTCTATGTTCTCGTGCGTCTGCGCAAGGCACGATGTGAGCGATTCGACCAGCAACTCGGGCCGGTTGCACGTCGGCAGGCATATGGATATTTTCGTCGTTTTCATGATGTCGTCACCGGAGGTTGCTTGGTGCAACTTTTATACGGACGGTGATTTTTTTCGTCAACGCGATTAAATCAAAGCAAGCCGGCAGCGATTTATTTTATTTATTATCCCGTGTCCGCTTAAAACTGGATGCGCTCATTCGCCTTCGAGGTTGTAGCCGCTAAAGCCCATCAGCGCCGACAATTGCGACGCCATGTCTCCCACCATCCGGCAGACATCGTCGAATACGGGATTGAGCTTTTGATCGATGCGTTCAAGATAAGGCACGTTCACCGCGGCGATTGCATCGCCGTTACTGCCTATCACGGGGAACGCAACGTTGGTTACGCCACGCATTTGCCGGCTCGGCACGATCTCGTGTCCGGTGGCGCGTATTTCATCGAGTAAAGCGAGCAAGGCCGATGGCTCTACATCGTTTTCGCCTTCCACGCGCGTATGCGCGGCGAGCATCCGTTCGCGCTCGGCGGGATCGCGAAACGCCATCAGCACGTGACCCGATGAAGTATCGGTCAGGCCCATGACGGCGCCCACTTTCAAGCCGAATGACCATCGCTCGGGGCTGTCGACTTGCGCGATCACCGCCACGCGCCCGCTATGGTAAATCGATAAATGGCACGACTGCCGCGTCACGTTCGCAAGATCGCGCAACAGCGGCAGGGCCATGGCGGTGAGCGAACGGATCGGCTGCTGCCGGTGCGCCATTTCGAACAGCTTGAGCGTCAGGGTGTAGCGGTCGTTGTGGTCGCCTTGCACGTAACCGCGCCGCTCGAGCGTCACGACCATGCGAAAGATTTCGCTGACCGTGCGCCCGAGCTTCACCGACAGTTCGTTGAGCGTATAGCCTTCGGCGGTATCGACCAGGACGTCGAGAATATCGAGTCCCTTCTCGAGCGCGGGGGCCGCGTAACGGGGGCTCTCGGCATTATCGGCGGATGCGTTCTTCGGTGGCTTCAGTACTGTGTTCATGGCAGGTCAAAAAAATTTCAAAGCGCTTGATCCCGGTTCGCGATCCGCGCCGGCAAGCCGAACAGAATCAGCAATGCAGCGAGGATCAGGACGGTGGCGATGGCATACAGGCCGCCCGACGTGGCGCCGGTGAGATCGACTACCTTGCCGACCAGATACGGACTGATAATCCCGCCCAGATTGCCGATGGAGTTGATCAGCGCGATGCCGCCCGCCGCTGCCGTACCGCTGAGAAACGCGGGCGGGAGGGTCCAGAAGACGGGCAGGCAGCCGATCGCGCCAACCGACGCAATCACAAGCGAGATCATGGCGAGCGTGGTGTCGTGCGCGAAGTACGCGCTCAGCGCATAACCGATACCGCCCACCGCCACCGCCAGCCCGAGATGCCAGCGGCGCTCGCCGTGCCGGTCCGAACTCTTTCCGAGCGCGACCATGCCGATGCCGGCCACCGCATACGGAATCGCTGTGAGCAAGCCGATGGTCATGGGGCTCGTGATGCCGGTGTTCTTGATGAGTTGCGGCATCCAGAAGGTGAGGCCGTACAAACCCATCAGCATGAAGAGATAGGTCAGCGAGAGCAGGAGGGTGCCGGGCTGGCGCATCGCATCGATGAATCTATGCGACGTGCCCTTGTCCTCACGATCGATATTCGCCTGCATGACGGCTTTTTCTTCGGCGCTGAGCCACTTTGCGTTGCTGATACGGTCATCGAGGATCGCGAGCACGAGCAAGCCGAGCAGCGCCGTCGGCAAGCCTTCGAGCACGAACAGCCATTGCCATCCGGCAAGTCCGCCGACGCCCGCGAAGCGCGTCATGATGAAGCCCGACAACGGGCCGCCGATCACGCCGGAAATGGATATCGACGTCATGAAAAGCGCATTGATTCGTGCGCGCCGCTTTGCCGGAAACCAGTACGTGAAGTACAGGATGATGCCGGGCAGAAACCCGGCTTCGGTCGCGCCAATCACGAAGCGCAGCACGTAGAACCATGTCTCCGATGTCACGAACATCATCGCCGCCGACGCAATGCCCCACGAGATCATGATCCGCGCAATCCAGACCCGCGCGCCGACGCGGCTCAGGATCAGGTTGCTCGGGATCTCGAAGATGAAATAACCCACGAAGAAGATGCTCGCGCCGAAACCATACGCAGCGTTCGAGAGGCCGAGATCGCCCTGCATCTGGAGTTTGGCGAAGCTGATGTTGACGCGGTCGAAGTACGCAAAGATGAAGCAGACGATCAGCAAGGGCACGATCCGCCAGACAGCCTTGCGATACGCGTTTTCTTCGAGCGCGCTGGCTTCTGCCGCGCTCCCGGCGAGTGGAATCGATCCCGACATGGGGCGGTCTCCTGAGGTGTGTAGTTGTTATCGGCAGGAGCGCGGATCAGTTCGACCAGCCGCCGTCGATCATATGGATTGTGCCGGTGGTGAATCCGGATTCGTCGGAGGCGAGATAGGTGACGAGCGCCGCCACTTCCTCCGCACGACCAACGCGTCCAATAGGCTGGCGCGCAACAAACGCTGCCCGAACCTTCTCTTCGTCCACGTTGGACGCCGCCGCCTGCGTCGCGATACGCCCGCGCAGCGACGGCGACTCGATGGTTCCCGGGCAGATCGCGTTGCACCGGATCGCCTGGCCGACGAAATCGGCGGCAACGGACTTCGTCAAGCCGATCACAGCCGCCTTCGATGCCCCATATGCGAAGCGGTTCGGCACGCCTTTCACGCTCGACGCCGCCGATGCCATGTTGATGATCGACGCGCCTTTGCCGCTTGCCAGCATGCCCGGCAGGTAAGCGCGAATGGTCCGGTACATGGCCTTGACGTTCAGGTCGAAGCTGAAATCCCAGTCCTTGTCGTCGCACTTCAGGATGTTGCCGTCGGCCACGAACCCGGCGCAGTTGAACAGCACGTCGATAGGGCCGGTCTTCGCGGCGAACGCGGCAATATCGGCGGCATCGAGCACATCCAGACGCGCGGTGCGCAAGGTCGAGCCCGCGCCGGCGTCACGCGCGAGTTCTGCGAGCGCTTCTTCGTTGATGTCGGTAGCCCAGACAGTTGCGCCCTCTGCCGCCAGCATCAGCGCTGAGGCCCGCCCAATGCCGTTTCCAGCCGCCGTCACCACCACATTCTTGCCTTCGACCCGCTTGACCATTGCCGCTCCTTTCACGTTGTCAGGTTCCATCGAACGCAGCATTCCGTTCGATTCCAACGCTGATTTTCACATATGAAAATGTTTTTTATAAGTGAAGGTAAACGCGGAGTTACGGCTTCTTCCCGAAAATCCGGCTTTTCCCGCCGATCCCGAACAGACACCATAATGTCGTTCGCCCGTTACTTCGCCGGACCTTCTGAATGACTGAAATCAAGCTGAACGCCAACCCGTCGCCGCGCCTGACAAGCCTTTCCCATGGCGGCGGCTGCGGCTGCAAGATCGCGCCGGGGCTCCTTGCCGACCTGCTCAAGCGCAGCACGCCCATGGCCTTGTTTCCCGATCTGCTGGTCGGCAACGACACGGCGGATGACGCGGCGGTTTACCGGTTGAACGACGAGCAGGCGATCGTCGCGACGACCGACTTCTTCATGCCGATCGTCGACGACCCCTACGATTTCGGCCGCATCGCCGCAACCAACGCGCTTTCCGACGTCTACGCGATGGGCGGCAAGCCGATCCTGGCTTTGGCGCTCGTCGGCATGCCGATCAACGTTTTACCGCACGACGTGATCGCAGCCGTCCTCAAGGGCGGCGAATCCATTTGCGCTGAGGCGGGCATTCCTGTTGCCGGCGGCCATTCCATCGATTCGGTCGAACCTATATATGGTCTTGCTGCAATCGGACTGGTGCATCCGAAGCGGGTGAAGCGCAACGCGGCGGCGCGCGCCGGCGACGTGCTGATCCTCGGCAAACCGCTGGGCGTGGGGGTTTTATCGGCGGCGCTGAAAAAGGATCAACTCGATGCCGCGGGGTACGCCGCCATGATCGCCGCCACGACCAAGCTCAACCGGCCGGGCGCGGATCTCGCGGCGCTGGACGCAGTCCATGCGCTGACCGATATCACCGGCTTCGGCCTGCTCGGCCATACGCTCGAACTCAGCCGGGGAGCGAGGCTGACCGCGCGGATCCGCTACAGCGATCTGCCGTGGCTGCCGGGCGTCGAGGCTTTCGCGAAGGCGGGGGTGTTCACGGGCGCATCGGGGCGCAACTGGGCGGCGTATGGCAAGGACATCCGGCTGGCGTCGTCGTTGCACGATATGGCACAAACCCTGCTCACCGATCCGCAGACTTCGGGCGGCCTGCTGGTATCGTGTGCGCCTGAAGCGGTTGACGAAGTCCTTGCCATCTTCCGCGCGGACGGCTTCGACGAAGCGGCTGTGATCGGAGAAATGATCGACGGCGAAAGCCGCGTCGAAGTGGTCTGAATCCGCGACTTCCACCCAAGTTCATCACGTTCAAAAAACCTGAACACTCGCCGGGAGCCCGATGAAAGAAGAATCGCCGAAGGCCATTTTTTACGCGCTCGCCGCCAACTTCGGCATTGCCGTGTGCAAGTTCGGCGCGGCGGCGTTCACGGGCTCCGGCTCCATGTTCGCCGAAGCGATTCACTCGACCGCCGATTGCGGCAACCAGCTTCTTCTCCTGTTCGGCCTCAAACGCTCGCAGGCGCCCGCCGACGTGCTGCATCCGCTCGGCTCGGGCCGCGAGATCTACTTTTATTCGATGCTCGTTGCGTTGCTGCTGTTTTTTGTCGGCGGCGCGTTCTCTGTTTATGAAGGCGTGCATCGGATCTCGGCGCATGAGCCGGTCACGAATCCCATTGTTGCGCTGGTCGTGCTTGGTATTTCCGTCGTGCTCGAAGCGTTTTCACTTGCCGGCGCGTTGAAGGAGATCCGCAAGACCTCCGGCAACAAATCGCTCTGGCGATGGTTCCGCGAAACGCGTGAGTCCGAACTGATCGTCGTGACGGGCGAAGATGTCGCGGCGCTGGCCGGTCTGGCAATCGCGTTCTGCGCGGTGCTGATGACCATGATCACCGGCAACTCCGTTTATGACGCAGCGGGTTCCATCGGCGTGGGTGTGTTGCTGATGGTGATCGCGTATCTGGTCGCACGCGAAGTCAAGTCGATGATCGTGGGTGAATCAGCAAGTCCGGAAGTGCGCAGGGCGATCGATGCACATCTGCGCGCGCGTCCGGAAATCGTCCGCGTGCTCAACCTGATCACGCTGCAGTGGGGCAAGCAGATCGTGGTCGCGGTGCAGGCCGAGATGGTGGAATACGAAAGCGGCCGCGCCATGGTCGATGCCATCAACGTGATCGAAGAGGACCTGCAGCGCGCGTTTCCTGAAGCGCGCTGGGTGTTTTTCGAACCGGACATTGCACGCGCGCCGGGAACGAAAACCGAAGACCGCACAGAAGCGCAGGCCTGACGCGACGGGCCTGCAAACGATCACGGCAAATGCGCCGGAGGGCGATCGTGGTGCGGCCGCGGCGTGTCCGGTGTATCGGGCAATTGCGTGTTGCCGGTTGCCGGAAGCTGCGTGGTGCCTTCATCGAGTGTCATCATGCTACCGGGGTCGCTTACCGACGCCCCCGCCGGCGGCGCGGTTTTCAGGTCCCTCGCGCTACCCGGGGTGTGGGCGGCAACTGCACGTCCGGGCGTGAGAAGTGCTAGCAGCAGCCCGGCCGCGGCAAGCGCGGCGGCCGTCAGAAGCCTGGCAGTTGGCTGGTTCTGGACTCGCATGCGAAGGTCCGGTAGTTTTGATCAGACCTTTCATGCACGAAGTATTCCAGCTTGTACTGCGATGACCGCAGGTTCAATCGTGCTCGAGGCCGAGCGCATCCGTTGCGGAATCCATAACAGAGTTCCTCATCCCGCCTATGCGCAAAATTGTCCTTTCCATTTCCCTTCTTTTCGCGTTTGCCCTGAACGGTGCTTTGTCTTTTCCGGCAATCGCCGCAACCAGCGCAAGCAGCGCTGCAAAGCAGGCGCCCGTGGCATTGACACCCGAACAGGCGCGCACCGCGCTGGCGGTGCTCAACGATCCCGCACGACGCAGCCAGATCGAAGATACCCTGCGCGCCGTCGCGGCGGCGGGGGCGCTTGCCGTGCCGATATCGGCGAGTGATGCCGCGGCGGCCTCCGGCGCAACCGCTGCGAGCGACGCGTCCGCAGCGTCCGGTGCATCGGGCGCGGCGGGCGTCCTGGCGAAGTCGCTGACGAGCAACGGACTTGCGTCGCAGATCACGCACCAGGCCAGCTCCTGGATGGTCGAGATCAGCACTGGCTTGCGCCGCTCGGTGACGGCGCTCCTCGACTATGGATCGGTCATCCAGTGGTGGCGTCAGCGCACCGCGACCGAAAGCGGCCGGGCGCTCGTGGGCGAGGTGTTTTGGGCCATCCTCGTATCGCTGTTGCCTGCATTGCTGCTCGAATACCTGAGCGCCCGGCTCGTGCGCGGGCAGCGTGCGCGGATTGCGGCGAGGGGAATCGTCGATGTCGATGACACCCAGCCCGAGCTCAAGAAGGACGAACGCGCGGCCGTGCATGCGGAAGCCGTGGCGGAACGCTCCGGCAACGAGGTTGCCATCCAGATTGCAGAGCAAAAGGCCGATACCGCCCGTGGCGTGCGCCACGCCGCGCGTCACTGGACCTTGCTGCAACGTTTGCCGAGCGCGATCCTGCACAGCCTGCTCGCGCTGCTGCCGCTGGTCGTCTTCACGATTGCGGCGACGGTGCTGATGTCCATCTTCATCGATGAGGGCACGCCCCAGGGCCGCTCCGTCGCAGCGCTCGTCGATGTCTATCTGATCTGCCGCGGCATCGTGATCGCGAGCGGGTTCTTCTTCGCGCCGCGTGCTCCGGGTCTGCGCCTCATTCAGATGAGCGATGAATCCGCCGCTTTTACACATCACTGGCTGGTCGCGATCGTCTCGGTCGCGGGTGCGGGCATTGCGCTTGCCGAGGGCGCCGCGCCACTGGGACTGACCAACGTCGCACATGATTCGATCATCAAGGCGGTTGCGCTGGTGGTCCACGTGCTGATTGCCATCGTGATACTGAAATGTCGCGTGACCGTCGCGCAATGGATTCGCGACAGCATGCGCGGACGCCGTCCGTTTGTGTTGTTCGGCAACTGGATCGCCGACATGTGGGCCGTCGCCGCCGTGTTCCTGGTGATGGCGCTGTGGTTCGTCTGGGCACTCGACGTACACAACGGTTACCGCACGCTGTTTCATCTTTTCGGGGTGTCGCTGCTCGTGCTCGTCGCCGCGCGCGTGATCGCGATCGTGGTGTTCGGCGCGCTTGGACACATGTTCCACACGGCCGCCGAAGAAGAGGATCTCGCAACGAAGTCGATCGCGCACCGGCATGCATACCGCTACTACCCGCTGCTGCGGCGCGTCCTGCAAACATTGATCATCATAGGGCTCGTCCTGACGCTGCTGCAGGTCTGGGGCCTGCACGTCTTCTCGCTGTTTTCATCGGGCGGCGTGGGACACAGGCTTGCTTCGGCGCTGATCACGATTGCCGTGGCTGCGCTATTCGCCGTGATCGTGTGGGAAGGCGCCAACGTGCTGGTCGAGCAGCGGCTCGAGCGCTGGACCGCGAGCGGCGACCGCTTGCGCGCGGCGCGGCTCCAGACCCTCCTGCCGATGATGCGCACGGCGCTTTTCATCGTGATCGCGATGGTCGTTGTCATGACCGGACTCAGCGAGATCGGCGTGAACACGGGGCCGTTGCTCGCGAGCGCGAGCATCTTCGGCGTGGCGCTTGGTTTCGGTTCACAAAAGCTCGTGCAGGATCTGATCACCGGTATCTTCCTGTTGATGGAAAACGCCATGCAGGTCGGCGATTCGGTCACGCTCGCGGGCGTGTCGGGAACGGTCGAGTATCTGTCGATACGGACCGTGCGTCTGCGCGGCGGCGACGGGTCGCTTTTCACCGTGCCGTTCAGTTCGGTATCGACGGTGAACAATACGAATCGCGGCATTGGCAATGCGGCGGTCCGCGTGAGCATTGCGCTCGGGCAGGATATCGGACTGGCATCGGATACGCTCAAGGAGATCGGCGCTTCGCTGCGTGAGGACGATGCATTCAAGGACGGCATTCTCTCGGACTTCAGCCTCTGGGGCGTCGACGCGGTCGATGGCTCGACCGTCACGCTCGCCGGCCAGATCCAGTGCCGCGATACCGCGCGATGGGGCGTGCAGCGCGAGTTCAACCGGCGCATCGTGGATCGCTTCACGCAAGCCGGTATCGAGATTGCCAATCCGCAGCGCAACTTCCTGATCTTCAACAGCGCGGACGGCGAGGAACTGGCCGCGCGCTCGAAGGGCAGCGAAGAGGGCGAGTTGCTGAATGCGCCCGCACAAGCGCAAGCAACGGACAGTGCAGGGCGTGATCCCTACAACGACGCGGCCGTCGACAGCGAAGCCGATCAATCCACTTTGCGCGGCGCACGTACGAGTACGGGCGAGCCTTCGAACTCGCCGCCTGATCGCTCGAAGCCGAGCCGCTCGTAGAACGCCTCGAGCGCCGCGCCGTCCGGCGCGGCGCGATCCACGCCATCGCCTTTCAGCGCCAGCGGCTTTGGCACGAGCGACAGCATCACGCCATGCCGGTCGGCCAGCGCGACCAGCCGTTCCATTGCCGCACGAGCATGTCCACGGTGATGCTCCCCCTCCGACCACACCGCTTCGAGCGCGACGGCGCAATCGCCGTTCGTCTCCAGCCACATCTCGACCTCTTGCCGTTCCTCTACATGACTCGCGTGAAACGCATCGATCATTTTTGAAGCCGCGGTGGCATGCATGGAGATCCTTGAAACCCGTGGAAGATGCCTTGCAGGGTAGTGCGTAATCCGTACTTGCAGCAATTTGTATTGCACGCGGCGCTTCTATAATGCTTTCGGCGAGTGATCCTTACAGTGTCTTACCTGGCATGCGCGTTACACGTCAACAATTCACCTCGCGTTTCACCTGTGTTTCCACATCCTCTTATGGTGCCGCCCAGATGAAATCAAATGTCCGTTCCTCGTGTCTTCCTCGCATCTTCAAACATTTCCCCGCATCGAGCTTGACCGCCGTCGCCGCGACGCTTGCTTTCAGCGCGTGTGCGTCAACGTTTGCGCAGGACTCCGACGACTTTCGCAGCAGCAATCATGGAGGGCAGGACGTCAAGGTCATGATCGTTTCCATGTTCGGGCCGGAAGGTCAGGTCTGGCTCGACAAACTCGGTCCTTGGAAGACGATCAGCGTGCCCGGCCTCTCGCCGGACTACCCGGTCGTGCATTGCAACCGGCAGGAGATTTGCGTCATGACCACGGGCATGGGGCACGCGAACGCCGCGGCATCGATGATGGCGCTGACCTTCTCCGATAAATTCGATCTGCGCCGCACGTACTTCATGATCGCGGGCATTGCCGGTATCGATCCAATACAAGGGACGGTTGGTTCGGCGGCGTGGGCGAAATATCTCGTCGACTTCGGAATCCAGTGGGAAGTCGATGCCCGCGAGAAGCCGGATAGCTGGCCGAGCGGTTATCTCGGCATCAATACCAAGAGCCCTGCAGAGAAGCCACCGCTCGACTACAAGACCGAGGTGTTCCAGTTGAACCCGGCACTCGCCGATGCGGCGTATGCGTTATCAAAGAATGCCGTGCTCTCCGACAGCGCCGAAGCCCAGGCTGCGCGCGCGGAGTTCGGCTATGCGCCGGCCAACCAGCCGCCAAAGGTGATCCAGTGCGACACGCTCGCTGGAGACACGTGGTGGTCGGGGAAATATATCGGCGAACGGGCCCGCGACTGGACCAGGCTGCTCACTGACGGCAAAGGCGTCTATTGCACGACGCAGCAGGAGGACAACGCGACGTACGAAGCGTTGAAGCGCGCGGCGAGCGCCCATAAGGTGGATTTGAACCGCGTGGCGGCGGTGCGGACAGGCTCGGACTTTGACCGGCCCTATGAAGGACAGACTGCCTCGGACAATCTGCTGAACTATGCCGCGCAAGGCGGTTTTACGCCGGCTATCGAAAATCTGTATCGGGCGGGTAATCCGCTGGTGCAGGACATTGCCATGCACTGGGGAGAGTGGCGCGAAGGCGTGCCGCAACGCTGATCAGCGTCAATTGTTTCAACGGCGCGGACGCATCATGCGTCGGCGCCGCTCAAGCCGGATAAAAAATTCCCGTCGATCCGGGACTGCCCTGTTGTTACAAACCGCCCGTAACAAGTTCGCCCATTCCCGTTTCGGTAATTTTTTTCTGCGAATCGAGCCCGGCAAACTGAAAGGCGGACGACAGAAGCGCCATGCGGGTTTTCCTTGTGGCGCATTCCTAAAATCCTGAGTCCAGTTGTAACAAATCCCGGCTAAACATAAACCTGTTAATTGTGAAATCGTGTCAACCGAGTGAATGGGGTCTGCGTTTTTTCCTTAATAAAATCAAAAGCCAAGCAATTTATCTGGCAAAAGCAGCGGCGCAAAAACAACGCTAAAAACCGGTCACTTTTTCCTGTTACAAAGTTAAGAAAAAACTACCGATCCGCAGTGTTGTTTTATGGAAATTTATTATTGAGATGAGCTTGATTTCCCGATGCACGCTACTTACAATCCGTTTCACAGTGTTGTTACAAGATGTAACTCGCTGAAACAAGTTTGAATGTAGCCCGACAGAACAAACGTTTGGCTAGGCAAAGAAAGCCGGTAAAAAATTCGGCACGGTGCTCGGGGTTTATATCGAACGCAGGAACATCATGAACGGTCGCGAAACGCTGGACTCGATTCGAGAAATCAACTTGTCGTACATCATGCTTGCGCAGCGCATGCTGCGTGATGACCGTGCTATCGGGATGTTTCGACTCGGGTTGTCAAAAGAACTCGCCGATCTTCTGTCAGGCCTCACGCTGGCACAGGTCGTCAAGCTGGCGTCTTCAGACCAGTTGCTGTGTTTCTTCCGCTTCAATGATCACGCGATGTTGACTGCACTGACGGCGCCCGCGAAGCATGCGGATATTGCGCCGACACACGCAGCCATCTTGCTGGCCGGCCAGCCGGCAGAACAGTTCGTTTAAGCACGAGAGCGCGCCATGCTTAAGAAAAGCCTCACCGAAGATGCACAAGAAGTTTTCCGCGCGATCGCATTGATCGAACTCGGGGCGCGGATGCAGGTGCTCGAAAGTGAACTGACACTGTCGCGTGACCGGATGATCCGGTTGTATCGCGAAGTGAAGGGTGTTTCGCCACCGAAGGGCATGCTGCCTTTCTCGGCGGACTGGTATATGACGTGGCTCGCGAACATCCATGCTTCGCTTTTCTACAACACATATGTGTTCCTGAAGAAAGAAGCAGGCTGCTCGCACCTCGATGCACTGACCAAGGGGTATCGGCTGTATCTCGAACATTGCAGGAATAGCGATGTCGAGGCGGTACTCGATTTGACGCGGGCCTGGACCCTTGTGCGCTTTTTCGATGCAGGCATGCTGCAGTTGACCAAATGCTGCCGCTGCACTGGAAAGTTCATTGCGCACAAACATGATTTGCAAGAAAACGTGGTGTGCGGGGCCTGCCAGCCGCCGTCACGCGCGGGGAAGACCAAAAAAGCGGCGGCCGCCAGACAGGCGAGCGAGCAGACCGCGCTGGTGGAGTTGAGTGTTGTGTCGACCAATGAAGTGCCGGAACCGACGGTACTCGAAAACGCGGCGATGCTACAGCCGCGCACAGAAAGCCTGATTGCACAGGCTGCTTAAGGTAGCGTCGTTGCAGTCCCGAGGACCGTCCTTGACGGTGTGGCTGCCGGCTTGCTGCTGATACATATAAAAAGAATTTTTGGGCTGCCGAGGTTTGGCAGCCCTTTTACTTTTCAGGCGTTCGGTGTGTCATTCGCATCCTTTGCATCCTTTGGGAAGGGCTTGCTGAGGAACTTCGATCCGGCGAGGCCAAAACGCCAGGGCACATCCATCGCTTTGGTGATGCCAATGCGCGGCCCCGCGATAACCGGACCTTCTTCTTCCGGCATTTCGATGTAAAACGGCGCCTCGAGCAGCGACATGCCATTGTTTCTATGAGTAATGCTGAGCGCCTGCGCCAGGCGGCCCGGTCCCGAACACAGCAATTTCGCCGGCTCCATACCGCGCCGTTGGCGCATCGCATCCAGTCCGGTCAGCGGTTCGACCGCGCGAATCAGCACCCCCGCGCCATGTCCGGCTTCCCGGCAAACAAAGTTCAAGCACCAGTGAATGCCGTAGGACCGGTATATATAAGCGTACGCGGGCGGACCAAACATCACGGCGTTGCGCGGTGTGGGCCCGGAGAAACTATGCGATGCCGGGTCCTCGCGATCGTAGGCTTCCGTTTCCACGATCCTGCCGCCCACGCCATCGACGCTCAGGATCGCGCCGATCAAACGGCGTGCGACCTGCTCGGACGGTGCATTGAAATCGTCGGGCGTCGCGGCGCGCAAGGTAGTCGATGTCATGAGCGATGAATTGGTCCGAGCGGATTCGACCGTCACATTAACAAGAATCGCGCCGCTTCATTGGTTTTCGCTTTTAGATTTCAACGCATTCACCGAAAAGTCACCGTCTCGAAGTCAGCCGATGTCCCCGCCGCCTGGCTCGCAAGGTCCCGGATCGCGATGGTCCGCGTGCTCGCCTCGTTCCATGGATTGGTGTACGTCAGCATCATGTTCGCCTTGTCGATACGAATGATCGCGAACGCGTGTCCGTCGCCCTTGGACCAGTCGCCGTTGCGCGCGGGTTTGCCGCCAAAGACCATGGCGTAGCGGCTGCCGGCGCCATTCGCGTGTTGCAATAAGTAGCCGGTGATCTGGTCGGGTGTGCTGTGGGCATCGGCGAGACGATCGTGATCGCCCGCATGGCCGGCGAGCAATTCCATGACCTTGTTCGTCGGCAGCGCGCCTTGCTTCGGGTCCTTGTGGAAATACTGGAACATTGCGCCGACCACGGCCGCCGCGCCCGGATCGCCTTTGCCGAATTGATCGAGCTCGCCCGGATTCAACCGGTAAACCGTCGCGGGATCGCCCGGCAGGCTGACGTTGTAGCTGCCATCGGAAGTCAGGGTGACTGCCCGGCGCAAGATCGTCGCGCCGGTTTGCGTATTGGAGAACGCCTTCACGACGGAAATGCCGACGCAATCGCCTTCGCTGCTTTGATTCAAATGCGTGCCGATGGGACTCGTGATCTGGCTTCCCGGCATCGACACACTCCACTTGCCGAACTCGATCACGCTGCCCTTGGCGTCGCGCCGAAGCGCATTGACGCTTGCGCCGGCGTTGAATGTTCCATCGGATAATGACGCGATGACGTTGTGCGCGTCCGTCATGAGGTTGTCCCGCGCGCCGCCGTCACGTTGCATGGCGTCCTGGAAATTCTTCGCAGCCTGGGTGATTTGCGTGCGCCCTGCGTTGCCGATGGAACCGTTACGGCTCTGCTGAAGCGCTTGAACAAGCTGGCGATACGTGCTTTCCATGTCGCCAGACTCCGCATGCGCGATGCCTGCAGCGCCGAAGGTCAGCGCGCACGCCAGGAGTGAAAGTCGCGACAGTGCAGCTCGGGTCATTGTTTCCTCTCAGGGACAGTGGTTCGTTGAGAGGGACAACAGTCTATGCCCGGGCTTTATTCCGTCGGTTCAGCCTTGGCGTCGCGATGATACGCGCGTTGATCGTCGCGGCTGATGACAAGCAGTTCGAAGTGACGACGGATGGCGTTCAATGGTTGAGCATCGATAAGCGATCCGTTCACTCAGCCCTGTAATTCCTACAACGAACTCAATGCTTCAGCTCGTTCTTCGTCAGCGCACCTGAACGCGGATCGACGTGGATGTCGTAGAACTGGCCTTGTTTCGTGGCTTCGCCTTCCCAGTGTCCATCGTCGGCTTCGAGGCGCACCGCGTCGTAACCCAGCGCCTTGACCTTCGCGATGGCCGCATCCTTCGATATCCAGTCGGCGCCCGGCTGGTCGTGCGCGAAGGCCGCACTGCTTGTTGCAAACATGAAAATACATGCGAGTGCAATACCTGCTTTCTTCAACATTGGCTGTCCTTAATGAATCAAATATGATGGCCTGCAAATCTAACATAAGGCTTACGTGCGAGTGTGTGATTCATTGTCGCGACATTCGGCCAGGGCGTTGGCATAGCCATTGCAAGGTTTTCCTCGTCGGACCAACGACGGTCTTTCATAGGAGTCCATCATGCCGGAGAAGAAAACCATCGAACGTGCGCACGCGGCGAAGCGCGCGGGTAAATCGTCGAGCACGCAGGCCGGTGCGTTCGTGAGGGAGCAAGTCGATCACGTTCGCGAAGGCAAGCATGGCGCGAAGTCCGCGAAGCAGGCGATTGCGATCGGGCTGTCGGAGGCACGCAGATCGGGTGTCGGCGTGAAGGCGCCGAAGAAAGGTACGACATCTGAAGGCGCACGCAAGAAAGCGGCGAAGGATACGCAAGCAGTTCAGCACAAGACGAAACGCAGCGCGAGCACGGAATCGAAGGCGAAACGCTCGGCCACGTCCACGCGCGTGCTCAAGCGCGAAAGCACAAAGGCGGCTTCGCGCACTGCGCTGTCCCGCCAGACGCATGCGAGCGCGAGCCGGCGTTCGGCGGCTGACCGTTCCGCATCGGCGAAAAAGGGCTGGGCCACGCGGCGTAAAGCGGCTTCATCGAAGGCGAGCACTGCAAGGCCCGCGCGTTGAAGCGGGTTTTTTGATGCGAAAAAGGCCGTTCCGGTCAATGCTGGAACGGCCTCTGTACTGTCACGCCAACCGCGTTACTTGACCGTTTCCAGTACCTTGCGAACCGTGCTGAAAATCTGCTCGATCTGGTCGTCTTCAATGATCAGCGGCGGCGAGAACGCCAAAATATCGCCCGTGTAACGCACGAGAACGCCTGCTTCGAAGCACTTCACAAATGCCTCATACGCACGCGCGCCCGGGGCGCCATCGCGAGGCTGCAACTCGATACCCGCAACCAGTCCGAGATTGCGGACGTCCTTCACATGCGGCGCGTCGCGTAACGCGTGGGCTGCTGCTTCGAACTTTCCGGCCTTCGATGCCGCGCGTTCGAACAACTGATCGCGGGCATACAGGTCGAGCGTGGCGATGGCGGCAGCGGCTGCCATGGGGTGCGCGGAATAGGTATAACCGTGGAACAACTCGATGCCATTCACCGCGCCCGCGTTGACGACCGTGTCGTGCACGTTGCGATGCGCGGCCACGGCGCCCATTGGAATGCTTGCGTTGTTGATGGCCTTGGCAAGCGTCATCAGGTCCGGCGTTACACCGAAGAACTCAGCGGCGGTTGCCTTGCCGAGACGGCCGAAGCCGGTGATGACTTCATCGAATATCAGCAGGATGCCGTGCTTCGTGCAGATCTCACGCAGCTTCTGCAGATAACCTTGCGGCGGCACGAGTACGCCGGTCGATCCCGCGAGCGGCTCGACAATAACAGCCGCAATGGTCGATGCGTCGTGCAGCGCGACAATGCGTTCGAGTTCATCGGCAAGATGGGCGCCCCATGCCGGCTGACCCTTCGAGAACGCATTGTGATCCGGCGCATGAGTATGCGGCAGATGATCGACGCCCGGCAGCAACGCGCCCGAGAACGTCTTGCGGTTCGGTCCAATCCCGCCGACCGAAATACCACCGAAACCCACGCCGTGATAACCCCGTTCGCGACCGATCAGCTTCGTGCGCTGTCCTTCGCCTCGCGCGCGGTGATAGGCGAGGGCGATTTTCAGCGCGGTATCGACTGATTCGGAACCGGAGTTCGTGAAGAAGATGCGGTCGAGCCCTTCGGGCATGATCGCCGCGACTTTCGTGGCTGCTTCGAATGCAAGCGGATGGCCCATCTGGAAGGTTGGCGCGAAGTCGAGCGTGGCGGCCTGATGCTGGATGGCGGCGACGATTTCGTCGCGGCAGTGGCCCGCATTCACGCACCAGAGGCCGGCGCAACCGTCGAGGATTTCGCGGCCATCGGTCGATTTGTAGTACATGCCCTTCGCACCTTCGATCAGGCGCGGCGCCGCTTTGAATTGCCGGTTCGAGGTAAAGGGCATCCAGAACGACGAAAGGTCGTCGATGACGGGGCGCGAAGTCATGTGAAATCTCCTGTTAGAACACGCAATGTAGTCCTCGATAAAAACCCGCGGCATAGACAGTTGTCCTGTCGCGCGAAGAACTGTGCTGGCAGAATGATGGAAACTGTATTGGTGACGCCGCCGCATGTGCTTCACACTGATCCGGCTGGTTCACTTCCTTGATCATCCTCTTTTCAGCGATTCATGATCGAACTTCAACTGGACCGCGACCGGGCGCAGGCGACGCTCGTCGAGCAGCTCGTGACTGCGTTCTCCGGCGCGATCGAACAGCAGACGCTGCGAGCCGGGGCGTTGCTGCCGTCGGTACGTCAGCTTGCACAAACCGAACGCCTCAGCACGTTCACGGTCACCGAGGCATATGGACGGCTTGTGTCGATGGGACTCGTCGTCGCGCGGCGCGGTTCCGGCTACAGGGTGGCGGCGCGCACGGCGGCCGCGCCCAGGCGCAGCGTCGCGTGGCAACCGCCGAGCCTGACCGCAACCTGGCTGCTGTCCGATGTCTTCGCCGATCACTCCGTGCCGATCAAGGCTGGCTGCGGCTGGTTGCCCAATGAATGGGTCAACGAAAGCGGCCTGCATCACGCGTTGCGGTCGGTGAGCCGCGTACCTGCCGCACGCATGGCGGACTACGGGCATCCGTATGGTTTCGCGCCGTTGCGCGAACGCATCGCCGAGCAGCTCGACAGGTACGGCCTGCCGGCGGACCCGGCCGCCAACGTGCTGTTGACCGCGGGCGCGACGCAAGCGCTCGACCTCATCGTGCGCACGCTTCTACGGCCCGGCGACAAGGTGATCGTCGAAGATCCCGGTTATTGCAATCTGCTGCAGATCCTGCGGCTCGCAGGGCTGACAGTGCTGGGCGTGCCGCGCACGCCGGCGGGTATCGATACCGATGTCCTCGAGCGGCTCGTCCTCGAACACAAGCCCAAGGCGATCTTCGTCAATACGACGCTGCAGAATCCGACCGGCGCGACCTTCGGCATGGCGGCGGCGTTCCGTCTGCTGCAGATCGCCGAACGCCACGGCTTGTGGGTGGTGGAAGACGATGTCAGCCGTGAACTCGTACCGCCCGGCGCACCGCTGCTGGCGGCGATGGAAGGCCTGAACCGTGTGCTTTATATAGGCGGATTTTCGAAGACCATCACGCCGGGATTGCGCTGCGGTTACGTAGTCGCGGAGCGCGACGTGTTGCGCGAACTGGCGCGCACGAAGATGGCGGTGGGGCTGACTTCATCGGCGGCGACGGAGCGCATTGTCGAGAAGGTGCTGACCGAAGGACGCTACGCGCGGCATGTCGAAGCGGTGACCGAGAAGTTGAAAGATGCGCACCTGGACGTGGAAGAACGCATGGATGCGCTCGGAGTGGAGGTGTTTTGCAGGCCACGCGCCGGGTTGTTCTTGTGGGCGCGCCTGCCGGTCGAAGCGGAACACGCCAATGAACTGGCCACGCAGGCGCTGGAACATGGCATCTGGCTCGCTCCTGGCTCCTACTTTCGTCCAGACGATGCCGCCAGCGAGTGGTTTCGGTTCAATGTGCCGTATTCAATGGAGGATGCGTTGTGGCGGTTTATCGAAGGGTGGAAGGGGAGGTCGCGCTGATCTCTGCCCACGCCACACGCAAAAAAGCGCGGGCATCCCCGCGCTTTTTTGCGTCTGTCACAACGGTGTTCCCGGTTCAGGAACACCGCGGCTTCATCGCCTGAATACGCCGAGCAGCAACGTAGCCAGGAAGATCACGATAAAGATGAAGAACAGGATCTTCGCGATCTCGGTTGCGCCACTTGCGATACCGCCGAAGCCGAAAAATGCCGCGATGATCGCGATGATGAAAAAGATGACAGCGTATCGAAGCATGAAGCCCTCCAAAGGGTCGATTTATCGGATTGGTTTGCGTGCTGGCTTGACGCCCGGCCGCTTTGATTGCTTGAAATGCCGCTGTGTCCTGCAGCGCGGTACTTAGAGCAACCCTCGTGCCCAAAATGCGCATCCCGCTAAAAAAGGGCGCGATAAACAACCAGGCCGCAACGGAGCCGCAAAAAAACCGCACTGCGTTGCGCAAGTGCGGCTGATAGGGAGCGCCGGCAGGCGCTGCAAACGTGAGAGACGTGTTATCGGCGGGGCGTGCCGGAGTCGGGTTCGTCGTCGAGATCGTCCTCGTCGGCGTGGTTTAGCGCGTCCGGCAGGTTGTTCTCGAGTTCATCGCGTTCAATCTGATCGGCGAGGTCGAGGGACTTGCGTGTTGCGGGACCGGACGGGCGGTTAGCTCCAGACATGGCGACTCCTTGGGAGATTTCAAAGCCGCGCCAACAGGGCGCGAGTTGATCGGGAAGCAAGCTTCATACGTGCCTGTCGATCCCCCGGTAGGGCGGAATGAGCGCAGTTCTTGCCGCTTTGAACGGCTAAAGTTGCAATGAGGCTGCATATTTTGCGCGGCGGCAGGCAGGTCCAGTATGCGCCGCCTTGAGCAAAATAGGCTGAATACGAAAACGCGAAGCGTCAAATACGGCGTCCTCTGCGCAACGTATGGCTCGCTGATTACACGAACTAAGCCAGCGCGCGCTCCACGATCGGGTACAGGGACAACACAAGCAAGGCGGCCATCGTCCAGTTGAAAAACCGTAGCGAACGCGGATTCGTAAGCACCTTGCGCATCGACGTGCCGAACGCCGCCCACAAGATAATGCAGGGCATCCCGACCACGATGAACACCAGCGCCATGAGCACGGCGTTCATGGAGATGCTCGAATGCAGATGGATGGTCGTTGCGGCGGTCAGTACCATCATCCACGCTTTCGGGTTGATCCACTGGAACGCGGCGGCTTCGATGAAGCGCATGGGGCGGCGCTCGCCTTCACGGACTTGCACGGCCGATGAAGTCGCGATCTTCCACGCCAGGTACAACAAATACGCCACGCTGAGCGTTTCCAGCAGCGTGTAAGCCCAGGTGAAGTGCGCGAATGCCTGCGCCACGCCGAGTCCAGCCAGAATCATCAGAATTGCCACGCCCACGCTGATGCCCAGCACGTGGGGCATGGTGCGGCGCAAGCCAAAGTTCACGCCCGATGCAAGCAGCATGGTGTTGTTCGGGCCAGGTGTGATGGAAGTGACGAGCGCGAACAACAACGCGGCGGGCAGTGCGGTCATCAAGGCGGCATCGAGATGCATGGCATTCCTGGTCGGACGGTTCTCAGGTTCAGAGCACGAGTGTATGAGGACTGATCGGTACAGTACCGGTACAGAACGGCAGTTCGTTCCCTGTACGGTGTTTTCCGGAACGCCATGCTGTTTTGCCGCGCTGCAGCGCCAGGCACGGTGCTTGCAAAAATCTTTCGATGAGCCTCGACCTATCTTGTCGTGCCCTATCGCCAGGCCAACGCATGACAGACGACGCGTTTTTCCAGCCGGGCCGCAATTGCGACAGTGTTCGCCATGCTGACCGATTCAGTCTGCTGATCGACGGCTCGGATTATTTCCGCGTGCTGCGTGAAGCGATTACGCGAGCGCAGCGGACCGTGTTCATTCTCGGCTGGGACATCGACAGCCGCATGAAGCTCACGCCCGAAGGCGCCGACGACGGTTATGCCGACGCCCTCGGCGATTTCCTGCACGATGTCGCGGCGACACGAAAGCGCCTGCGCATTTACATTCTCGCGTGGGATTTCGCGATGCTCTACGCGTTCGAGCGCGAGTGGCTGCCGGTCTACAAAATGGGTTGGCGCTCGCATCGGCGGGTCGCGTTCCAGATGGACGGCAAGCATCCGATGGGCGCATCGCATCATCAAAAGGTCGTGGTGATCGACGACAAACTGGCGTTTGTCGGCGGCATGGACCTGACGCGTTCGCGTTGGGACACGCCGCGGCACGACGCCAATGATCCGCTGCGCCGCGACGCGAACGGCGAGCCCTATCAACCGTTTCACGATGTCCACACGATGTTCGACGGCGACGCCGCGCGGTCAATCGGCCTTCTGGCGCGCGAGCGCTGGCAACGTGCATGCGGCCGGCGTTTTGCGATCCGCTCGCATCGATCGATGAGCGAGAACGACCCGTGGCCGCCGTCGCGCAAGGTGGATCTGCAGAACGTCGAGCTCGCGATTTCGCTGACCGAACCCGCGTTCGACGGACGGCCTGCCGTGCAGCAGATTCGCCAGCAGTATCTCGACGCCATCGAGCGCGCGCAGCGCTCTATCTATATAGAGAACCAGTATTTCACTGCAGGTTCTGTCGGCGGGGCGTTGAAGGGAATGCTCGAGAAGCCGGATGGCCCCGATATCACCATCGTTTCCCCGCGCATGCAAAGCGGCTGGCTGCAGGAAATGACGATGGGCGTGTTGCGTGCGCGATTACATCGGATGCTCAAGGGCGCGGACGCGCACGACCGCTACCGGCTGATGTCGCCTTGCGTGCCGGGGCTGGAAACCGGTTGCGTGAACGTGCACAGCAAGCTGATGTTCATTGACGACGATTTGCTGCTGGTCGGATCGGCGAACCTCAACAACCGGTCGATGGTGCTCGACACTGAATGCAACATCGCCATCGATGCCGACGGCGACCCGCGCATCCAGGCCGCGCTTGCCGGCATGCGCAATACGCTGATTGCCGAACATATCGGCTGCGAGACTGCCGAGTTTGCCCGCGAATTCGACGCGCGCCACAGCATGAACGACGCAATCGCAGCATTGATGAAAGATGCTGGCGAACATCGCACCCTGGAGCGTTTGAACCCGACCGTGACGCCGGATGTCGACCGGCTCGTGCCGCCGGAAGCGTTGATCGATCCGGAGAAGCCGGTGGAGGCTGATCAGCTCGTGGGTCAGTTCGTGCCGATGGAAAAGCCGCATCGGCTGATCGGCAGGTTTGCGTTGCTCGGCGTGCTGGCATTCCTGATTGTCGGATTCGCGGCCGCCATGCATTGGACGTCGCTTGGCGACTACCTCAATCTCGCCGCGCTCGCACGCCAGACGCGCCGAATCGATACGCTGCCGCTCGCGCCGCTTTGGGTCCTGCTTGCGTATGTGCTGGCGGCGGTCGTATCGATACCCGTCACGCTCCTGATTGCGACTACCGGCCTTGTTTTCGGCGCGGCATGGGGCAGTTTTTACGCGCTCATTGGAACGCTGGCCGCGGCGGCCGTGACGTATCTGTTGGGCGAATGGCTTGGCCGTGATGTGGTGCGGCGCGTGGCCGGTGCGCGCGTGAACAAGCTCAGCGAACGCGTCGCGAAACGCGGGCTGGTCGCGGTCGTCATCCTGCGGATCTTGCCGGTTGCGCCTTTTACGATCGTGAATCTGGTTGCGGGCGCATCCATGATCGGCCTGCGGGATTTCATGCTTGGTACATTGATTGGCATGGGGCCGGGTATCTTGCTGACAGTCGCGTTCGCGCATCAACTGGTGGCGTCGCTGCGGCATCCGACCGCCGGGTCCTTTGGCGTGCTGATTGGAATTGGCGTGGTGCTGGTGGCGGTATCGGTGTTGCTGCAGCGGTTCCTCGGCCGCAAAGAGCGTGCGGAGGAAGGCGAGCGCCAGCGCCAGCGTGACGCGCAACCGCCGCATGAACGTGTTGTGGATGTCGAAGTCGAGGCGCCCAAGGAAGCGGCTCGCGAGGTAAGCCCATGACGTCGATGCACGAAGTTCGCATGGAACCGCCTTCGCCGTTGTCGTTGTCCCCGCTCTCTTCGCGCGGTCTCCGGATCGCCACATACAACGTTCATGGTGCGGTCGGCGTGGACGGCAAGCTTGCGCCGGAACGGATCGCGGCGGTGCTTGCCGAAATCGATGCCGATATATTCGCGCTCCAGGAAGTGCCGTTAGGCGGCAGCGCCGCGCCCGATGTGCTCTCGATCCTGCAACGTTTGACGGGTCTTCATGCCGTGGAAGGTCCCACACTCGATACCCCTGCGCGCCGTTACGGCAATGCAGTGCTCACGCGCTTCCCGGTGCGCGCGGTCCGCACGCTCGACCTTTCGTTCAAGAGCCGCGAACCACGCGGCGCCCTCGATGCGGATATTGATTGCGGCGGGGAAACATGGCGCGTTGTCGCGACGCATCTCGGGCTGGCATCGAGTGAAAGACGCGCGCAGGTCGAGCAGGTGCTGCAACGCTTCGATACGCCGGATCTTCCCGTGATCCTTTTAGGCGACCTCAACGAGTGGTTCATTTACGGCCGGACGCTGCGCCGGCTGGTTTCGCATTTTTATCGCGCGAGTTCGCCGAAGACTTTTCCCACGCGATATCCCCTGTTCGCACTGGATCGCATCTGGGTGCATCCGGGCGAGCGGCTCATGAAGGTCGAGGTGCATAGAAGCGCGCTGGCGCGCGTGGCGTCGGACCACTATCCGCTGATCGCATATTTGTCGGCGCCGCTTCATGCACATACTCTCGCGCCAAACGTCAGACCGAATCTTCCAGAATGACACTCGTTGTTCCTGGCTCGCTTTGAAAGCCGGCCTCGTAATTGACGGTATGCGCATCGAAATGCTGGATCGCACGAAGCAGCCGCGGCGAGAACGTGGCGCCGAAATGAGCGATCAGCTTCTGGCGTTCGGCGGCGTCCGCATGGGCCACGGCTTTCAGCTCCGCAAGCGGAATGCCGACAAAAAGATCGAGCGGGAAGGGCGGAGGATTATCGTCCGGGGAAGGCGGCATGCGGATACGCAGACCGGGCAGGAGATGCGACTCGAGTTCCATGGAGAAAACAAAATCCTTGTTCTCGGGCGACGCAGTTTTGGCTTCGCTCAGAAGGCTCGGTACGACGTCTTGAAGTGCGGATATTTCTTGTTCGCTAAGCATGACAAAATCCTTTCAGAACGCGGGGAAAAACGAATTGCCGTTTGTAAATCCGGTAATCGCAGCATCCCGGATACCAATGAAAAGAGCACGAAAACCGGAGGCATGATGTTTGCTGCAGCACTCCGCTTGCGCTGAACCGCTTGCGGGTAAGACACCATCGGCGCCCGAACCCCTATCTGTCGACCTCTTGCCTGGCGTGAGGAACTGGTCCTGCGCGCTTCAGGCTTGAACGAGTGAGAGAAGCCTGATGCCTGATCAAGACGAAAAACCTGACCACGACGCCGAGCATTCCGACGATAAAAAGGAAGACTCAAAAAAAGACGATGCGGGCGACGACAAAGACAAATCCGGCGACGATAAAAAACAGGGCGATGACAAGGACAAAAAGACGACAAGAAGAAAGGCCCTGGAAAAAAGCCGCTCATCATTCTCGGCGTCATCGTCGTCCTGATCATCATCGCGGGGCTGATCTGGTGGTTCGCAACCCGCAATCAGGTGAGCACGGACGATGCCTACACCGACGGCGATGCGGTCACCATCGCGCCGAAGGTTTCGGGTTATGTCGTGGTCATGAATCTCGGCGACAACAAGTTCGTCCATAAGAACGACCTCCTGATCAAGATCGATCCCCGCGACTACCAGGCGCAACTCGATCAGGCAAATGCGCAACTCGGCCTCGCCAGGGCGCAGCTCAACGCGGCGCAAGTGCAACTGGCTATTGCGCGAGTGCAGTATCCGGCGCAACTCACGCAGGCCAAGGCACAGCAACAGTCTGCACAAGCGAATCTCACGCAGAGCCGGGCCGCGTATGAACGCCAGCATTCGGTGGACGTTCGCGCAACGTCGCAACAAAACATCGATACCGCCAACGCGCAGCAACAAAGCGCGCTTGCCAATGTCGCGCAGGCTCGCGCGCAGGTGAAGACTGCGAGCCTCGTGCCGCAACAGATCAGTCAGGCCCAGGCTACCGTCGACGAACGCCGCGAGCAGGTCCACCAGGCAGAAGCGCAAGTCGAAGCGGCCGCGCTCAATCTCTCGTACACCGAGTTGCACGCCCCCGCCGATGGCTGGGTCACAAAACGCAATGTGCAATACGGGACCTTCCTGCAGGCAGGCACGTCGATCTTTTCGCTCGTGACCACGACTGTCTGGGTTACCGCCAACTTCAAGGAGTCGCAGCTCGAGCGCATGCGTCCGGGCGACGCGGTGGACGTTGCCGTCGATGCCTATCCGGACCTGAAACTGCATGGTCACGTGGACAGCATCCAGCTTGGCAGCGGCTCGCGCTTCTCGGCATTCCCTGCGGAAAACGCGACGGGTAATTTCGTGAAAATCGTGCAGCGCGTGCCGGTGAAAATCCTGATCGATAACGGCCTGCAACCCGACTTGCCGTTGCCGCTTGGTCTTTCCGTCGTGCCGAAGGTGATGCTGAAATGAGCGAGCGCGCCGACTGGAAGCCGAAGTCCAACCCGTGGCTGATCGCGGTGGTGGTCACGCTCGCGGCGTTCATGGAAGTGCTCGACACAACGATTGTCAACGTCGCGCTGCCGCACATTTCGGGCGCGATGTCCGCAAGCTACGACGAAGCCACGTGGACGCTGACCGCGTATCTGGTGGCGAACGGGATCGTGTTGCCAATCTCCGCGTTCTTCTCGAAACTGCTGGGACGCAAGCGCTATTTCCTGATTTGCATAGCGGCTTTTACAATGTGCTCGCTGCTGTGCGGCCTCGCCACCAACCTGTGGCAACTGATCATTTTCCGCGTGCTTCAAGGTTTCTTTGGCGGCGGTTTGCAACCCAACCAGCAGTCCATCATCCTTGACACGTTTCCACCCGAGCAACGGGGGCGCGCGTTTTCGATATCCGCCGTGGCGATCGTGGTCGCGCCCGTGGTCGGCCCGACGCTCGGCGGGTGGATTACCGATAATTTGACCTGGCGCTGGGTGTTCCTGATCAACGTGCCAATTGGCGTGATCACAACCATCGCGGTGATGCAGTTTGTTGAAGACCCGCCGTGGGAGAAGAAAAAGGATCGTAAGGAACTCGGGCTGGATTACATCGGCATCGGCCTGATTGCGCTGGGCCTGGGGTGCCTGCAAGTGTTCCTCGATCGCGGCGAGGATGACGACTGGTTCAAGTCCGGCTTCATCACCACGTTCGCGATCCTGTCGGCGATCGGCATTGTCGGCGCGATATTCTGGCTGCTCTACGCGAAGAAACCGGTCGTCGATCTGCGCGTGCTGAAGGATAAAAACTTCGCGCTGAGTTCCATTTGCATGGTCGGCTTCGCCAGCATTCTCTATGGCAGTGCGGTGCTCGTTCCGCAGCTTGCGCAGCAGCAACTCGGGTACACCGCCACTCTTGCAGGGCTCGTGTTGTCGCCCGGGGCGATGATGATCGTCGCCATCATTCCCATTGTCAGCAAGCTCATGCCGATCATACAAACGCGCTTCCTGGTTGCGTTCGGTTTCTTCCTGATGTCGTGCGCGTTGTTCTTCACACATCACCTCGTGCCGAATATCGACTTCAAGACGCTGACCATCATGCGAAGTTCGCAATCCATTGCGATTGCTTTCCTCTTCGTACCAATAACAACCCTCGCGTATCTGACGCTCAAGCCGTCGGAGAATGCGGACGCTTCCGCGCTCTTCACAATGTTTCGCAACGTCGCGGGATCGATCGGCATTTCGCTTTCCACCGCGATGATCGTCGAGCGCACGCAGGCGAACATGGCCCACATGTCCGTGCACATGACAACGCTCAATCCCAATTACAACGATTCTGTACAACGCATGACGCGCACACTGATGGACATGGGCCAGACCATGCAACAGGCCATGACGACAGCAACCGGCCTCATGTACAAGCAGTTCATATCGCAGTCCACGATCCTGGCTTATCTCGATGTGTTCGGCGCCGTCGCGATCTTTGCGTTGTGCTTCGTCCCGGTGACGTTCTTCTTTTCACCGGTGAAAGCTTCGGGCGGCGGAGGAGGGCACTGAGATGAACAAACGCCTGACTTCGTTATCGATTGCATTGCTTGCGCTTTTTACGAGTGCCTGTTCCGTCGGCCCGAATTTTACGGAGCCCGACGCAAAAGCGCCTGATAACTGGCGTGATTTGCAACGCGTGCAAAATCCGCCGGACGATATGCGCATCCCGCACGCGGGCGTGCCGACCATCATCGATACAAACGCCGATCCCGATCCGCGCTGGTGGCGCGGATTCAACGACGCCACGCTCAACTCACTGATCGATCGCGCCATTGCGGGGAATCTCGATTTGCAGAGCGCGGTGCTGCGCATCACGGGGGCGCGCGAACAAGCCGTGGCTGCAGGCGCACAAGGTTTGCCGCAAGTCAGCGCAAACGCGAGTTATATGCGTGAGCAACTCGGTCTCAAGGGCATCCTCGAATCGCAAGGTGCGTTCGACCAGATCAATGGGCTCGGGGCGAACGCACCGCGTGTTCGCAACGCAATCGATTCCGCGACCGGGCCGGTCAATCTCTTCCAGGACGGCTTCGATGCATCGTGGGAACTCGATCTGTTCGGCCGCGTGCGACGCTCGGTGGAATCGGCCAATGCGCAGACGCAGTCGGCTATCGAAAATCGTAACGATGCGCTCGTCTCGCTCGAAGCCGAAGTCGCGCAGACCTATTCGCAACTGCGCGGCGCGCAGTTGCTCAAGCAGATCACGCTGGCAGAAATCGATTCCGAGCAACAGATTCTAGACCTCACGCGGGAACAGGCACGCGTCGGCCTGACGAGCCAGAGCGATGTTCAAAGCGCAACGGCGCAAGTCGGCTCGCTCCAGTCGCAGCTTCCCCAATTCGATGCGCAGATCGCGCAAGCCATGAACGGTCTTGCCGTGTTGACCGGCAGCGTGCCGGGCGCGCTCGATGCCGAACTCGAAACGCCCGGCGCAGTGCCGCCAGCGCCGCCGAGCGTGCCGATCGGCTTGCCATCGACACTTGCTCGGCGGCGTCCGGATATTCGTCGCGCGGAAAGCGATCTGCATTCGGCGACGGCGGAAGTCGGCGTGGCGGTCGCGCAGATGTACCCGGATATCTCGCTGACGGGCAGCGTCGGGACGCGTGCCACGCGCGCCCGTTATCTCGCGCACTGGTCGAGTCTTTTCTATTCGGTGGGCCCGAGCATTTCCCTGCCGATCTTCGAGGGCGGCGCGCTGCGGGCGAACGTGCGGATCGCGAAATCGCAAGCCGCGGAGGCGGCGCTGCAATACCGGTCGACCGTGCTGAAGGCGCTGCAGGACGTGGATAATTCGCTGGTCTCATATAGGACCGATCAGGACCGGCGCGAGGCTCTCATGCGAACCGTGGAGGCAAACCGCATCAGCCTGCAGCTCGCCACCGACAGCTACAGGAAAGGGCTCGTGACGTTCATCACGGTTCTCGATGCCGAACGGCAACTCGCCTCCACGCGCCAGCAACTCGCGCAATCGACGGTCAGCGTGACGACCGATCTGATCGCGGTGTACAAGGCACTCGG
Organism: Burkholderia sp. PAMC 26561; assembly: GCF_001557535.2. NCBI lineage: Bacteria > Pseudomonadati > Pseudomonadota > Betaproteobacteria > Burkholderiales > Burkholderiaceae > Burkholderia > Burkholderia sp. PAMC 26561. Next base: position 1,292,497 of record NZ_CP014307.1, read on the forward strand.
CGGGGGATGGGACGAGGGCGGAACGGGCTGAGGCTCCGTTCGCTCGGGCGATTGTGCCTGCAAATTTGCTTGCATTGGGCGTCGTCGTGAGTTCTGCTGTGGGTCCTTTGCACGCTCGCCAACTGCTTCCGTCATGAAGACCATCCTGCTTTATGTGCTCACCGCGATCGCCGAGATTGTCGGCTGTTATCTTCCGTATCGATGGCTGAAGGAAGACGGCTCGCCGTGGCTCCTCGTGCCCGGCGCGCTATCGCTGGCGCTCTTCGCGTGGCTGCTCACGCTGCATGCAAGCGCCGCCGGACGTGTGTATGCGGCGTACGGCGGCGTGTATATCGCGGTGGCGATCATGTGGCTGTGGGCCGTTGAACGGATCCGGCCGTCGAGCTGGGACTGGGCCGGGATGGCGATCGCGCTGGTCGGCATGAGCGTAATCGCATTCCAGCCGCGTGGTTGAAGCTTTGCGCTTCGGGCTTACAAAACCTCAGGCTTCCAGCGCCAGCAGCGCGAAGGTCGCAAGCCAGTGTTCGCCCATGTAGTCGCCGGCTACGTGCGCGAGTCCGGCCGCAAGGTGATCGTGGGCCGTGGCTTCGAGCGCGCTGATCCGGGCATCGCCGGGTTTCAGTGAACGTGCGAGCGAGCGCTGGCACCAGGCGCGGCTCAGGTTCAAGCCATCGAGGTGCGCAAGCTTGCCGTCGCTTCTGTCCGTGACCGTTGCGGGCGTGAAAAGCGTCGCCGGTTCGCGCGCAACAAGCCGTGGCAGGAAGCGGTCGAACCATCCTTCGAACTCGACCGGCGGCAGCACGCGCCGCATCAACTCGGCTTCAATCAGCGACGGAGACAGGAACTCATCGCCGGCTGGTTCCCACGCCTGGCAAGCGGCATCGTTCAAGTACCAGCGACGGGCGGTATCGATGATCAACGTCTCGAACGCCGCGTTGCCAACCTGGCGCGCATACCCCACTGACAATGTCAGCGCAAACGCCGTATTGAAGTGCGTACCCACGCGCAGCGGATACGTGGACTTCGGCAGGAACTCCGTAAAGCGATCCACGAAGGCCGACGCGAGCGGCCTGAGCGTATTCGCCCAACGCTGGCCGTCCGGCGTTTTCATCGATTCAAGCTGTCCGGCGAGCGCGAGCAGCCATGCCCAGCCGTAAGGACGCTCGAAGCCGCGCGCCTCCGGACGTTCCAGATACGCGACTTCGGCGGCGACGTTGGCGGCCGTGAAATGGTCGTCGATCAACGCGCGGATTCGCGATGCTTCCGGAAAATCCGGAAACCGGTCGATCAGCCTTGCAATCAGCCAGTAACCGTGAACGCAGGAGTGCCAGTCGAAGCTGCCATAGAAGATGGGATGCAGCGCGCGCGGACCTTTGACATCGGCGGCGCTGCCCATCACGTGTTCGAGTTTGTTCGGATATTCGCGCGTGAGGTGGCCAAGCGCGAGCGCCGCAAATTTGGATGCAAGGGCGGCGTCGAGCGTCGGGTTCGATGACTGCGGGTTCATTGCGGTTCTCCAGAAAAATCGAGCGTCCGCAATTATGGCAATAGTTGGGCTCGCCGTTTGCCTTGTCTTTTCGCCCGGTCAGGGTAATTACCAAGCGCTTGCAGAGCGCTTGTCTGTAAGCTTCGCTCGGGCGCGGCCGCACATTCGAGTGACCGGCCGGTAACCGTTGATATGGCTGCAATCCTTGCTGCGAAAGGCACCTGCGTGAAGCCGATCATGACACCCGTCTTGTGTCTTGAATCTAACTGTAAGCACAAAAACGGGTAACTGTCATCACGCGCCAAGCCGGGCCGCGTCGTATAAACTTGCGCCCGAACGCCCTGGCTTACGCAGGCGTCATCTTTTCCACCGGCACCCGACCGGTTCAAGAGCGGCCACGAGCCGCCGTTTTTCCGCTGTTTTCATTACGCGACAGGAGTCCAATCAGCATGGCCGAACTAGCCCTCTCCAAATCCGCGGATACCCGGCGCCGCGTTCTCGCGATCGTCGGTGCGTCGTCGGGGAACCTCGTCGAGTGGTTCGACTTTTATATCTACTCGTTCCTCGCGCTGTACTTTGCGCCGGCGTTTTTCCCGAGCGGCAATCCGACCACGCAGTTGCTCAACACGGCCGGCGTATTCGCGGCGGGCTTCTTGATGCGGCCAATCGGCGGCTGGATGTTCGGCCGTATCGCCGACAAACACGGCCGTCGCACCTCCATGATGATCTCGGTTTTGATGATGTGCGCGGGCTCGCTTGTCATCTGTTTCCTGCCTACCTATTCGAGCATCGGCGCATGGGCGCCATTTTTCCTGCTGATCGCGCGGCTGTTCCAGGGTTTGTCGGTGGGTGGCGAATACGGCACGAGCGCTACTTATATGAGTGAAGTGGCGCTGCAGGGACGACGGGGGTTTTTCGCGTCATTCCAGTATGTGACGCTGATTGGCGGACAGCTCGCAGCGTTGCTGGTGCTTGTCGTCTTGCAACAAGTGCTGAGCACGGATGAGCTGAAGGCATGGGGATGGCGCATTCCGTTTGGCATTGGCGCGCTTGCGGCACTCGTCTCGCTGTACTTGCGCAAATCACTCGATGAAACCACGACCGCCGAAAGCCGCAAGCTCAAAGAGGCCGGCACGCTGCGCGGCCTGATGCAGCACAAGACCGCATTTTTGACCGTGCTGGGATTCACAGCGGGCGGGTCGCTGATCTTCTACACGTTCACCACTTACATGCAGAAGTATCTGGTGAACACAGCCGGCATGCACGCCAAGACAGCGAGCAACGTCATGACCGCTGCGCTCTTCGTCTACATGATCATGCAGCCGGCGTTCGGCGCGCTGTCGGACCGGATCGGCCGGCGTACATCGATGATCTGGTTCGGCGTGCTCGCGACCATCTGCACCGTGCCCATCCTGCATGCGCTGAAGGATGTCACGAGCCCGATCGTGGCGTTCGTGCTGGTCGTGGTCGCATTGGCTATCGTGAGTCTCTACACATCGATCAGCGGATTGATCAAGGCCGAAATGTTCCCCGCCGAAGTGCGTGCGCTGGGCGTGGGTTTGTCGTATGCGGTGGCCAACGCCGTGTTCGGCGGCTCGGCCGAGTACGTGGCGCTGTTCCTCAAGTCCATTGGCAGCGAGTCGACGTTCTACTGGTATGTGACGGCGCTGTGCGCGATTGCGGGGATTGTCTCGTTCCGCATGCGCGATTCAGCGAAGGAAGGTTATCTGCGCGACGTGCCTTGATCACCGGGTAACGAGCCGGATAATGGGCAGCAGGACCTTCGGGTCCTGCTTTTTTATTTGTCCGGCATCGCTTCGAGCGCGGCGACGGTCTTGCGAAGTCCATCGAATATGCGGTCCGAGACTTTTGCCGGAAAACCGTCCGGCAATTGCGCCGCCACTTGCGCGATCACGCGCGGCGTGTCTGCAATCAGACGCTGGATGATCGGTTCTGCAGTATTGCCGTACGAACACCTCGGCGCCATGGCGTTGAAGTGCCGGCGCTGGATATCGCGAAACGCATAATGACGATGCTTGCCGGCAATGGCCATCGCGAGTTTCGCCTTGAACCACGACCACTGGCTTGCGCCTTTGCCCTCCACGGGCCAGATCGACATGACATCGTAGAGCGGCGTCAGCCTGAACTGGCCGCGCGGCAGGATCCGGATGCTGAAGTTTTTCGCGTGGCCATCGGGCGCGGCAAGCAGCCAGAACAGAATCTGCGCGGTCAGCAAGGTTTCGACGTCGTCGCTTGCCTCGTTGGATTGCTGAAGCACGCGGGCCAGATCGATCACGCCCGGACCGCCTTCGTTTTCATATTTCTTGTGCGACGGCAGCCCCATCACCTGGCAGAAATCTTCTTGCGGCAAACGCAAAAGCCACTTGCCGCTCGAATGCATCTGGCGATCGAAACGCTTCACGCTCAGCACGCGTTGCTTGCCGAACGTCTCGATGCTCGTCTCCGCCACCGGCAAACCATAGGCGCGCAGCAGATGCATGCAGAGCCATTCGTTCTCCACTGACGTAGTCAGATCCGCGCGCCGGTTTCCGACCAGACCGAGCGGAAGTTTCAGGATGTGCGTAGTGGGCGTCGCGCCGTGGGGTTTCATCCATTGGCCGTCGTGCCAGAGCAGCGCGGTTTTTTCCTGCGCGCCGGCGAGCGAGATGCGGAAGTCATCTTCGTCATCCTGAGCACCGAAAGCGAAGTTGCCACCCGTCTGGGTCAGCAAGGTCTCGATTTCGCGCTCGGAGAGCGGCGTTCCGTCGATTTGCTGCACACCCGCCGGTTCTTCATCGATACCCAGAAGCTGGACCGCGCCCACGCAATCGCGGCCGATCGCCTGCAACAGGTCGAAGGTATCGAGTGTCTCGGTCCGGAAGCGCCGGCCGATGCGCTGGCGGATGGCTTCACTGTCGGGCAGCAGGTTATCGAAGTAGTTCAGCACGCGCTCGCCTTTGAGCGGGGCGTTGTCGAGCGGAATGGGAAGCGACAGCGACAACGGCCGCCCGATGTCGGAAACCGCCCACGCGGCGTCGTACTCGAACTCCATGGGTCCGCGATTGGGAATTTGCCAGACGCCCATGCGCACACCGTTGGCCCATACGGACAACGCGCGGGAATGCGATTTGCGCCCGGTCATCACCATTCCGGTGTTGATTCCTGAGTGATTTGGACCGTGGCGTCGCCCCGGTTTTCGACCTGCAATTGCAGGCCGTATGCGCCGAAAAGCGCCAGCAACTGGTTGAGCGTCAACGCGCCGGAGTCGGCTTCGAGCGTCGAGATACGGCTTTGGCTCACCCCTATCCGGATGGCAGCTTCAGTCTGTGTAAGGCCAGCGCGCCGCCTTCCTGCTGCAAGGATTTCGCCCATTTGATGGGAGGTAGCAATAGGCTGCCGCATGGCGATTTATCTGTGACACGAATAAACGCATTTTATTCGTGTAGCGAATATTTGTCAAATATGCGTGTGGCGAATAAACGCCCATTATCTGCCAAACGAATAATTTTCATTTATTCGTTTGGCAGATATCGGCTTGCCAGAGGGGGCGGGGTGGCTCTAAAAGCGAAAAACCCGTCAAATTGACCGATTTTTTCCACCGCTGCGGGTTTTCACGCTTCTTCAGACAAAACGCACAATAATGAGATGACGGTAAGATGCGGTCAGATGCCCACAGGCGACGCCATTGCTTACATTTTCGGCAGCGTCGCTGCAATGACGGGCTCGCCAGGACCCGAGCGTCGAGCGCATGTGCCCCGCTGCGCGACGCTTGCGAGTCCGTCTGCTTGGAGACTAGCCCATGGAAGATTTCGATGAAACGTTGTATGTAGTATGGCGGAGCAACCTGAACGTGCTCGCGGGATCGCCGGCGGGCGGCGCGAGGATTGCGCGCATGATGAGTTTTTCGCCGTCGCATATGAAGCTGATTCTGGCCGGACGACGCGACTTCAGCGAAGAGTTCATCCGCGGCGTGGAAACGGTAACTGGCCTGCCGCCGCGCTGGATGGACGACCGTCACGACGGACGCGACATTCCGCCTGAAACGCAGCGCGCGATGGATGAGGAAGCGCCGGCGGCGGTCTTTCGCGGCAATGCCCACCCAGCGCCCAAACGGCCGGTGTTACGCGGGCCTGAACCGCTGCTGTCGCAGACGGAAGCCACACGGCGCATTGCCGACCAGGCGCTGCAGCAAGGCGAGACGCTGCGTCGCGACCAGATATTCCGGCGCAACCGTGATTTGCTGCTGACCGATCTGCGTCGCGTGGAGCGGCAATTGTCGATGGTGCAGCTCGACAGCATCAATGCGCGCGCGGAGGATATGGGTGCATCGGGCAAGCTTGACGGGCCCGTGCGCGCCGATCTCGCAGGGCGTATCGAACAGATCGACAAACATCGGGCCATGCTGATGCAGCACGTCGAAAAACTCGCGACCTTGCTGACCAGTCTGGAAGATTAGCCTGGCAGCTTTTTACGCAACTCGGCTTCGGGCTCGAACGAGATGGCGACCGGGTCGCTTGCAGGGAAGCTTTCGTCCAGTGCTTCGTCGAGGGCAGACTCGACGTGTTCGGCCTCCACGGACGCGGGCTCCGACTTTTGAGGCGGCTTGACTTTCGATTTCGGCATGGCGGCTCCTTGAGTGAATCAGCAGGTTTTCACTATAGCGGTTCTGTCATGCCTCGCACGACCCGATAAGCCGCCGGCCGCACGCCTGTCCATTTCCTGAACGCGCGATGAAACGCGCTCGGCTCGGCGAACCCCAGCGCATGCGCGATTTCCGCGATGGTCTCGGTGGTATCGGCAAGGCGCGCGATGGCGATGTCACGGCGCAGTGCATCGCGAATGGCCTGGTAGGTCACACCTTCCTGCTTGAGACGCCGGCGCAGCGTGGCTTCTGCCATGTTCAACGCCGTGGCGAGCTGCTCGCTGCCCGGCCATTCGGCGGGCGGCATCTGCCGCAACTTGCGGCGGACCTGTGCGGCCAGTGAATCCACGTTGCGATACTTCACGATGAAATTTGCCGGCGCCGCCCGCAGGAACACCTTGAGCGAGGCGCCGGTCTGGACCACCGGCAAGCGCGCAAAATCCGGCGCGAGATCCACATACGATGCCGATTGCCCAAAGCGCATGTCGTCGCAGAACATCAGCCGGTATTCGGCGGCGGCGCGCGGCTCGGGACAGCGCAGATGCGCCGCCAGCACCGGAATACGCCGGCCCACGAGCCAGCACAACAAACCGTAGATCATGATGAACGCGGTCGCATAGGCGAACATCGGGTGCGGGGCGTCGGCGTCAGTATCTGCAAGCCGGATTCGTACGCGCGTGGCGCTGACCTCGAATTCGCATCGCAGGTCGTCCAGCACCAGCCGCAGGAAACCGGCAATGCGTGTGAGCGCCTGGGCGCCATCGCGTGAGCCGATCGCAGCGTGACAGAGCAGTGCGAAACTGCCGCGGCGCATCGGGTGGCTGTCCTGGCCGAAGAATTCATCGTCGAGAGCGTCCGCAATCGCGCTCCATAAACGCCCGTATTGCGCTGCCGACACGCGCGCAAGCGGCGCTGCCAGCGATGCAGTGTGAATACCCGCTTGCTCGAGCAGGACATCGCGCCCGATGCCGCCACGCTCGGCGCAACGCAGCGCTTCTTCGACGAGATCGACTGCGATCGTCCCGCGTTCATCATGTTTGCCGCTGGCTGTTTTCAGCCGGGGTCTGTCCACAGTTCGGGTAGTCACTAGGTGGCGGAATCGCTCAGGAAGCTTGATCGTTTCAGGCATCGCCGAAGCGGATTGCAGCGCATACACTCCGGTTCGATGGCGCATTTTAAACCCGCGCCTCTTCAAGTATTCCACACGAGCCAGACCGCCATGATCGACAGCTTCCTGACCGATGACCAACGCATGATCCGCGACGCCGCGCGCGACTTTGCCACCGAAGTGCTCGCGCCACATGCGGGCGAATGGGACCGCGCAGCCCGATTACCCGACGCAGTCGTGCGGCAACTCGGCGAGCTCGGCCTGCTCGGCATGATCGTGCCGGCGGAGTGGGGCGGCACATTCAGCGACTACGTGGCGTACGCGCTGGCTATCGAAGAAATCGCGGCGGGATGCGCGTCGTGCTCGACGTTGATGGCCGTGCACAACTCGGTGGGTTGCGGTCCGATACTCGCGTTCGGCACCGAGGCGCAGAAAGCCGAATATCTGCCGAAACTGGCGACGGGCGAGATCATCGGCGCGTTTTGCCTGACCGAGCCGCAGGCCGGATCGGAGGCGAACAATCTGAAGACCCGCGCGGTGGAACGCGACGGCCAATGGGTGATATCAGGCGCGAAGCAGTTCACGACCAACGGCGCGTGTGCCGGCATGGCGATTGTCTTTGCGGTGACTGATCCGGAACTTGGCAAGAAGGGCATATCGGCGTTCATCGTGCCGACGAACACGCCGGGCTTCAACGTCGGGCGGCCCGAACACAAGATGGGCATCCGCGCTTCCGATACCTGCCCGATAACCCTCGACGACTGCACCATTCCCGCGGGCAACCTGCTGGGTGCGCGCGGCGAGGGTTTGAAGATTGCGCTGGCGAACCTGGAAGGCGGACGCATCGGCATCGCGGCGCAGGCGGTGGGCATCGCGCGGGCCGCGTTCGACGCCGCGCGCGCTTACTCGCATGACCGCGTGCAGTTCGGCAAGCCGATCAAGGAACATCAGTCGGTCGCCAATCTTCTCGCCGATATGCAGACTAACCTGAACGCCGCGCGTTTGCTGGTGCTGCATGCGGCCCGCATGCGTACCGAGGGTTTGCCGTGTCTGAGCGAGGCGTCGCAGGCGAAGCTGTTTGCATCGGAAATGGCGGAGCGCGTCTGCTCGCAAGCCATCCAGATCCATGGTGGTTATGGGTACCTGGAGGACTATCCGGTGGAACGTCATTATCGCGATGCGCGTATCACGCAGATCTACGAAGGCACGAGCGAAGTGCAGCGTATGGTGATTGCGCGCCAGCTTTGAGTGGCTGAGAATTCATAAGCGGGTTTGGTGATTCCGCTCCCGCAAAGGCTCACCCTTTCTCACGTCCCGATCAAAAAGAAAACCCCGCGCCGTAACTGCCGCGGGGTTTTTCTACTGCTTGCCGATCAACGACTTCCAGCAATTACGGACGGTTGTAATCAACCCCACCGCCTACCGATGCAGCCGGTGCGCCCGACGCCGACGTACCGCTCACCGACGATCCATAGCTGCTTTGCGCCACGCCGTCTCGCGCAGAAACACGTTGCTCGGCGGCCTGGATGTTCGCCGGGTATTGGGTGCGATCCGATGCCGGGTTATAGCCGGCCTGTTCCAGTTGCACTAGCTCGCTGCGAACCTGCGCGCGAGTAACCGGGCTGTTGCTCTGCGCGAACGCGAAGCTCGGTGCGGCCAATGCTGATGCGATGACAACTGCGGGAATGAGTGCCTTGAACATGATGAACCTCCAATGGTTATCGATTACGAAGCTTGCGGTGTCGGCGTTCCGGTGGGCTGGAAGCTGATCGGCATCGCTTGTTTCGATCCGTGAAAAGATCTTATTCCTCGGCGATCTAGGTAGAAACCCTTAAATAGTAAATACACTGTTGTGATCCGACGAATAAAGCGATCCGGGCTTCAAAATGACCGCTTACATAGGCAGCGGCAAGCGTGCGGACGCGGCGCGTTTATGGGGAACCCCATTCCCCATCGGTGGATATACGCTTCATTCCGTCGCGGGAAGCATTGTTTCCTGCATCCACTGTTGAAGATCAGGAGCTCGCCATGTCCAAGCTTTTTTCGCCGTCCAAACTCGGCCGTTATGAACTCAAGCATCGTGTCGTGCTCGCACCAATGACGCGATTGCGTTCGGACCCGGACGACAGTCCGAGCGAGATGATGGTCGAGTACTACAGCCAGCGTGCATCCGAAGGAGCGCTGATGATCACCGAGTCGTCGCACGTGATGAAGAGCGGCCGCGGTTACGCCGGTGGTCCGGGGATCTACGACGATCACCATATCCAAGCCTGGAAGAAGATCGCCGACGCGGTACACGCAAAAGGCGCGCGCATCTTCATGCAGCTCGTTCACGATGGCCGCCAGTCCCACGTCGACCTGACCGGCGGTTCGCCGCCGATAGCGCCGTCCGAAGTACCGTTCGAAGGACTCGCAATGACGCAGGACGGCTGGGTGCCGGTATCGATGCATCGGGCGGTGGGTATCGATGAAATCCCGGGACTTGTCGAAGCCTTTCGCCAGGGTGCGGAGCGTGCGCTCGCAGCGGGGTTCGACGGCGTCGAGATTCATAGCGCGAACGGTTATCTCATCGATACATTCCTGCAGGACGGCACCAACAAACGCACGGATGCCTACGGCGGTTCAGTCGAAAACCGCGCGCGCTTCCTGCTGGAACTGACCGAGGCGGTGAGCTCGGTGTGGGGCGCGGATCGTGTGGGCGTGCGTGTATCGCCCAGTGGTCAGTGGGGTGAAATCTCCGACAGCAACCCGGAAGCGACTTTCGGTTACGTCGCCGAACAACTGAACCGCTTCGGGCTGGCGTATCTGCACATCATCGAACCGCGTGTGAAGGGCGTCGAGACACTGCATGAGGATCAGGCGCCGGTCGCGTCCGTGTTCCTGCGCAAGATCTTCAAAGGGCCGATCATCGCGGCGGGCGGTTTTGATCGTGATGGCGCAGAAGCGATCCTGCAAAAAGGCGACGCAGATTTCGTTGCGTTCGGGCGCTGGTTTGCATCGAATCCGGATTTGCCCAAACGGCTCAAGGACAACTTGCCGTTGAACGACTACGACCGTTCGGCGTTCTGGGGTGGCACGGAGAAGGGCTACACCGACTATCCGTTTTACAGCGAAGAGGCCATGGCCTGCGCGTGAGCATGGATCACGGGGCGAGATCGCGATCCCATGGGGCGATTTCGCCCCAGGTCCGGGTCAGCAAATCGATGAAGATCCGCACCTTCGGTGAGAGATGCCTGCGTGTCGGATACATCGCGCGGATAGGTTGGGTCTCTGGCTGGAATTCGCACAGCATGGGTACGAGCTTGCCTGCGCGTACGTTGTCTTCGAGCAGGTACGTCGGCATGTTGATGATGCCGAAACCGTGCACGGCGGCCGCGACCAATGCTTCTGCGCTGTCCATTTGCAGGCGCGTCGCGTGGCTCACTTCGTTCGTGGCGGGATCGTTGAACGTCCAGGGTTGCGGCCGTCCCGCGCTCATGAAAAACAGGCACTCGTGGCCAAGGAGATCGCCGGGCGTTTTCGGCGTACCGTGCGCCTTCACGTAGTCTGGCGATGCGCACGTCAGCAAGCGCTGCTGCGCGACCGTGCGGGCAATGAGACGTGAGTCGGGACGCGGATCGCCGATGCGCAACGCAATGTCGATTCCTTCATCGATCAGGTCGACGAACCGGTCCGTGAAGCTCACTTCGGCGCGCACATCGGGCCATGTCTGCAGGAACGATTCGATGACCGGCATCACATGCCGATGTCCCAGGCCCGAAGGCACGCTGAGCTTCAACACACCGGTGGGCTTCGCGCTGCGTACGGCCATTGCGAGTTCGGTTTCCTCGAGGTCATCCAGTATCTGCGTGCAACGCGAAAAGAACACCTCGCCGTCATCGGTGAGGCTCAGGCTGCGTGGCGTGCGGTTGAGGAGACGCACGTTCAGGCGCTGCTCGAGACGCACGATGCTTTTGCCCACTGCCGAGCGCGTGAGCCCGAGCTGCTTTGCGGCGATCGTGAAGCTTCCCGCCTTCACCACGGCGACGAACATGGCGATATCGTTGATATTTCCGAGTGCCATGGGGCGAAGCTCCAGAGGATGGATTGCGCGAAGCCGGACGGCGTTTGAGCTGCGCCATTGTATTTTGATTCACCGGGGGCGGGGCTACGGGACGATCCAACCCGCATGCAACCCGCATGCAGCAGCCCGTACACGGCAGAAAAATCCGCTTTCCGATACGCTGCAACACACGGCATCACCTAACCCGCAGTCCAGGAGCAGAAGCCATGACGAAGACAGTGAAGATTCCAGGGCCCGATCATCCGATCACGATCGAGCCGAATCCGTCGCGTATCACGGTGTCCATAGGCGGGCGCGTACTCGCCGATACCCGCGAAGCGCTCACCGTGCATGAGGCATCGTATTCGCCGGTCTATTACATTCCTCGCAAGGACGTCGACATGTCCTTGCTCGAACGCACGGACCATGCAACGTACTGCCCTTACAAAGGCGAATGTTCGTACTACAGCATCCCGCTTGGTGGCGAGCGTTCGGCGAATGCGGTGTGGACTTACGAGGACACGTATCCGGCGGTGGCGGAGATCAAGGGTCATCTCGCGTTCTATCAGGATCGTGTCGATGCATTCGAAGTGCATGCCGCCTGATCGTGGCCGGCGGCTTTTGCGTTGAACGCCGTTTGTGCACGTTTTTGCCAGCCGACGTATTTTACGGATGGTGATCGTCCATGAACCATGTGCCTGCCTCTCTTGAACAAAAGACAAAAGACGCAGGGGCATCTCAATCAACGCTCGAGCGGAGCTTTATGACCACGCAACGTCGCTTGCGGCTGGGCGCTTTCATGCGCCCGGCCACCATTCACACCGGGGCGTGGCGTTACCCCGGCGCCTTCCCCGATGCCAACTTCAATTTCGCGCATCTCAAGCGCTTCGCGCAGACGCTGGAACGCGGGCGTTTCGACGCGTTTTTCATGGCCGATCATCTCGCGGTGCTCAACATGCCTACCCAGGCATTGAGGCGAAGCCACACGGCGACCTCGTTCGAACCGCTCACGTTGCTCTCGGCGCTTGCCGCGGTGACCGAGCACATCGGATTGATTGCAACGGCGTCCACCACGTTCGAAGAGCCGTACCACGTAGCGCGGCGCTTTGCGTCGCTCGATCATTTGAGCGGCGGCCGCGCCGGCTGGAACCTGGTGACGACAGCGAATCCCGATGCCGCGCTCAACTTCGGACTGGACGAACACGTCGAACACGGCGAACGCTACAAGCGAGGCCGCGAGTTTTTCGATGTCGTGACCGGACTCTGGGATAGCTGGGCCGACGACGCCTTTGTCCGCGATGTTGAAAGCGGCACTTTCTTCGATCCCGCGAAGATGCACGTGCTGAACCACAAGGGCAAGAGCCTCTCGGTGCGCGGCCCGCTCAATATCGCGCGGCCGGTGCAGGGGTGGCCGGTCATCGTGCAGGCGGGGTCATCGGAAGCGGGACGCCAGGTCGCGGCCGAAACCGCCGAAGCCGTCTTCGCCGCGCCGAAGACACTTGCCGAAGGCCAGTGCTTTTATGCCGACGTCAAAGGCCGCATGGCGCGCCTTGGCCGCGATCCCGAACACCTGAAGATCCTGCCTGCCGCGTTCGTCGTGATCGGCGATTCGCTCGAGGAAGCGCAGGAAAAACGCGCGCTCCTCGATACCTTCGTGCACTACGACAGCGGTATTGCATCGCTTTGCATCATGCTCGGCCACGATGTCTCCGGCTTCGATCCCGATGGTCCGCTGCCCGAGATTCCCGAGACGAATGCGAGCAAGAGCAGCCGGGAACGCGTGATCGAATGGGCGGCGCGCGACAACCTCACGATTCGCCAGCTCGCGCAGCGCGTAGGCGGTTACTCGGGGCTTGAGATGGTGGGCACGCCCTCCATGATCGCCGACCAGATGGAGCAATGGCTCGTTGAAGGGGGCTCGGATGGTTTTAACGTGATGTTCCCGTACCTGCCCGGCGGCCTGGACGATTTCGTCGATAAAGTCGTGCCGGAACTGCAGTCTCGCGGCATTTTCCGGCGTGAATACGAAGGCCGAACGTTGCGGGAAAATCTCGGCCTGCCGCGGCCGGAAAACCGCTTTTTCAAAGCAGGGGGCGTGAGGTGACAGGAACCGGTTGGAAGGCCGCGCGAAACTCCAGACAAGACAGCGTATAAAATCAATTCCCTGGGGCGCGTTTCCAGGCGCCCCGCCAAAGGACGAACGCAACTCATGGGACATTCACAAGCAGAGAAGGCGGCAACGCACCAGCGCATTGTCGAAGTGGCGGCGCGGCGCTTCAGGGAGCTTGGACTCGATGGTATCGGCGTCGCCGATGTGATGAAGGAAGCCGGCATGACCGTCGGCGGTTTCTACAAGCACTTCGAATCGCGCGACGAGCTGGTAACCGAAGCGCTCGACGTCGCGTTCGAAAGCCTTGACGCATGGGAAGCACGGGTCAAGTCTCTCGAGATGGGCGTGCGCGATTATCTGAGCGAAGCGCACCGGGATTCGCCAGGCAGGGGCTGTGCGCTGGGGGCGCTCCTGGGCGACGTCGCGCGCAGCAGCGACGCCACGCGCGACGTGTACACCGAGCGCGTCAAACACAACATCGGATTCTCGGAAAGTTTGCTCGATATTGCCGACCCCGCCGCACGCCGCGCTCGCGCCATTCTGCAGTTCACTGCGTGCCTTGGCGCAATCGGGCTGGCGCGGGCGGTGTCGGACCCGGTTTTATCGAAGGAAATACTCGACAGCGTCGCGGGGCAGCTCATTACCCTGCTTCCCGGGCCGCCGGCGTGACTTCATGCGCCTAAACCAGCGTTGTCGGTAGAAACTAGTGTTGAAGCGGTGCGGGCAATCCATTACATTCGACGCGTTGTCCAGATGTCGATCATCGGGCGCAAAACCGGATGATCCGCAAACCACTACAAAATGACGTTCCTTGGAGATTTACAATGAAAGCGATCGCACTGGTTTCCTTATCCGCGCTGTTGATGGCGGCATCCGGCCTGGCCATGGCCCAGAGCGGCGGCGGCAACGGCAACGGTGGCGGCGGTGGTGGTAATGCGCACGGCGCGGCAACGGCCGGACCGACCACGGGCGGCGACAACTCATCGACGCCGGGCAGCTCGCGCGGCAAGCCGCATCTGTTCAAGCACAAGCAGAAGAAGGCGGCCCCGGCTCCGGCCCAGTAATTCTGGACCGGGCAACGCGGCAGGTTTGCCGCGTGCTGCCTTCAGTAAGCGTGAACGACAAAGCTGTCATGACCAACGCATTTGGCCATGACAGTTTTTTTCCGCCTGCGGTTTGTCGGCGATCGTTTCGAAAGGCGTTGAACAGAGAGACTTTGTCCGTTTTTATATTGCCGTTGTCGAACGACAATGTGCGCGGGAAATTCCAGCGGGGTAGTATGGGACCACGATTTCAGTGAAATTTGAACTCCATGCACCGAACACGCTCGAATGGGGGCAAACAATGCGACGGCCGATGATCTGGCATCATTGACCCATGTTTCGGCGGATGTCTGCCGAAATGAGCCCGAAATACTAACGTCAGGTCGAATAAGAATGGCTACAGAATCCCAGCAGCAAAGTCAGAGCGATGTCTTGAACGCGGCTCGCAAGGAGCGCAAGCGTGTCGCAATTTTCCTCGTGAACGGGGTGCGGCTGGTTGGTCACATCGAATCCTTTGATCAGTACCTGGTCATGCTGAGCTCGGCTGCCGGCATTCAGGCGGTCTACAAGCATTCCATCTCGACCATCCAGGAAGACACCGGCAAGGCGTTCACCGCGGGCGCGGCGCGCACCAGTTCGGGCAGTTCGCGCGATGGGGATTCCAAGCGCCCGGTCGCGATCTCGCACAAACGCCGTTTGCCGACGAACGTCGGCGGCGAATAACGAAAAGCTGCACCGCATTTGCATCAGGCAAATGCTTGCTGCGCCGTAAAGCGAAAAAAGGCGAAGCCCGTAGGGGCTTCGCCTTTTTGTTTTGGTCAAATTCACAAATTCGTCACAATCCGATCATGCGATTCGGAAAGCTCACCGTCCGGACGATGTTTTCTTATGCATCACCAGAATCGGATGATGGTCGACTCGCACGATCTCATTCGAATGTCTCGTCTCGGCCGCTGGCGGCATCGCAAGATCGAGTACGTCGGCAACGGATTCCAGCCGGGTATCCACCAGCACGCCGCTCTTCACGTTCGTAGTCCCGACGACATCAGCGACGACTGAGTCAGGTGCTGTGGCATGCCGCACATCTACTGTGCGGCAGCGGACATCGAACCCCACCGCGCGGATGATTGTCTCGCGCGTCTTCCAGAACGCCTCCGCGGTACGTGTCATTGGCCGCATGGCGACATATTCGATGATCACCGGATAACCTCGCACGCGTGGGTAAGCCGCCAGCAACTGGCCGGAGCGGACGTACTGCGTGTAACGATCTATCTTTTTCGTCAGCAACGAAAAATGCGTGGCTTCATCATCCCAGTCGAGGTCGTCGAAGATGCCGACGTACACGCGCTTGAACAGGATGTTCACGCCGACGTAATCGATAGTGTCCACGTCGAGAAGTGACATGGTATTTCCCCATCGCCCGATGCCGGGCAAAGATTGCAGGCGCGTATTGTAATGGACTGCGTCATCCTAAATAAGTACGCGGGGCGTGATTGCAACAGTGTACGACGCTCGAAAGCAATGTCATTCATCGCGCTGTGAAATTGACTGTTTTAAAGTGGCTCCTATTCGACAGTCGTGAATAGGAGGATACCTAAAAATACCCCGGTTCAATTGACATCGCTCATCTCGAAAAACAAACTGGGTTCACGTTTTTGAACAGTTTGTGCGATTGAACACCGGACAGCGCACGAGCAGACCCTCAGTGTCCGGCAGGAGCAGCAAAATGAAATCGAAGTCCAGTAAATCCATCAAGATCGCCATGATCGCGGCGGCATCCTCCGTCCTGATGACGAGCGCGTTTGCAGCGTCTATCGACGGCACCACGAACGTACGCATTGGCGGCAAGGTGCAATCGGTGGATACGGCCACACACAGCGTTACCGTGATAAACGCTCAGGGCGTCACGGAATCGTTCCAGGTCGGCCCCAACATCCCTAACCTCGACAGGCTCAAGGCAGGCACCGCAGTGTATGGCACGACAGCGCGACCGGTTCGTCTTACCGTGCTCGAATCTTCCAGACTCGCCGCAGTGCCCACGCAAGATGGCAGGGAGACTGTCGCCCAGGTAACGAGCGTGGATAGCCAGCGCGGCTCAGTGACACTCCGTGACACGCAAGGCGCCGAGTTGACCGTGCAGGCCAACTCGCCGGGAGCGGTTGCGGCGGTCGTGCCGGGTACGCGCGTTCTCGTCAATGCAGTGAATCCCGCTGCGCCGGCAAGTGGCCAGGTCCCCCGCTGAGCAGTCGGATTCGTCCGATAGCTCTACGCGTGTCAGGTCTTCATCATGCATGCTTCGTTGGTGATCCAGATCCCCGCTGGATGACGAATGGTGAGTGGGCCGGTTCCATACCGACTCGCTTAGCTTCCTCGGAAGCGCGGCGGCGCAGCAGTCAAGGTACCTCTGAGATCCAAGCGTAGTCGCAAAGAAAAATCCACCCGGCGGGAGCCGGGTGGATTTTTTTGCCCGCAATCTTTGAAAAGGGCACGTGCACGGAATCGCATTTCAATAAGGATTGCATAATAATTTTGATAGCAGGATTACTTCCCGAACGCAATCGACAAGCGCCCAACGCGGAAGTCTCGTGCTTTCGTTCCTGACCGTGCGCTCAAACTGAATTGTGCAAAGAAGCATTCGCGTCATTTCTATCATCGCGAATGCTGATTTGCATCTTACGTTTGTGCTACACGGAGGCACAAAGAGTTGGTTAATATACGTTCGCGTATCAGTTACCCGCACATAAAGATTACAAGGCTTACGAAGACCGATGCGCGGATAACCGGCACGTAACGAAACATGCAGGTCCAGCACGACAAACGCGGAAGACGCCACCGGCGCTGCCGCACAAAAAAACCGCTTTTCGTGGAGAATCTCGATATGTACCGAATCCGCATGGCTGCATTGGCTCTCGTCGTATCAGTGGCAACTGCTGGAATGACCGCCCCGGTCGCAATGGCGCAAACCACCGATACCGCCGCTTCCACCCCGAAGCAAGTGCAAAAGGCGCAACGCAAGGCCGATCGGAAAGCAGCGCGCACCAAGAAAAATGCGGAACTGAAGGATCTGGAGAAGAACGGCTACAACCCGGCCGGCGACCAGACCAACTATCCGCAAAACATCCAGAACGCAGAGAAGAAGTCTGCGGCTGCAAAGGCTGCATCGGCCCCTTGAGCGGCGTTCAAGGTCTGTTCGATTGAAAAATAACCCGCTTCTTGCGGGTTATTTTTTAACGCACAAGAAGTTGGCAGCAACACCCAGTACGATGCGTCGGCAGGCTTTTTGGTGAACCGGTAGAATCGGATGCCGTTTTGCATCGGCCAATTCTCGGTCGATGCGCATGTCGGACATCGCGACGATTGCTCCGCGCCCTACGCCGGCCAGAAGCCGGCCTCACTTTCTACCAGGCGGCCTATGCGACGTTCCGCATTTTTCATCCGCATAATCGGCATCGGGATTCTGTTTCACGTGTATATCGGCGTGCGCCTCATTCCTGCGGCGCCCGTGGGGACCGCGCTCAAGATACTGGCGGTACTTGCGCTGGTGGTGTCGGTGATGTTGATTCCGCTCGGCATGATCGCGCGCAACATCGGGCAGCAGCCGCTTTCCGATCGCCTGGCGTGGATCGGGCTGCTGATAATGGGTTTCTTCTCTTCGCTGCTCGTGCTGACGTTTCTTCGGGACATCGTGCTGCTGGTATTGCACCTGGCGAGCAGCAGTGAAAATGCTGTAAACCCCTGGCCGGCATTCAGGGCATGGAGCGCCCTCGGCGTTCCGGTGCTGGCCGTGCTGGTGACGGTGTTCGGCATCTACAGCGCGCGCCGCCGGGCGGCAGTCAAGAACGTGGACGTGCCCATCGATAACCTGCCTGCAGCGCTCAATGGCTTCACCATTGTCCAGATCAGCGACATCCACGTCGGGCCGACCATCAAGCGCCAGTACGTGGAAAAGATCGTGGCCGCCGTCAATGCGCTGAAGCCCGACCTGATTGCCGTGACTGGCGACGTGGTCGACGGTTCCGTGCCGCATCTTGCTGCCCACACACGCCCGTTGTCCGAATTAAAGGCGCGTCACGGCGCGTTTCTGGTGACTGGGAATCACGAGTATTACGCGGGCGCCGACAAGTGGATCGCTGAATTCCGCCGGCTTGGGCTCACTGTCTTGCTCAACGAACATGTGGTGGTCGACCACGATGGCGCGCGCGCGATCGTGGCCGGCGTGACCGACTACGGCGCAGGCAGCTTCGATCCCGCGCACAAGAGCGATCCAGCCAAGGCGATGCTCGGTGCACCCGCCGACATCATGTTCCGCCTGCTCCTCGCGCATCAGCCACGCAGCGCGCCGGCGGCATCGAAGGCAGGTTTTACACTGCAGTTGTCGGGTCACACCCACGGAGGCCAGTTCCTGCCGTGGAATTTCTTCGTACGGCTGCAGCAGCCGTTTGTGGCGGGCCTCGAAAAGCTCAATGACCTATGGGTGTACACAAGCCGCGGAACCGGCTACTGGGGACCGCCTATCCGGATTGCCGCACCGTCCGAAATCACGCGCCTGCGCCTTTTGAGCGGCACGCGTCCCGCCTGAGACAACCGTCGCTTAACGCCGCCCGGCTATGGAAAGGATTAACGACTCTACGTCGATAACCTTTCCTATTATTTTAATTATTGAATTGATTCAGTTATCAAAATACAAGACACAATCTCCGGTTAATCTGTAATTGACGCGGATCAATGGACAGTGACGCAAGCGTCGCGGTATAAATATCGTTAGCGCTTTAGTGCGTTTGCGCTTCTGATTCGAAATTAAATTGATTTGAAGCGCGATTAACTATTTCATCGTCCGGAGAAATGCATGAACGCAAAATGGATTTTGGCTGCATCGCTGGCTGGCTGCTTGGCGATCGTAAATGTCAGCGCGCAAACCGATGATCAGCTTTCCACCGACGCCATTAAAACCGCGCTGGCCTCGGCGCCACGCCATCTCCAGGCGCAGATCGTGGGGATTGATATCGGTTCACGAACCCTTTCTCTCAAAGGATCCAAAGGACATGTCGTCCCGGTGGCGGTCAGTCCCCAGGTTACCAACTTCGATTCGCTCAAAATCGGTGATCGCGTTGATGTACTGATCAAGGAAGCCCTGTTGTTGAGAGCGGTCAAATCAACAGTTGCGGATGCCGGTCTGAGAAAGCGCGTCGATACGACGGCATTCGCCTCTGCGTCCGACGCATCGGGTTTCGGCGCGGCAAAGGAAATCGAGATTATTGCGACTGTGCAAAGTATTGATCAAAAGAAGAAAACGATTACGCTACGCGGACCGTGGCATACCGAAACGTTTGGTATCCCGCCGGAATTGGCCGCAAAAAAGCTCAAGGCCGGGGACACTGTTCACGTGGTATATATTTCTGCCACAGCGGTTGAAGTGACTCCGGTTGCAAAGTAGATCTTAAATCCTGATCAGAACCGCGCCGGCCGTAACGAGCGCGCACGCCACTACGCGTCGCGCGGTCAGCTTCTCGCTCAGGAACATCCAGCCGATCAGCACCGCAAAAATTGAGCTGAGCTCGCGCAACGCGGAGACCATCGCGATCGGCAGGTAGCGAAACGCGATGACCACAATCCCGTACGCCACCATTGCAATTGCGCCGCCCACCATGCCCTGCATTGAACGGCGCGGGTCGCTCAGAAATAGTCGGCGCGGACCGCCGTATCGGTACAGCGCGAACACCGCGAACGGCACGTTGAAGAGCAGATACACCCATGCAATGTACGCAAAGCTGTTTCCCGCGACACGCACGCCAAGGCCATCAACGATCGTATAAGCCGAGATGAACGCACCTGTCAGAAGCGCGGCCGGCACGCTTGCGGCGGCGAAACGGCGCTTGCGGAATGCGAGTGAGATGATGCCTGCCGATACCAGCGTCACCCCTGCCAGCGCCAGCGGCCGAAGATGTTCCCCCGCGAACACGAACGCGCCGGCGAAAACGAGCAGGGGCGAAAGCCCCCGCGCGATCGGATAGATCTGTCCGAAGTCCCCGGCTTTATAGGCTTTTGCGAGCGCCACGCAATAACCGAACTGCAATACTGCCGAAGCGCCGATGTACGGCCAGCTCTCGCGCGCCGGTGGCGGCACGAGCAGCAGTGCAACAGCGGAACACACGATATAGGGGAACGACATCATCCCGAACTGCCAGACGCGGTCCGCGCTGGAATGGAGGAATGCGTTCCAGGTTGCGTGCAGCAGCGCGGAAAACAGGACGAGCAAGACGATGAAAGGCTGCATCAGAAGGTGCGGGGACGGGGATGCGCGAACTCGGTTCGTGGCAATGTAAGGCGTTGATTGGCGAAAAGTGGCGGTCGGAAGCGCCTCATTATGACAGAGAACGGGCCGGGGCGACACGTGCCTCTCCTGGGGCATTTCAGACGGCACAAGCCTTGAGTGCGCCAAAAGCCGCCAGGAAATTCCGCATATCGATCCCCGACTCCTGCTGCTCGATGATCCCGCCGCCGGCCTGACGGCGCCCAACCTCAAGGAGCTCGTGGCGAACGTCGAGGCGCGAGCTGAATATCGCGCCATGCATCAGTTCTCAGGCGGCCGTGGCCGGCGTCCCGCACAACCACGCCACGTCGACCCTTAAAAGCCTGGAAAGACGCCGGCATTGTCCGCTGCCCGGCAGTGTGATCCCGGCCCGCCAAAAGTGGACCTCGTGCTCCTTCACGCCCATATACGATGCAACCAGCCGGGTCGTGAACCGTGCCCGCTTGATCGTCATATCCAGTTTCGTTGAAAACAATTTTCGGAAACGGTCCGAATGCGTGTTTCTGTCCAGATGGACTTCCAGTTCGTTTGCGCGTCGCATGTTGCTTAACCTCGCTAACAGGTCCGACATGACTATCGTGTTTCGGCTTCCGGCACATCGGCATGACTGTTGCCGCGAATGTAGTGCTCCAGTTGATGTATCGTGAACTGCTGCTCCGCGATCAGGTTCTTCACCAGATCGCCGATCGACACCATCCCGATCAGCAATCCTCCATCGATAACCGGAAGATGGCGGATGCGGTTGTCCGTCATGAGCGTCATGCAATGCTCGGTCGTCTGGTTGAGACGAACATAACGAACCGCCCTCGACATCACGTCACCGACCGGCGTCACCCTGGACGAGCGGTCGAGCAACACGATCTTGCGTGCGTAGTCGCGCTCCGTGAAGATGCCGGTGATCTGGTCGCCAGACGTCACCACCAACGCGCCAATCTGCTTGTGGGCCATCAGCTTGATGGCGTCGAACACGCTCGCCGTGGCCTCTATTGTGTGAAACGACTGATCCGGTTTGGAACTCAGTAACTGCGCAACGGTTGTCATTCAGAACCTCGCTGATATCCGGCCGTTCAACGAAGGGCCGTGTTTGATTGATCGAAAAATCCGAAGCTTAGGGGCTTCAAGGCTTCAAGGTCAGCCGAAGTCGAACAGCTCGCCGAGCATCGACTTCTTCTTTTTGTATGGATGACGGCGCTTGCGATATTCGTCGTCGCGGCGATCATGGTCGTCGTAGCGGATGCGCTCGTCCCGCCTGCGTTCAGTGCTGGCGTTCGTCAATATCGCAGCGGGCTGCGGCGCAGCGCTCTGCACGCGGCCTTCTTCCGGCGCACGCTCGATCAGTTTGTCGAGCTCCCCACGATCCAGCCATACGCCGCGACACGTCGGGCAATAGTCGATTTCGATGCCTTGCCGGTCTGTCATCAACAGCTCCGGGGTCTTGCACATGGGACATTTCATTCTCTTGGCTCCTTCGTTTTCGTCGCTACCGAAGTCCCAATGTATAGTAAGTAAGCATAATGTAATATACGTATTTTCAACGTCGATCGTTCGGGAATATCGATGTATCGGGTGTCGCTTACAGGGCCAGGATGAACTTCAAGCACTTGTATTATTTTTGGGTCGCGGCGCACGCGGGTGGCATCGCCCGAGCGGGTGCGCAGTTGCACATCACGCCGCAAACCCTCAGCGGACAGATCAAACTGCTCGAGGAAACGCTCAACAAAAAGCTTTTCAAGAAAAGCGGCCGCAATCTGGAGCTGACCGACGCCGGCAGGCTCGCGCTCGATTACGCCGATGAGATCTTTTCCCTGGGTGCCGAACTCGAGAGCGCTGTCCGGCAGGAGAGGGAAGCAGCGCGTACGCAACTGCGCGTGGGTGTGGCGGATTCGGTGCCGAAAACGGTTGCTTACCGGTTGCTCGAACCGGCCTTGAACTTGTCGACCTCGCTGAAACTGATCTGCAACGAAGGCAAACTGCATTCGCTGTTATCGCAGCTTGCAGTGCACAAACTCGATTTGATCATCGCCGACGCGCCGATTCCCCCTGATGTGAACGTAAAGGCCTTCAATCATTCGTTGGGCCGCTCCACGCTGAGCTGTTTTGCACCCAAGGCGCTGGCAACCCGCGGCGCGAGGTCATACCCGGCATCGCTCAGCGACATGCCCATGTTGCTGCCCGGAACGGAATCGGCCGTGCGAAGGAAGCTCGATCACTGGCTCAAGTCTCGCGGAATAGCGCCGCGCATTGTCGGAGAATTCGATGACAGCGCGCTCACGCTCGCTTTCGGCCGCGAAGGCCGCGGTGTGCTGTTCGCCCCCACGGTCCTGGCGGCGCAACTCAAACGCGAACATGGACTGGTGGCGATCGGGCATATAGAGACGATCGTTGAGGAGTTCTTCGCGATTTCCATCGAAAGACGTATCAGCCATCCCGCGATTTCATCGATCATGAATGCGGCGCGGAGTACGCTGTTCAACGGCTGAAAACCCGTCCTCCTTCCATCGCGATGTATGCGGTCAATTCTTTCAAATAAATAACAAAAATAACTTACATTACGTTTAGCTTTCGACTATAACGGTCATACGTGTTGCGGACTGCCATGTCGCGCACCACGCCTCAGCCCGTCAGGCATGCCTGCGGGCTTTTTTTGGCCCTTGAAAAGTCGTCGAGAAAATGTGAGGCGTTCTTTCATATTCCATTCAGTAATAACCCGATCTGGTGAAAACCCCGTCATTTCTTTCACTTGACTTACTTGATATATCACATATTGTGTATCCCATTGCTACCTCTCAAACGAGACGGCAATGAGGCAGACGTCAATTCGGCGTCCCGAATACAAGGCAGCAAATGCCAAGGAGACAGTGATGGAAACGAATCGCCCGGTAGGAGAGTCGCGCCTGGCATCGCCGTGGGTGCAGCTCGTGTTCGGCGTGATCTGCATGGCCATGATCGCGAACATGCAGTACGGCTGGACGCTGTTTGTCAATCCGATCGATGAAAAGCATCACTGGGGCCGCGCGGCCATCCAGGTCGCGTTCACGATTTTCGTCGTGACCGAAACATGGCTTGTTCCAATCGAAGGTTATCTCGTCGATAAATACGGCCCGCGTCCGGTAGTCGTCGTTGGCGGCTTGTTATGTGCGGCTGCGTGGGTGCTCAATTCGATCTCGGCTTCCTTGCCAATGCTGTACTTCGCGGCCGCGGTCGGTGGCGTGGGCGCGGGCGCTGTGTACGGCACGTGCGTGGGCAACGCGCTCAAGTGGTTTCCGGATCGTCGAGGGCTGGCAGCGGGTATCACCGCGGCGGGTTTCGGCGCCGGGTCGGCCGCAACGGTCGTGCCTATTGCGCACATGATCAAGAACAGCGGCTATGAAGCGACCTTCCTGTGGTTCGGCCTGGGTCAGGGACTGGTCGTGTTCTTCCTCGGCATGGCGCTGTTCGCACCGCCGGCGAGCTTGCTGGCAAACGCCAAGAGCGCGTTGAAGACTGCCGTCTACAACGCCACCCCCAGGCAGGTAATGAGTTCGCCGATCTTCTGGGTGATGTACCTCATGTTCGTGATGATGGCGGCCGGCGGATTGATGGCGACTGCGCAACTGGGTCCGATCGCGAAGGACTTCGGCTTGCACGACTCGCCCGTTTCGATTCTCGGGCTGACCTTGCCTGCGCTCACATTCGCGCTGACCATCGACCGGGTGCTCAATGGTTTGACGCGGCCGTTCTTCGGATGGATTTCCGACAGGATCGGGCGAGAGAACACCATGTTCATGGCGTTCGCCATCGAAGCAGTCGGAATCCTGGCGTTGTCGAAGTACGGGCAAAGTCCCGTTGCCTTTGTGATACTGACCGGGATCGTGTTCTTTGCTTGGGGTGAGATCTACAGCCTGTTTCCGGCCACATGCGGCGACACCTTCGGTCCGAAGTTTGCCGCGACCAATGCCGGTCTACTTTATACGGCGAAGGGAACGGCCGCGTTGCTGGTGCCGTTCAGCAGCGTGATCACGGCGGCCACGGGAAGCTGGCACGCGGTGTTCATGCTGGCGTCCGGCATGGCGGCGCTTTCTGCGCTACTGGCTCTGTTCGTGCTCAAGCCGATGCGGCAAGCGCACAAGCAGAAGCATGCAGCGGCGCCGATGGACATGCCGTTTGCGTCGGTGGTGAAGGAGTGATGCAGCGTTGAGTTGCACAATGCCCGATGGCCGGCCATATAGCCGGCCATCGGTCGTTTCAGGTCAAGCCTGTTTCCGGCCGACCAGATAAGACACGCCCTCGGGGCCATATCGTTCGCTGTGCGCTTCATTCGTCATGAGATGAAACACATCGCCGATCTGATAGCGCGTTTGTTTTCCCGCGACGTCCAGCGTCAGCTCACCTTCCAGGATCAGCGCCTTCGCTTCGAACGCATGCGTATGGTTGTCCAGGGAAGCGCCGGCTTCCCGTTCGACCAGCACGGTTGTCTGAAAACCCTCGCGCGCAAGCATTTCTATGAAATCATCGCGTTCCATGATCGTTCCTTTGGGATTCGAGGCCACACCAGTCACTAATATAAGTTGAAACGCATGTTCTGCGGCCAAACGGGAAAACGCGTAAAATATGAGACTGTCCTCACATTTTCACGCGCATTGTCCTGCGCACGCTTTCAATTGGAGCCGTCATGTCTAGTCTCGATCTCAATCCTGAACGCACCGCGCTGGTAGCCATCGATTTGCAACACGGCATTCTGGCGCGTCCGCTCGGCCCGCATGCCGCCGCCGATGTCGTAGCAAACAGCGTGCAACTCGCCAACGCGGTGCGTGCGAAAGGCGGCCTGGTCGTCTGGGTTCGCGTCGACCTGACGGCGATCCTGCACCTTTCCGCGGATGCACCCACTGCGCCTCCTAAGGGCTCGCCCCCGCCGCCCGCGAGCGCGTCGGAGTTATCGGCGGAACTTGGGATTCAGAGCGGGGATGTAGTCGTGACCAAGCGCCAGTGGGGCGCGTTTTATGGCACGGATCTGGAGCAGCAACTGCGCCGCAAGGGCATCCGGACAGTGATCATGAGCGGCATTGCCACGAATTTCGGCGTGGAATCGACGGCGCGCGGCGCATTCGATCGCGGCTATGAACTCGTGTTTGCGGAAGATGCGATGACGTCGCTGAGCGCCGAGGCCCATGCGTTCGTAGTCGGGAACATCTTCCCGCGCATGGGGCGGGTGAGGGCGACTGCGGATGTGGTGAAGGCGCTGCAGGAAGGTTAAGACAGGAACGGTCCGATACACGTGTTGTGCCGGACCGTTTGGGATTTCAAACCTCGAGCCGCGACTCCTTCGCTGCTTCCATCTCCTGCGTCGATCCCTTCGCCGGCCGTCCGGCCCAATAGCCGGCCAGCAACGAACCGGACAAGTTGTGCCACACCGAAAACAATGCGCCCGGGAGCGCTGCTATCGGCGTGAAATACAACTTGCCGAGCGTCGCTGCGAGTCCCGAGTTCTGCATCCCGACTTCGATTGCCAGCGTGCGGCACACGGCTTCATCGAAGCCGAGCAGGCGGCCGCCCCAATAGCCGCCAAGCAGGCCGATGCCGTTATGCAGAATCACCCCGAACATCACCAGCAGGCCCACAGACGCAATGCTCTTCTGTGTTCCCGCGACCACGGCGGAAATGATGAGCAGGATGGCGATCATCGAAATGATCGGCAACGCCGGTTCGACCGCGCGCACGAGCTTGTTGAAAAAGTGGTTGATGAACAGCCCGGCGACGATCGGCAGCGCGACGATCTGGACGATGCTCATCAGCATGCCGTGGACATCGACTGCAATCGATGCATCCACGTACAGCCGCGTGAGCAAGGGCGTGGCGAACACGCCGACGAGCGTCGATAACGCACTGATGGTGACGGACAGTGCAACATCGCCGCGCGCCAGATAGATCATCACGTTGGACGCGGTGCCGCTCGCGACGCTTCCGACCAGCACCATGCCGGCCGTCAGGTCGGGCGGCATGCGCAACGCCTTGGCGATTCCCCACGCGGCGAGCGGCATCACCAGATAGTGCAGCCCGATTCCCGCAATCACCGGCGCCGGCCGCGTGAACACGCGCCGGAAGTCGGCGAAGGAGAGCGTGACGCCCATCGCGAACATGATGATGGTGAGCAGCGTGGTGACGTGGGGCGCGATGCCCGTGAACGAGGCTGGCGAGAAATAGGCGACGACCGAGATGAGTGCGGCCCAGACGGGAAACAGGCGGGTGACGCGTGAAAGCATGCTGATACGATCCTGGCTGATTTAAAGGGGGCGGGAAAACAGGCTGACCATGCCATCGATAAAAGCGGCCAAGGGCGCACCGCACAACGAATCCTTATGAGATCCGCCGGCCGCGGACAAAACGCCGAACCGGATTGTAGCGGTTTGCCTTACAGCTCCCGCCCAGGTTACTTCAGCCGCGCCACGGTGCCCGCATCCGGTTCGCCGCCAAAATACGTATTGAGTGCGAGTTCGAACGGCGTCTTGTCCGTGGCGGCGTGGGCGAACAGGGTCATCGACGAATGGAATTTGAGGTCGTCCGGGTAGCCGAAAATCTGTTCCACCGAGCGTCCCTCGAGCGCGTTGACGATTTGCGTCAACACCCGCAGACGCTCTCCAAGCACAGGATGATCGAGGTATGCGCGTGCCTCGTCCACTGAAGATATGGCGTAGCGTCGCGCCATGTCACTATGTCCCAGCCCCTGGATTTGCGGAAACACGAACCACATCCAGTGCGTGCGTTTCTTGCCGGTTTCGAGTTCCGAAGTCACCGTTTCGAACAACGGATTCTGGGCATCGACAAAACGTTGCAGATTAAACGAGTCGCTCATTACCGCCTCCAGATCGTTGCCGGAAAATGCTGCAAGTGATGTTCCCGCCATGCCTGCAGAAAAGGCAATCCTGCCCGTTTGCGAACGATATGCCGCTTTCTGCTATCTTGGCGGCCATGCAAAACATCATCGAAATTTCGAATCTGTCGAAGAGCTATGCGTCCGGCTTCACGGCGCTGAAAAATGTCTCGCTCGATATCCGTCGCGGGGAGATCTTCGCGCTCCTCGGGCCGAACGGCGCAGGCAAGACCACGCTGATCAGCATTGTGTGCGGGATCGTGAATCCTACAGAAGGCACGGTACGCGTGAACGGTCACGGCATTATCTCCGACTACCGCGCCGCCCGCGCAATGATTGGGCTCGTGCCACAGGAACTGACCACGGACGCGTTCGAATCCGTCTGGGCCACCGTTTCATTCAGCCGCGGCTTGTTCGGCAAACCGCCAAACCCGGCGCATATCGAGAAAGTGCTGCGCTCGTTGTCGCTCTGGGAGAAGAAGGACAACAAGCTTGTCACGCTCTCGGGCGGCATGAAACGCCGCGTGCTGATTGCAAAGGCTTTGTCGCACGAACCGGAAATCCTGTTCCTCGACGAGCCGACTGCCGGCGTGGATGTGGAACTGCGCCGCGACATGTGGAACCTCGTACGCGGCCTGAAGGCGAGCGGCGTGACGATCATCCTGACGACGCATTACATCGATGAAGCCGAGGAAATGGCGGATCGTATCGGTGTGATCAATCGCGGCGAGATCATTCTGATCGAGGAGAAAGCCGAACTGATGCGCAAGCTTGGCCAGAAAAAACTCGCGCTGCAACTGGAAGATGCAATCACGCAGGTTCCCGCAGGTCTGAGCGGATACCGGCTGGCGCTCTCCGCGGATGGTTGCGAACTGACGTACACCTACGACGCGCAGGACGAACCGGGCCGCATCATTACATTGCTGAAGGATCTCGCCGATAACGGCGTCCAGTTCAAAGACCTGCAGACGACGCAGAGCTCGCTGGAAGACATTTTCGTGAGCCTGGTCGGAGAAAAGAAATGAATATTCATGCAGTCCGGGCCATCTACAAGTTCGAAATGGCGCGCACGTGGCGCACGATCATGGGCAGCATCATCTCGCCGGTAATCTCCACGTCGCTGTATTTCGTGGTGTTCGGCGCGGCGATCGGCTCGCGCATTCCCGAAGTGAACGGCGTGAGTTATGGCGCGTTCATCGTGCCGGGTCTCGTGATGCTTTCGCTTTTGACGCAAAGCGTCTCCAATGCGTCGTTCGGCATCTACTTTCCAAAATTCACCGGTACGATCTACGAACTATTGTCCGCGCCGATCTCGTATCTGGAGATCGTGCTGAGTTATGTGGGTGCGGCCGCGACCAAGTCGATCATCCTCGGCCTGATCATTCTCGCGACCGCGCGCCTCTTCGTGCCGTTGCATGTGGATCATCCGTTCATGATGATCGTGTTCCTGTTGCTGACGGCGATTACGTTCAGCTTGCTGGGATTCATCATCGGCATCTGGGCGGACGGGTTCGAGAAGTTGCAGGTGATCCCGCTGCTGATCATCACGCCGCTCACGTTCCTCGGCGGAAGTTTCTATTCCATCGATATCCTGCCGCCGTTCTGGAAAGCCGTCGCGCTGTTCAATCCGGTGGTGTACCTGATCAGCGGTTTTCGCTGGAGCTTTTACGGGATCGCCGATGTCAGCGTGGAAATCAGCCTCGTCATGACGCTGGTGTTCCTTGCGGTGTTCATCGGCGTGGTCGCGTGGATCTTCAAGACCGGCTACAAGCTGAAATCGTAAAGGGTGCGGAATATGCGCGATGTGCTGATTGAAAAATTCGGGCTTCAGCCGCATCCCGAAGGAGGCTTTTTCCGCGAGACTTTTCGTGGTGCCGACAAGGTCTTTCGGCAGACCTCGCCGCAAGATGGACGCTCGGCGTCCACCGCGATCTACTACATGCTGTGCGACGGCGCGCATTCGGCGTGGCACCGGATCAAGTCTGACGAGGTCTGGCATTTCTACGCGGGCGAACCGATCAACATCCACGTAATCGATACCGCCGGCCACTTGCATACGCATCGACTCGGCAACGCATTGACGCATGCTGACGCCGTATTCCAGGCTGTTGTCCCGACAGGGCAATGGTTTGCCGCGGAGTTATGCGATCCGGCGACCTTCGCGCTGGTCGGCTGCACGGTCGCTCCGGGTTTTGAATTCAGCGAATTCGAACTCGCCGACATCGCGGTATTGACGAAAGCGCATCCGCAGCACGCGGATGTGATCGCCCGGTTAGGACCACGGGCCTGAAAAAGCTAGGCGAAAAAAAGCGGCGCTCTTCTGATAGAGACGCCGCTTTCTCGTGGCCGTTATTCCTATAGATTCGCTCTCACCGCATCGCGAACGGCATCCATCATGCCGCCGTGATTGAGCGGGATATCGAGTGAATCGGCGTAGACGTCCTGATCCGTCTGTGCGCGTGCCTCTTTCGGTTCGCGTAGCACTTGCGACTCATACGCTGTGTCTGCTGACCGGATGGTGTCACGAGCTACGGCGCGCTGCGCTTGAAAACTCTTCACGATGAACTCCTTGCAGTGATGGAGCGGCGGGAGACTGCGATCCTACGCAATTGCGATGACAAATTTACGACGCGCGGTCCTGCCGATGCGCGTCATTAACCTGTCGGGCCGTTCGCCTGAACCGCGTTGCGCATCCAGCAATGAAAGTGCGGCTCTACAGTGTAATAGCTGTCACAGCGATGGAATCGTACTTCTGGCGTATGAAACGAAGAGAGGTATATCAGCAGCGAGCGCGGAATTTGGCTTGGAAATTGCCGGATCGAAGAGACGGTTGCAAGAGGTAGACACAATATCTGCGCGGGTTTCGGAACACGCATCCACGGCAGCGCGATGCCACGCGGGCGAAAGCCTCGACGCAGATTTGCCTCGCCATTAGAACTTAAAGCGCCGCCTCAACATCAAAGCGGCGCAACGTCGTGTTTCATATTACGGAAAGCGCGTCCGCATTGTGCGGTAGCGTTTCCGTAGCATTTCTCGTGGCTAGGTGGCTTGCTCAGGCGTGCTCAGGCGTGCTGATCCTGCAGATCGGCGTCGCAGTTCTCATTCTGTGGCATGGAAGCCGCAAGAATCATCGCCGATGCGTT
This sequence comes from Burkholderia sp. PAMC 26561, assembly GCF_001557535.2. Taxonomy (NCBI): domain Bacteria; kingdom Pseudomonadati; phylum Pseudomonadota; class Betaproteobacteria; order Burkholderiales; family Burkholderiaceae; genus Burkholderia; species Burkholderia sp. PAMC 26561. The sequence continues at coordinate 1,323,228 of NZ_CP014307.1, forward strand.
TTGCGGTTTCGGATCCCGTTGCGACGGCCGGTAAACCGCGTCGCCCCGATGAATGACTTCGCCGGTCAGGGCGCACGCACCGTCGGTCGTCGCGGTGGTGACGCGCCAACCCTGATAACCGTAATGGCAAGTTGCCGCATCCGACCAATAAACAATCGCAGTGGCGCTGCTCGGCCGTTCGATGACACGCACCACGGCTTCGGGAAACGGCCGTTCGGATTGCTCCGGTGGCGCCGCAACGTGCGGGTGATCGCGCTCCCACGCTCGCGTGAGCCGCTCTAAAAAAGGATGGACGGCCCGTTGCCGCGGGGCAGTTTCTGCCGCGCTTGCGTGGGTCGCTGTCAACGAGCGGACCGTCTGTTGCCACGGGTCCGCGCTTCTGGCTAACGCTGTCATGGTTCGTTCCTGGCATGGTTCACGCTCGAACTTACGCAATCGGCGTGTTCCGATAAATACCATTCAGGTGAATACACTGTCTTGTTAGCGCGAATAATCGCAACCGACGCTTATGCAATAAGGCTTTGCCCGATGTTGCGCCGCCGCGGCCAACATGATTGAAGACGATTGAAACTTTTAATTATTGCGATAGGCGATCAATTCGCCGGGTATTTCGCATGCAGACATCGTTGCACCGATCGAAACGTATGGAATATGTAAGGTGTCAAACTTTGCGAGAAAGCCTTGGAATGCGTCTTGCGGACGCCATACTGGCTACCTACTTACAACACTGAACGAGGTACTCGTGAAGAAAAGTCTTATCGCTACGGTAGTTTTGTTTTCGACTCTGGGCGTGGCATCAGCGGCATTTGCGCAAGGCGCTCCGGGCGGTCCCGGCGGTCCCGGTCACGACGACCACGGCGGTCAGCAGCAGCGCCCGGGCGGTCAACCGCCGCAGGGTATGCAAGGTCACGGCAACGGCTATCAAAATCAGAATCAGGCGCAAAACCACGGTCCGCAGGGCAACCCCGGCGGCCAGCACTACGACAATAACCGTCCGTCTCCCCGCGCCGACAACGGCCCGGGACACGGTGGCCCCGGCGGCCCTGGCATGCGTGGCGACAGCCCGCGCGAATGGCGCCGTGGAGACCGGTTGCCCAATGATTACCGCGACCGTCAGTATGTGGTCGACGACTACCGCGGCTATGGCCTGCGACAGCCGCCACGCGGATACCACTGGGTTGGCGTTGGCGGCGACTATGTCCTCGCTGCGATCGCAACGGGCGTGATCGCTCAGATCGTGCTCAGCGGCGGACACTAAAACCAGCCGGTTGGCGTAACGCAACGCAAAGAGGCCGTTCAATGAATGGCCTCTTTTGTTGTGCCGGTGAACGGGCGCTCAACTTGGATCTGCAATTGCCTTCACCACACGAGCCAGCGACTTCAGCGTGGCGTCAGGCGAATCCTCGAATTGTGCACCGATGATGGCGCCATCCACGGCCATTGCCAACGCGCGAGCATCCGCCTTGGCGGTCCTGGAACCGGGAGGCAGCAATGTCCTGATGACATCCGCCATATCCTGTTTGTGACGCCGCGAGATATCGACCGCTTCAGGCAGCGTACCGCCCACTTCCACCACCGCGTTGATGAACGCGCACCCGCGATACACCTCGCTCCCGAACCATTCCGCGAGCGTGGGCACGAGCGCGTTGGCATCGCCGCCGTGGCGTTTGACGGCGTCCTCGAACCACGCCATCCAGTTACGATGCCGGTAATCCAGGAACGCCACGATCAGATCGTTTTTCGCCGGATAGTATCGATAAAACGTCTTCTTCGCGACGCCCGATTCTGCGATCACGCGATCGATTCCCGTAGCACGTATGCCATCGCGGTAGAAGAGATTGTGCGCGGTAACGAGAATCCGTTCGGCGGGCGGCAGGTCCGCCGCGAAGTCCTTGGTGGAAGCAAGTAGGTTCATGATCGACCATTGTAGACAGGTCTGTCTACCTGCGCTAGAGTACGCCGGTAGACAGACCTGTCTCCACTAGCCAAGCCGCTCGATAACCTCGCCAAGGACCCGACATGGAAAGCAAACCGCCGTTCCCCCCGTTCAATGCTGAAACCGCCAAGCAGAAGGTCCGTCTCGCTGAGGACGGATGGAATTCGCGCGATCCCAAGCGGGTTGCGCTGGCATATAGCGAAGACACCCGCTGGCGTAATCGTGCGGAGTTCGTGTCGGGCCGTGCTGAAGCCGAGGCATTTCTTGAGCGCAAATGGGCGCGTGAACTCGACTATCGGCTGATCAAGGAGTTGTGGGCATTCACCGGTTCGCGGATCGCGGTGCGTTTTGCCTACGAATGGCACGATGATTCGAAGAACTGGTTTCGCAGCTTCGGTAACGAAAACTGGGAATTCAACGAAGCGGGTCTGATGACGCATCGGCATGCGAGCATCAACGACTTGCCCATCAAGGAATCAGAGCGCAAATATCACTGGCCTCTGGGTCGTCGTCCCGACGATCATCCCGGCCTGAGCGACCTGGGCTTCTGAGGCCGGTAGCATCTGGCGCGGCGGCTGAAGCCAGCATTTGCGCGCGCTCCAGCGCCGACACGATCACATCGACGGCGCGATCGCGCGCAATTTCATCTTGCTGGCGAAGTGCAAACGACGGGTGATAGGTGGTGACCAGCCATCCGCCGTTGAACGGCAAGGTCTTATCCAGATGACTGCCGAGCGTGGCCTGTTTCCCAACAAGACTGTGCAGCGCGGTTGCGCCCAGCGCGACGATCACGCGTGGCTTCACCGTCGCGAGTTCCTGCTCGAGCCACACAGAACAGGCATCGACTTCACGCTGTGCCGGCGTCTTGTGCAGCCGGCGCTTGCCGCGCGGTTCCCACTTGAAGTGCTTGACCGCGTTGGTCATGTACACGTCGGCGCGATCGAGGCCGGAGCGTTGCATTGCCGAATCGAGCAGTTGTCCTGCGGGACCGACGAACGGACGCCCCTTCAGATCTTCCTGATCGCCTGGCTGCTCGCCGACCAGCATGATCGCGGCCTGTACCGGACCTTCGCCCTGCACGGCTTGCGTCGCTTCGCGCCAAAGCTCGCAGCGGCGGCAGGCATCGAGGGATGTGGTTGCATGGCGGGCAGGCTGGGCCTTTTCCGCTTCCATGATGATTGCCTTGCCGCTCGTCAGGCTGAGCGCGCCGACACCGCTCGCCTGCGCCACTTTTCCGGCGCCGCTGCGAGCCTCGCTGATCATTTGCGGAATCAACGGGCCCTCCGGCAAGCCCTTCCAGAACCGCACGGGCATGTGCTGATGCAAGGCGGTTTCGTTGAGGCGCGCCGGATTGAAGGTGCTTTTGTAGTAAGTCAGCCAGAGTTTTTCGGCATCGTCTTCGTTTTCAGGAAGGTGGTCGGCCGCGATCGCGGGGCGTCGCTCGATGCGCAGTTCCGTCCCGCTCCACATGGCGGCGCCGTGCGGCGTGGTGATCATCCACGATGAACGGCCCATGCGCTGGGCAAAGTGATCGGCGCTCCAGGCGAGGACATCGTGATCGGGTTCGTACCACGCGACATATTCCGGCGCGCCGAGGGCCGGGTCGCGTTTGCGGAAACGCACGTACGCGATCATGTCGTGTTGCGCGCGCCGTACCGATTTGGCCATCTTGTGCAGACGCACGCCGTCTTCGTCGGCGGCCGATTCCACCGCGCGGTCGCCTTGCGACCATCGCCAGATCAGCTTGTAGAGGAATGCCCAGCGTTCGGAATCGCGGAATGACGCCGCTTCTTTCAGCAGCGTTGCAAAAGTCTTGGAGATCGAGAGAACGGGCGCATCGGAGGGCAGGCCGGGCGGCATTTCTGCGTCGAAAAGAGAGGGGTCGCTTGCCGTGTGGTCGCTGATTTCCCGCCATTCGATCAATTCCGGCGGCAGTTTCTCCGCGAGCGCCGACAACGCAGCCGCGCGCCAAGCAGCATATTCACCATCGATGACAACCGTCCGCATCCGCATGAGCGCCCCGGCTCACAAAAGGGAGAGCTGAACCGGCGCGGCGGTGAGCGCGCGGCGCAGATGCTCGGACGATACATCGCGAATTGGCGGCTTGTAGTCCTCCGTCGTGACGAAGGGCCGTACTTTGTCCATGCTGCACCTGAGGCGCACGAGGTCGTCGTAGCGAATCTTGCGGGACCGTCGCAAATCGACAATGCGTTTTGCGTTTCTCATGCCGATGCCCGGCACCCGCGCAATCATCCTCAACGCCGCCTTGTTCAGATCCACGGGAAAGCGCTCGCGATGCCCGAGCGCCCACGCGAGCTTCGGGTCGATATCGAGCGAGAGATTGCCCGGGCCATCGAGCAATTCGGACGCACTGAACCCATAGCCGCGCATCAGGAAATCCGCCTGATACAGCCGATGCTCGCGCAACAGCGGCGGGGCCTGCAAAGGCACGGCGGACGGACTGTCGGGAATCGGGCTGAAGGCCGAATAGTAGACGCGCTTCAACTTGTATGACCCATACAATGTTTCGGCGGTGGCGAGGATGGTCTGGTCGTCGGTGGTATCGGCGCCCACGATCATTTGCGTGCTTTGTCCGGCCGGCGCGAAGCGCGGCGCCTTCGGTTCGGCCTCCGATTCCTCTTGCGCCACGCGGATCGAACTCATCGCGATCTTGATGGTGCGTCCGCTTTTTTCAGGCGCGAGCCGTTGCAAGCTGACATCTGTCGGCAATTCGATGTTCACGCTCAGCCGGTCCGCGAACAGTCCGGCTTGCTCGATCAACCCGGGATCGGCGTCGGGAATGGTTTTCAGATGGATGTAACCGCGGAATTGATGGTCCTCGCGCAAGGACTGTGCGACACGAACCAGTTGTTCCATGGTGTAGTTCGACGAGCGGATGATTCCGGAGCTGAGAAACAGCCCGTCGATGTAATTGCGCCGATAGAAGTCGACCGTCAGGTCAACCACTTCCTGCGGGGTGAACCGTGCACGCGGCACATTGCTGGAACGGCGGTTCACACAATATTGACAGTCGTACTGACAAAAGTTGGTCAGCAAAATCTTGAGCAACGACACACAACGCCCGTCAGGCGTGAAACTGTGGCAAATGCCTGCGCCCGTGCTGGCGCCGAGCCCTTCAAGTCCACGCGATGACCGCTTCGGTGCGCCGCTGCTTGCACAAGAGGCGTCGTACTTGGCGGCATCGGCGAGGATTTCCAGCTTTTCGGACAACTCCATTGCTGATCGCCGGTACTGTATATGCGTACAGTATCGGCGTCCGCCATGGTTGAATGCAAGTTCAAAATTGGGTGACAGATCGCAGCCTAGCGCCCGCGTCTTCGATAAAACGCCCACCAACCCGCGAGCACGGTGAACGTCGCGACGATCGCGACCATCAGCCAGAAGCCATGCTTGTTCTCGGCGAGCGGAATGCCGCCGACGTTCATGCCCATGATCCCGGCGACGATGTTGATCGGCAATGCCAGCACCGTGACCAGCGTCAGCGTGAACAGCGTCCGGTTGCTTTGTTCGTCCAGACGCGCGGCGATTTCTTCCTGCAAGAGCTTGATGCGTTCTACAAGCCCGGCCACATCGCCGAGAACGAGGGAGAACTCTTCGGTGGCGTCGCGCAGATCCTGCAGGTCGAGCGTCTGCAGCCAGCGCGGCGGACGGGCAAGCAGCCGGAAGATCGATCCCGGCTCGGGCGCAAGCAGACGCTGCAGGCGCACCAGCACTCGCCGCGATGCGCCCAGTTCCGAGCGCGTGGCGGGGGCGCGCATGGAGAGAAACCGGTCTTCGACTTTATCGATGTCGATACTCGTGCGCCTTACGATCTGGACCAGCAAGTCGGCCTGATCGCGCAGCAAATGGATCAGCAGCTCGACGGTCGAGCGAAAGACTTCGCCGCCGCGCACGGCCTCGCGCAGGGTATCGATGGAACGCAAGGGTTTCAGCCGCGCGGTGACCAGCAGCTTTTCGCGCGTGTAGACCCACAGTGTGGCGATCTCGGATGGCGTTACATCGAAATTGAACATCACGTCGTTGATCACCGCGAGCAGTGAGCCTTCCTGGTGTTCGATGCGCGTGGAATGCGAGCCGTCGCGCAACGTTTCAAAGAAGGCGTCGGGCAAATCGAGCTGCGTGCGCATCCAGCGTTCGCTTGCGCCGTTCGCCAGGTCGAAATGCAGCCAGACAAAATCGCCCGCTTCCTGGCCGGTGTTGCATTGCGCAAGCCAGTTCAGCGCGCCGTCTGAATCAATGTGAACGCCCGGCGCGTCTTCGGCAAAACGAAAGCCGCACACGAGGCCGGAAAAGTCAGAGGCGTAGGGCAGGGCGGTGGTCATCGGCGGCGGGAAAGAAGACGGATCAACCACCGATTGTGCGTGCCAATTGCGGCAGTTCGGACGTCCTGTGCAACGAATTCGCGTTACTGTGGGGAGATTGCTGCGTGACACGTAACGGACTTATGGCTGTCACGCCTTGCGGGTAGACTCGCGCGGTGCAAGAAGGCCGTCGAGCGCAGCCTGACCCTTCTTGCTTCATTGCGCATCACGGGGAAATACACATGGAAGATCGCGTCGAGCAGGACGAACCCACGCAGACCACGGCCGACGGATTGACGCGGCTGGCGGCAAGCATCGTCGAATTGCTGGGCGAGCAGGCCATCGACAGTCGTCTCGGGACGAAATTGCTCAAACGGCTAGAGAAGGAAGCGAAGCTGGTCGCGGAGCATGGCCCGCAAGCGTTGAACAAGACACAAAAACGCACGTTGCGCGATGCGCTGGACAAACTGGACGAGGCACTGCGCCAGTCCGACGCAAACCTGCTGGTTCTCGCGAATGCAAAATTGCGCTCGACAGACGAATCTTCCGGCAAAAAAGTCAAAGCAAAGTCCTGAACGCCCGACATGCTGGCGCCCATGATCATTCGATGAGCGCCGCTTTCAAGCGGCCAACTCATTGTCAGACAAGACGTGTACGGGTTCTGGTCTCACCTCCGCATGAAACGCTTGTGACAATAGAGCAGGTTGGCGCGAAAAATGCTGCAGTTGCTGCACCTGCAAAATATAGAGCGGTCAATGCTTTCAGTTTCCTACTCCCCGAAATGCGCGCTGTGGACGAGCCGCAACGTCGACGCAGACCATGAGCAGTGGCGAATCCTGGTTGTCGATGACAACGCCGCGAGCGCCGAAGGTCTCGCTGCCGCGCTCAACGCAGACGGCTGCGACACTCGCTTTGCGCTGAGCGGTGTAGACGCGCTACAGGCAATCGATGGTTGGGTTCCACATGTCGTCGTGCTCGACATCAGCATGCCGGAGCACGACGGGTTCGCCACTGCCCGCGTTTTACGCCGAATCTCTCCCACCCGTAATGCGGGAATCATCGCTTTTACGGCGCTTGGGGAAGACTACGTGCGCTCGAAGGGCGTTCACGCAGGCTTCGATGGCTACTGCCAGAAAGGCAACGCGCCTGGCGTCCTGGTCAAGTTGATTGGTCAGATCGTGCAAGTTCACTGAAATCGGTCGCCGAAAGTCGGATTTCAACTGCATTTGTCCCCAAAACCTGTCGCCGCAAGCCTTTTACAGGCTTGCTTCTGGCGTTTCCCCGGCGCACCCCATCCGCCTGATTATTCTTCGATCCTGAATAGTGTATTGAAGTTTATTGGGATAAAAAACCGATAGTAGGGGTATACACTGCATTTCATCGACGAAGCAGCAACGACGCATTAGCAAGACCGCTGCAACGCCTTGTGAACAGTCGTACGTCTACCCAATATCGGAGCTCATCATGAAAAAGAACCTTCTCGCATCCTTGCTTATCGCCGCTACCGCTTCTATCGCTGTTCCGGCTTTTGCCAGCGGCTACGGCCCGGCGCCTTCGTATCGTCCTTCGGTCGGTGCTCCGGCTTCGCAACAAGGCCAGAACACGCAAACGCTGGCTGCTGAAAGCCGTAATGCCGATGCAAATGCTTACGGTGGCTCGAAGTCGCTGACGCAGTCGGGTTCGACGAGCCGTGACGGCACCAGCAAGTCGCAAGCAGTTTTCTTCGGTCAATAAGTCTACGTGCTGTTGCGCGCACAACCGGCAAACATCAAGCCGTCCTGATCGCGTAAAGCTTCGCTGAATGACCGTGTAATGCGCCAATGCCCGCTGGACTTACGTCCAGCGGGCATTGGCGCTTTTGCGTCGAGGCCGGACTAAATGCTTCAGGTGCCGGTCTTCAATGCGTTGCGCATCACGGTCGCGAGTTCGGCCGGCGCAAACTTCGATACATACGCGTTTGCGCCCACTTTGCGCACGTGTTCCTCGTTCGCCGATCCCGACAGCGACGAATGGATTACCACCGGAATGGCCTGCATGCCGGCGTTCGCCTTGATGCGGCGTGTGAGCGTGAAGCCGTCCATCTCCGGCATTTCCAGATCAGTCAGCACCAGCGCGATTTCATCCGATGCAAGCCGTCCTTCCGACTCGGCCTTGCGCTGCAGGTCTTCCAGCACATTCCACGCTTCCTGGCCGCTCTTGGTCATGATGAACGACACGCCCATCGCGTTCAGGCTCTGCTCGATCAGGCTGCGGGCGACGCCGGAATCATCGGCGGCGAGAACCTTCGTGCCGGGCTTCAGGACCAGGCGGCCCGTGCTGGACTCGTTGATCTCGTCTGCAGTTGTCGACGGCAGGACGTCGCGCAGGATCTGCTCCACGTCGAGCACTTGCGCGAGCCGCGAACCGTCCACGTTGCCGTCGAGCCGCGCGAAGCTCGTCACGGTCCGCCCGCTCGAATGCGATTCCGCCGATAGAACCTGGTTCCACTCCAGCCGCACGATATCGTCGACTTCTTCGACGGCAAAACCTTGCGTGGTACGCGCGAATTCCGTCACGAGCAGGATCTTCGGACCGTTTTTCGGCCGGCAACCCGTCACCTGCGCCAGATCGATGACCGGAATGATCTGACCGCGGATATCGGCAACGCCGAGGATTTCGGGATTCGCGCCGGCGACCACGGTGATCTCGGGCATCGCGAGAATCTCACGCACCTTGAACACATTGATGCCGTAAAGCTCGCGCTGCTCCGAGCCGGGCGCTTCGCCCAGGCGGAACAAGAGCAGCTCGAACATGTTGTTGCCTGCGAGCCGAACCCGCTGTTCGATGTCGTGTTGTGAGCTGCTCAAAATGTTCTCCTGTTCGATTTATGCCGGGCTTTGACCAGCCGGTTCCTGATTAGCGGCGCGGTGCAGGGAAACTGAAGCTCAATTTTGCGGGTTTATGAACGCAGCGTTACCGTGTCGTGCGCATATCGAGTTGCCGTATCGGGATTGACCCTTGGACGGACTAAAACCCGTGTTTTCGAGCGTCCGGGCAACCGGCAGGTGGCCTATACTTTTTGAATGGGCTGGGTAATTTTCATGTAAGGCAAGACGTGGCCCCATGTGGTACGCCCTGCCGTCCGGCAGGCGTCGCGCGGTTCAACGGAGGCGTTCGATGGCAACAGTCGCACAAGTTCTTAATTCGAAACCCGATCACACCATCTTCACGATTGCCGACACGGCTTCGGTCTACGACGCCATCGTCATGATGGCGGAAAAGCATATCGGCGCGCTGATCGTGACGCACGGCGAGGCCATTGTCGGGATCATGACCGAGCGCGATTACGCGCGCAAAGTGGTGCTGATGGACCGGGTTTCGCGGCAGACCCCGGTGCACGAAATCATGACTTCGCAAGTGCGTTTCGTGCGCCCGGAGCAGACCACGGACGACTGCATGGCGCTGATGACCGAAAAACGCATGCGCCATTTGCCGGTCATCGACGGCGAAAAACTCGTGGGGATGATTTCCATAGGCGACCTGGTGAAAAACATCATGTCCGAGCAGGAGCTCACCATCCACCAACTCGAAGGTTATATACGCGGCGAACATATGTAGCCGGCGTTTGTAGTCGCTTTGCAGGCGCGCGGGGCGGCAAGCCGCGCGTCTTTTTATTGGCGGAAGAAAATGTAAGCTAATTGTTATAATTGTCGGGCGCCGCAACGGCTGCCCGGCAATGGCTGGCGACGCACCCGTTCAATCATCGAGCGTGCTCGATCCGACCTGACAGGAGCGCCATTCATGACGCCCGCCGAACTATCCCCAACGCCATCCGAAGCCGCTCCGCAGGCACACGCACCTCGAACGATCGCCGCTGATGCGCCGTTTTTCATCGTGATGAACGCGGGTTCGGGGCGCAAACAAAGCGATGAAACCCGCGCCGCGCTCGAACGGATGCTTGGCGAGGCGGGACGGAAGTTCGAGATCAGACTTGTCGACAACCCGGCAGAACTCGCCGATACCGCCGCCCAGGCGGTGCGCGACGCAAAGGCGCAAAACGGCGTGGTGGTCGGCGCGGGCGGCGACGGCACGCTGTGCGCCGTTGCGGGCGCCGTGCTGGGCAGCGGCTGTCCCTTCGCCGTCTTGCCGCGCGGCACCTTCAACTACTTCAGCCGCGACCACGGCGTTCCGTCCGATCCCGCCGAATCCATTCCGTTGCTGCTCAGTGCACGGGCGCATCCGGTGCAGGTCGGTTTCGTCAACGACCGCATGTTCCTGGTCAATGCGAGTCTTGGTCTCTATCCGAAATTGCTGGAGGATCGTGAGTTGTACAAGCAGCAGTTCGGGCGAAGCCGTCTGATCGCGCTCTGGTCGGCAGCCGTCACCCTGTTGCGCCGGCATCGGCATTTGCGTCTGCACATAGAGCACGATGGCACAATGCAGGAAATCCGGACTTCGACACTATTTGTCGGCAACAATCGCCTGCAGCTCGAACAAATCGGCATGGCCGAAGCGCCGCTGCTGGAACGCGGGTTGCTCGCCGCTATTGCACCGCGCGCCGTCGGGCGGCTTGCGCAAATTGGAATCACGCTGCGCGGCGCGACGGGCAGGATGAGCAACGCCGATAACGTTGTCAGCTTTGCGTTCAAGCACATCACGGTGACGCATCCGTCGAAGCGCCGCCGTCTCGTGAAGATCGCAACCGATGGCGAAGTGACCTGGATGAACATGCCGCTCGATTTCCGCATCGCCCCGGAGCCGCTGTATTTGCTGAAACCCGAGGCCGATGTCGCCAACGCCAATCGCTCATGACCCTGCTGTTGCAAATTTCTGATCCTCACTTCGGCACTGAACAACCGCCGGTCGTGGACGCATTGCTGCGTCTCGCCGACACCCATCGCCCGGATCTCGTGGTCATGTCCGGTGACATCACGCAGCGAGCACGGCGTGCGCAGTTCAGCGCGGCTCGCGCTTTCGTCGATCAGTTCGGCACGACGCCGTTCTTGGTCGTGCCCGGCAATCACGACATTCCGCTCTATAACGTTTTCGCCCGCGCGATGCATCCGTATGCAAATCATCGGCGGGTGTTCGGGCATGATCTCGAACCCGTGTACGAATCGGATGCGCTGCTCGTGATCGGCGTGAACACGACGCGTCCTTACCGTCATAAGGATGGCGAAGTTTCAGTGCAACAAGCCGAGCGTGTGGCGCGGTTGCTCGAGCGCGCGGCGCCCGGGCAACTGCGCATGGTCGTCACGCATCAGCCGGTTCTCGCCGCGCGTGCGAACGACGTGCATAACCTGTTGCACGGCCGCCAGCATGCGGTTCAGCGTTGGGCGAAGGCAGGTGCCGATCTGATCTTGGGCGGACATATTCATTTGCCGTACGTGCTGCCTTTGCATGCCGCCTACAAGGATCTGCCGCGGCGCATGTGGGCGGTGCAGGCAGGGACATCGCTGTCTTCGCGCGTTCGCGGAGCGGTGCCGAATTCGGTGAATCTGATTGAATACCACGATGCATCGGGTGCAGGCGAACGGCGCGCCGTCATCGAGCGATGGGACTTCAATAGCGAGCGTGTATCGTTTGAACCGGTCACGCGGCACGAACTCGATTTCAGCACCGAAACGCTCGACGATTCTCTCGCCACGCTTTCATGAGTCAGCCAGATCCGAGATACGCCGAGTTGATTCATGCGGCGCATGTTGCGGGCGAGCATGCGCTCGCGGTGTACGGCGTGACGCTCCTGGTCGCAATCATTGCGGTGCTCGGCGCATGGCAGCTCGTGCAGCGCTACGGTTTGCCGCGTGAACAGGGCGGGTTGTCGACGCGCGTTTTGCTCGTGCTCCATCTTGTGGTGAGCTTTGCGATCATCGTCGGGGCGGCTGCGCTCTTTGCCGCCATTGCCGACGAAATTGGCGACGGTGAGACACTCGGTTACGCGGATCAGGCTTTTGCCGATGGCATCGCCCAAGGCGTTCCAATCAGCGTGATCCGGATCTTTGCACGCGTTACGCATCTTGGCGATCCGTGGCTGCTCGCGCTCTGGTGCGTGCTGGGCGCGGCTTTGCTGGCGCTGCGCGGCAAGGTTGCGATCGCGATCGGGTTTGTGATCGCGATCGCCGGCAACGGTGTCCTGAACACCACGCTCAAACGCATCTTCGAACGCGTGCGGCCGGTGCACGACCGGGAGATCGCCACTGCCGATGGCTGGAGTTTTCCAAGCGGGCATGCATCGGGATCGCTGGTGACCTACGGCATGGTCGCTTATGTGCTGGTGAGCGTCATGCCCGCACGTTGGCGTTTGCCGACGGCCATCGTGGCAACGCTGATTGCCGTCACGACCGCGAGCAGCCGCGTGTTCCTGCGCGTGCATTTCGCGAGCGATGTATTGGCCGGTTTCGCCTCGGGTACGGCGTGGCTGGTGGCGTGTATCGTCAGCATCGAACTCATGCGCCGGTATTGGCGCACCCGTCAGGGTTGAGGATATATCGAGAGTTCCGGGAAACCCGTGCCGGAATCGAACTCGCGTGAAAAGCGGAAACCGTCGAGGCTGACGAGCAGGATTTCTGCCGTGGTCCTGACAATGCATCCCGCCGATACATGGCCGCCGTACACACGGCCTGCGGAATCCGAAACGGACATGTGGAGGTGCGCGCCATCGGGACCAAGTGAACCGGCCAACGTCAGGATTTCGAGGTCGCAGTCGAGGAGCGCGGGTTGATCGATACCGGCATAACGCAGGTTCGCCACGCTCAGGCTGCCAACACCCTGAATCACGAACGCCGCGCCCAGCGCCTTCCTTCGTGCGAGGGATTCGAGTGTGTTGCGCAGGTCGTCGCCCGGGACGAGACGCACAGGAAGGGTTTGCATGAGTAGATTTTCGCGTGTCTGCAGATGCGTCAATGATGGCATGATGAATCCGGTTTTGCCCGCACTTCAACCTAAAGAGCCACCATGACGACAGAACTCCATATCCTCGCCTGGGCGCTGGTGCTTGCGCTGATCCAGGTGTTGCTGCCATCGGTATTGCGCAGCCGCGAGACCGGTCTTGGCTATAACGCCAGCGCTCGCGACAAGCCGGCAGCGCCGCCCGGCAAGTTGACCGGCAGACTCATGCGCGCGCAAGCCAATCTGTTCGAGACGCTGCCTGTTTTCGCCATCGCCATCCTGATTACGCATATGGTTGGCCGCGAAGGCCCGTTGACGCTCACGGGCGCGTGGCTCTACATCATTGCGCGGGTCGTGTACGTGCCCGTATACGCAGCGGGAATTCCATTCCTGCGCTCGCTCATCTGGGTCGTTTCGCTGTTCGGCATCATCCTTATTCTTGTTCCCATCATTTGAAGTCATCCACACCGGAGTCCAGTTCATGACCGACTTGTTGTCCACCATCGACGTGGAAACCGCGCCGAATCCCGAGTTCGCCGTGATCCTCATGCACGGCCTGGGCGCCGACGCCAACGACTTCATCCCGCTCGTGCCGGAGTTGCGCCTGGGCGATCTGCCTGCCGTGCGCTTCGTGTTTCCCAACGCGCTCGAAATGCCGGTGACGGGCAACAACGGCTACGTGATGCGCGCGTGGTATGACATTCTTTCGTTCGATGGCGTGAACCGCCGCGTCGATGAAGCCGGTCTCAAGGCCTCCTGCGACCGCATTCGCGATCTGATCGCGCGGGAAAACGAACGGGGCATCCCGACATCGAAGATCTTCCTTGCAGGCTTCTCGCAAGGCGGCGCGATGACTTATACAGCGGGCCTGACACATCCTGAGAAGCTTGCCGGCCTGATCGTTTTGTCGGGTTATGTACCGTCGCCGGGTCTGATCGATGCCGCCTTTAGCGAAGCAAACCGCGAGACGCCGATCTTTGCTGCGCACGGCACGCAGGACCCGGTTCTTCCGCTGGAACTGGCCGTGCAGGGACGCGACTTCGCGCTGTCCCACGGCTGCAAGATCGAGTGGCATCAATATCCGATGCCGCACTCGGTCTGTGCCGAAGAAGTGGAAGCATTGCGCGCGTGGTTCGGCGCGCAACTGAGCCATTAAAGCGCTTTGAAGAAAGTTTTTTTGTACAGGTCGAGCATGCCGGCGGCATCCACGCCGATGCACACGGATTGCGCCGGACGATCATCCCAGTCCGGCGCAGGCGCCTTCATGGTCGTCGGTTTCTGGATTGTTTCGCCGGTTGCGATGCCGCTTGTCACTACCCGTACGGGACCATTGCGCACGGTGTAGAGGTGGGGCGCGAGCACGTACGCCACCGCAGACGAATCGTGGACGTATATCCCTTCGAGTCCTGCGCTGTCCTTGTGGAATTGCGCATAGTGACGCGAGACGTCCCACACGAAACGGCCGGCATCGCCCTGGTCGACAAATCCGGCGAGCCAATCGTTGGGCATGATGGTCTCCTGCGTCACGTCCAGGCCGACCACGGTCACGGGCCAGGGCGCGCCGAGCACGATATCGGCGGCATCGGGATCGCACATGATGTTGGCTTCGGCCGCCGGCGACACATTGCCGAGCACGCCCGCCGTTCCAAATGCGCCGCCCATGATCACGACCTGCTTCACGAGCGTTGCAATCTCCGGATCGGCTTCGAGTGCGAGCGCGAGATTTGTCAGCGGACCGACCGCGATCAGCGTCACTTCACCGGGCTGGGCCCGTATGGTATCGATAATGAATCGATGCGCCGAACGCTCGTCCAGCAATGTATCGCCGGGTTCGCCGAGTTCGATATTGCCCAGCCCGTTGTCGCCGTGGATCCATCCGAGCGGCGCGGGCGGCGCGCGATGCAACGGCGCCGCAGCGCCACGCGCGACCGGCACGCCGGGACAGAATCGCGAGCGCAGGTAAAGCGCGTTGGACGTGGTGGTACTGATGGTCGCGTTCCCATACACGCTCGTGATCCCGAGCAGTTCGATATCCGGATGCAGCGCCTGGAAGACGAGCGCCATGGCGTCATCGACGCCCGGGTCTGTGTCGTAGATGACCTTGTGCTGTGTCATAGGTAGAACGCGTCCGGAAGCTGTTCGCGGGCGGTGGTGTCGCGTGTCGCGCCCTGCAGGTTGCCAAGGCGGATGGCGAGCTCCGGGCCGCCCAGTTCGATGATCACCTGACGGCACGCGCCGCAGGGCGCGATGGGGCCATCGGTGTCGCCGATCACGGCCAGCGCCGCGAATTCATCGCGTTTGCAGCCCGCGGCAATCGCGCTGAAAAACGCCGTGCGTTCCGCGCAGTTGCACAATCCGTACGATGCGTTTTCTACATTGCAGCCATCGAAAATGCGGCCGTCTTTTGTGAGCAGCGCAGCGCCGACCTTGAACTTCGAATAGGGTGCATAGGCCCGTTCGCGTGCGGTTTTCGCCCGGTCGAGCAATTTGTCCATGGTCATGATCTTTTCCTTAATTGAGCGTCAGGAACATGCCTGCAATCGTCGCGCTCATCAGGTTCGAGAGCGTGGCGGCGAGCACGACTCGCAGGCCGTAGCGCGCCACTTCAGCGCGCCGTTCCGGAGCCACCGCGCTGAAGCCGCCGGTCAGGACGGCAATGGACGCGAAGTTCGCGAAGCCGCACAGCGCGAATGACAAGATCGCTATGGTACGCGGATCGAGCACCTGGAGACCCGCCGCGGCGACGCTTGCGGAGTCCTTCAAATAGGGAGACAGCGACGCATACGCCACGAACTCGTTCAGGATGATCTTCTGGCCGAGGAAGTTGCCAGCGAGCGCGGCCTGGTCCCACGGCACGCCGATCAGGTACGCGAGCGGCGCGAAGATGGCGCCGAGCACGGACTGCATCGACAGATGCGGCGCGCCGAACCATCCGCCGATTCCACCCACGATCCCGTTCAACAAAGCAATCAGGCCGACGAACGCAATCAGCATCGCGCCGACCATCACCGCGATCTTGAGGCCGACGGTTGCACCGGAACTCGCTGCTTCGATTACATTCGCGGGACGTTTTTCATCGAAGCTGAGATGTTCCAAGGTGACGCGGCTCGCTTCCGTCGACGGATGCAGAATCTTCGCAAACAGCAATCCGCCGGGAACCGCCATGAACGAAGCCGCGAGCAGATACTCGACTTTCACGCCGAGTCCGGCGTAGCCCGCGAGCACCGAGCCGGCCACCGCCGCCATGCCGCTTGACATCACCGCGAACAATTCCGCGCCCGTCATGTCGCGCACGAACGGCTTCACGACCGCGGGCATTTCGCTTTGCCCGAGGAAGATGGTGGTGACGGCAGAAAACGATTCGAGCTTCGAGACCCCGAGCAGCTTCTGGAAGATCGTGCCGAGAATGATCACGATCCAGCGCATGACGCCGAGATAATAGAGCACTGCGATCAGCGCGGTCACGAAGATGATGGCGGGCAAGACCCGCACGGCGAAGACAAAACCGCCATCGCCGAAGATCTCGAACATCTTCGATTGCACCAGTCCGCCGAACAGGAATTCGATCCCAGCGTTGCCATACCCAAGCACGTGATTCACGCCTGCTGCGGCAGCCGCCAGGATGCTTTTGCCGAAGGGCACGAACAGGATGAACGCACCGATTCCAATTTGCGCGAGCAGTGCGGGTATGACGGTGCGCAAGCGGATGCCACGGCGGTTATTGGAGAAGATGAAAGCGATGAACAGCAGGACGGCAATGCCGAGCAGATTACGGGCGATCAGGGCCATGTCTCTCTACGTCTGTCGTAAGAATGGCCGAGATGCTACGCCATATGGCGTATGAATAAAACCCGGCTTACGCGAAGAGTTCGATGACCGGCCAGTTGCGCTCGGCCGCGATCGCACGCAGCCGGAAATCGGGATTGGTCGCAACAGGATGCGTGACGCGTTCCATGAGCGGGACGTCGTTGACCGAATCGCTGTAGAAGTAGCTTTCCTTGAAGTCGCTCAGCTTCAATCCCTGCGATGCAAGCCATTGCTCGGTCCTGACGATCTTGCCTTCGCGAAACGTCGCGACGCCCACGGAGCGGCCGGTGTAGCGCCCGAGCGGATCGTCGCCTTCAGTGTCCAGATCGATCGCCAGCAGGTGTTCCACGCCCAGCGCCTTTGCGATGGGCGCGGTGACAAATGCGTTTGTCGCCGTCACGATGCAGCACAGGTCGCCCGCGTCGAGATGACGGCGCAGCAGCGCGAGCGCTTCAGGGCGAATGGCCGGTTCTATGACTGACTTCATGAAGGCGTCGTGCCACGCATCCAGGTCCGCACGCGAATGACGGGCGAGCGGCGCGAGAGTCAGTTTCAGATACCCGTCCATGTCGAGCTTTCCGGCTGCGTACTGCTGATAGTACGCATCGATCTCCCTGACGTGGTCGGCACTTCCTTCGAAGCCGAGCGTGGCATAAAAGCGCGCCCACGACTGGTCGCTGTCGAGCGGCAGCAGCGTGTGGTCCAGATCGAACAGCGCGAGAGTTCGGCTCATGCCTTGGTTCATGCTTGCAGCCCTTGGATTGCAGGTAAAAAACGCGACAGAACGCAAGGGCATACGATGGCCCGCGCAGGGTCGATGAGTGCGGTCGATCCTATCGGGAAATACCCAAAACTACAACAATGCAAAATTGTACAACTCGTTTGCGTGGCATCATGTGTCAATGGCGTTACAGTGGGAACGATTAACGGAAGTGGCCACATGTTGACTCTCTTGAATATCCTGTCGGGCGTGGCGGTCCTGGTGTGGGGCACGCATATTGTCCGCACCGGCATCCTGCGGGTACTCGGCGCCGAGCTGCGGCGCGTGCTCGCGCGCAGCACGAACAGCCGCTTTCGCGCATTCGGCGCGGGCCTTTGCGTGACGAGTCTCGTGCAGAGCAGCAACGCAACGGCCGTGCTGGCGTCGTCGTTTGCAGCGCAAGGACTGCTGCCGTTGGCGCCTGGGCTAGCCATCATGCTGGGCGCCGACGTCGGCACAGCGCTGATGTCGCGCGTGCTGACGCTCGATCTTTCATGGCTCTCGCCTATTTTGTTGCTGGGCGGCGTCATCGCGTTTTTGTCGTTCAAGCAAACGCGCGTGGGGCAGATCGGCCGCACGGTCATCGGGCTGGGGCTGATCCTGCTGGCGCTGCATCTGATTGTCGAGGCGGCGCGTCCCGTGATGCAGGGCGAGGGCGTGAAGGTCATGTTCGGCGCGCTCACGGGCGATTCCATGCTCGACACGCTGGTCGGCGCGGCCTTCGCCATGATCTCGTACTCCAGTCTTGCCGCTGTCCTGCTGACTGCGACGCTGGCATCGTCCGGCGTGATTTCGCTGAAGGTCGCCGTGTGTCTAGTGGTCGGTGCGAACCTGGGAAGCGGCTTGCTGGCAGTGATCGGAACGATGGGGCAGAACCAGGCGGGCCGCCGCCTGGCGCTGGGCAACCTGCTTTTCAAGCTGGTCGGCGCGCTGATCGTGCTGCCGTTTGCACCGTGGATCGCGTTGGGACTTGGCGCGGTGATCGCGTACCCGCGCGAGTCGGTGATCACATTTCATCTCGTCTATAACCTCGTGCGTTGCCTTGCGTGCATGCCGCTGGTCGAGCACGTTGCGCGCTTGTGTTATCGGCTGCTGCCGGACCGCCCGGATATGAATCCCGAGTTGCGGCCGCTCTATCTCGATCCCGTCGCGCTTTCCACGCCTACGCTCGCGCTGGCGAATTCGGCGCGCGAGGCGCTGCGTATAGGCGACATCATCCGCACGATGCTCGATAACCTGCTCGACCTGATGCGCACGAATGATCCGGTCAAGGCGCGCACGACGATCCGCATGGACGACGACGTCGATCAGTTGTACGCAGCGGTGAAGACGTATCTGGCGCGGATTTCCCGCGAACAGCTCGACGAAGCCGACAGCCGCCGATGGACCGACATCATCACGCTAACCATCAATCTGGAGCATGCGGGCGACATCATCGAGCGGGTAGTGATGAATATTCAGGAGAAGAAGATCATGCATCGGCTGGCGTTCTCGCCAGAAGGCCTGAGCGAGCTCGAGGACCTGCATGCGCGCGTGATCCTGAACCTGCAGCTTGGACTGAGCGTTTTTCTGAACAGTGATCTGCGCAGCGCCGAGCGCCTGCTTGCGGAGAAAGAACGCTTTCGTGACCTGGAGCGGAGCTATTCATACGCGCATCTTGACCGGTTGGCGGGACAGAGCGCGCGGAGTATCGAAACGAGTGCCTTGCACCTGGACATCATCAGCGATCTGAAGCGGCTCAACTCGCTCTTCTGCTCCACGGCCTATCCGGTGCTCGATGCCGCCGGCGCCTTGCGGGAGACGCGGCTGCGACGCCGCGTACTCGATGCAACGTATGGCAATGACAGCGTCTAGGCAAGGATCACTTGCGGCAGCTTCTTGCGCAATGAAAGCAACGCGGGACCTTCGGCGCCTTTCTTGTTGGTGATCAGGGTATCTACCCGGCTGATCGGGCAAAACGCGATCCGGCTGCATTGGCCAATCTTGCTGTAGTCGGCCAGGATCACCACGCGATCGGCATGCGCGACCATCGCGCGCGCGACTTCGGTCTCGGCGTGATCGAAATTGGTCGCGCCATGCCGATGATCGATCGCAACCGGCGAAAGCAGCGCAATATCGGCGCGGTATCGAATGATCTCGGCGACCGTCGTGCCGCCCACTGTCGCGAACGCACGGTCGCTGAGGGAGCCGCCGAGCAGGATGATCTCGTTGCTCGTCTCGGTCTTTTCGCTGGTCGAACGCATCTTCTGCGCGACGTCGATAGAGTTCGTGATGATGGTCAGGTTGGCGAGTTTTGCGAGTTCTTCCGCAAGGATTGCGGTAGTCGTGCCGGCATCTATGAACAGCGTCTGACCGCTGCTGACCAGCGCCGTAGCCGCGCGCGCAATCGCGTTCTTGGATTTGACGTGTGTGTGGCTGCGCTCGGCAATGGGCGCTTCGTCAGCAGGCCGCGTGACGCCGCCGTGCACGCGCCTCAATTCACCCAGTGCTTCCAGATCCACCAGGTCGCGCCTGACCGTCTCGCGCGACACGCCGAGCTCGGCCATGATGCGCTCGGTCGATACGCGCTCGAGCGTTGCAAGTAGCGCTCGAATTCTCTGATGACGATCTTCCTGCCACATGCGGCGTTCCTTGAGCGTTGAAGTCGGGCACATTGCCGTGTGCCCTGGCATGCGACCACAAAACGTGTGTCATCCGCATGTCGCCAATATTAATGAGCTGTTTCTAGGAGGTTTCCTCCATCTCTCCAACCGAAATATTAACAAGAACCGATGACTTTCAGGTTGCATTTTTTTGGATACTTGCGAATTTGGGTATTTGAACTTAGTCTCTTCGTCACACTTGCAGATCGCTCCAGGCGTTTTCCTGCGGTGCTGAAATCAGTCTCGAATCACTGTCTTTTTAGCCGTCGTCATAGTTCTTAAATATTTGGCCGCCAGAGTCGCGTGCGCGCCAAATGTGTGCGCATTCAAACAAGTTTCGGATTCAGGCAGCAGGTACGCTGCAGCAACATTCCAAAAACGAAGCACGTCAGGCAGAGGATGGAAACACCATGAATCAAGACGGGTTGCGAGTGACTTCGACCTTTCGCAGGACATCGGCCAAGGCCTCCATCACGGCGGCCATCGCCACGCTCACCGCGCTCGCGGGCCATGCCGTGGCGGCGCCGCCGGCGGCGTTGATCGAGGCAGCGAAGAAAGAAGGGCAGTTGACGACGATCGCGTTGCCGCACGACTGGTGCGGTTATGGCGCGGTGATCGCGGGCTTCAAGGCGAAGTACGGCATCCAGGTCAACGAGCTGAATCCCGATGCGGGTTCAGGCGATGAAGTCGAAGCCATCAAGGCGAATAAGGGCAACACGGGGCCGCAAGCGCCCGACGTGATCGACGTGGGTCTGTCGTTTGGACCGACCGCGCAAGCCGCCGGCTTGCTGCAGCCTTACAAGGTGTCGACCTGGGCATCGATTCCTGATTCGGCCAAGGAGAAGGACGGCTACTGGTACGGCGACTATTACGGCGTACTCTCGTTTGAAGTGAATACCGACATGATGGACAAGGTTCCCGCCGACTGGCCGGACCTGCTCAAGTCGGACTACAAGAATGCCGTTGCACTCGCGGGCGATCCTCGTTCGGCGAACCAGGCGATCCAGGCCGTCTACGCAGCGGGATTGTCGCAAGCGAAGGGCGATGCATCGAAGGCCGGCGCCGCAGGCTTGAGCTACTTCGGCAGCATGAACAAGAACGGCAACTTCGTGCCGGTTATCGGCAAGGCGGCGTCGCTGGCGCAGGGTACGACGCCGATCATCGTGCGCTGGGACTACAACGCCCTGGCGGATCGCGATACCTTGAAGGGCAATCCGAAGGTCGCGGTTGTCGTCCCGAAGACAGGCGTGGTCGCGGGCGTGTATGTGCAAGGGATCAGCGCCTACGCACCGCATCCGAACGCAGCGAAGCTGTGGATGGAATACCTTTATTCCGATGAAGGTCAGCTTGGCTGGCTCACCGGTTATTGTCACCCGATCCGCTTCAAGGATCTCGAAGCCAACAAGAAGATTCCGGCTGCGCTGCTTGCCAAGCTGCCGCCGCCATCGGCTTACAAAAACGTCGTGTTTCCGACGCTCGACGAGCAGAATGCTTCGAAAGCGCTCATCACGAAGCAGTGGGACCAGGTGGTCGGCGCCAACGTGAAGTAATGCAATGCACGGGCGCTTCCGGACCTCGGGTTCAACCTGAGTTCCGGCCGTCCTTCCGGTTCGCGCTTCGGATGGTCTTCCCGGCGCGGCCTGTCAGTTCAGAGCGACATCATGAGCACTTCATCGAAGATCGCCGCGCCCATGTCCGTGCATGAGGACCCCTCGCTGGGTCCCGGCATGAAAGCGGCGCGACGTGTGTCGCCGGCGTGGAACTATCTTGGCGTCCTGCCGTTTTTCGCATTCGCAGTCTTGTTCCTGCTGCTGCCCACTGCGTGGCTGATGGTCGGCGCGTTCCAGGACGCGCAGGGGCATTTCACGCTCGCCAACTTCCGCGAGCTGCTGCAACCCAGCGTACTCGACGCCTACTGGATCAGCTTCAAGGTCAGCGCGGCGTCGGCGTTGGGTGGCGGTTTTCTCGGGCTCCTGCTTGCATGGGCTGCGGTGCAGGGAAAGTTGCCCGTATGGATTCGTCCCACGTTGATGACATTCTCCGGCGTGGCGTCGAACTTCGCGGGCGTGCCGCTCGCGTTTGCATTCATCTGCACGTTGGGACGCGTTGGACTGGTTACGGTGCTGCTGAAAAAATACGTGGGCATCAACCTTTATTCCACGGGCTTCAGCATCCTGAGTTTCACCGGCCTGACGCTGACCTATCTGTATTTCCAGATTCCCCTGATGGTTCTGATCATCACCCCCGCACTCGATGGCCTCAAGCGCGAATGGCGCGAGGCGTGCGATTGTCTTGGCGGCAGTGCTTACCATTACTGGATGTACGTGGCGTTGCCCGTGCTCTGGCCGAGCGTGCTGGGCGCCACGCTGCTGTTGTTCGCCAATGCGTTCGGCGCGGTCGCAACCGCTTATGCGTTGACCGGAAGCTCGCTCAATATCGTGCCGATCGTGCTGTATGCGCAGATTCGCGGCGACGTGCTGCACAACGAGAACCTCGGTTACGCACTTGCGCTCGGCATGGTGCTGGTCACCGGCTTGTCCAACGGCGGGTATATCTGGCTGCGCTCGCGCGCTGAAAGGGGTCGTCGATGAGCACCGCCGCCACAGTCACACTCACGCCCGACAACAAGGTACGTGCGCAGACCCGGGCGGGCGCGTGGATCGCGATGGTTATCGGCGCGGCGTATTTCCTGCTGCCGCTGCTGGCGACCATCGAGTTCAGCCTGAAGATGCGGCGCAACGAATACAGCTTCGACGCTTACCGCGTCGTGCTCACCGATCCGCATTTCCAGGCATCGTTCGGATACTCCATCCTGATGGGCGTGTTTGCAATCGTGCTCGGCGTGTTGCTCGTGGTTCCGACCGCATATTGGGTCCAGTTGCGCTTGCCGAAGCTGCGTCCGCTGATCGAGTTCATCACCTTGTTGCCGCTGGTGATCCCGGCCATCGTGATCGTGTTTGGTTACCTGCATGTCTACAACAGCAGTTCTTTCTTGCCGCTGACCGGCAATGAACGTGCAACCGATTTCCTGCTGATTTGCGGATACGTCACGCTGTGTTTGCCCTACATGTACCGCTCCGTCGACGCTGGCCTGCGCGCCGTCGATGTCCGCTCTCTCACCGAAGCCGCCGAATGTCTCGGTGCGACCTGGCCCACCATCCTCTTCAGGATCATCTTCCCGAACGTGCGCTCGGGAATCTTGTCGGGCGCGTTCCTGACGTTCGCGGTGGTCATCGGCGAATTCACGCTCGCGAGCCTGCTGAATCGTCCGGCGTTCGGTCCTTATCTGCAATTGATCGGCGCCAATCGCGCGTATGAACCATCCGCGCTTGCAATCATCGCGTTTGCCATTACGTGGGCCTCGATGGGGCTTATCCAGGTCTTCGGCTCGGCGCGTTCCATCGCCGGACAAAAAACTTAAAAGGTCGGTTTGTCATGGCACTTCTCGAGATCGAAAACCTCAGCAAGACGTTCGGCACGAACACGGTGCTGCATCAGTTCGACATGCAGATCGAGCGCGGTGAGTTCATCACGTTTCTTGGCCCGTCGGGCTGCGGCAAGACCACGGTGCTGCGCATGATCGCAGGCTTCGAAACACCGACACGAGGCACGATCAAGCTCGGCGGCCGCGACGTCACTTACCTGCGCACGCGGCAACGCAAGGTCGGCATGGTGTTCCAGTCGTACGCGCTGTTTCCGAACATGACGGTGGCAGACAACATAGGGTTCGGGCTGAAGGTCTTGCGCCGCCCGCAAGCCGAGATCAAGTCGCGCGTGGAGGAGATGCTCGCGCTCATCAAGTTGCCGAAGCTGGCGGACCGATATCCGTGGCAGTTGTCGGGTGGCCAGCAGCAACGCGTGGCGCTTGCCCGGGCGCTCGCAAACAAGCCGCAAGTGCTGTTGCTCGACGAACCGCTTTCCGCACTCGACGCCAAGATCCGCGTCTCATTGCGTGAGGATATTCGCAGCCTGCAGCGCGAGCTTGGCATTACATCGATATTCGTCACGCACGATCAGGAAGAGGCACTGTCGATATCGGACCGGATCGTCGTCATGAACGAAGGACGGGTCGAGCAGATCGGCACGCCATCGGAGATCTATAACTTTCCGCGCACGCGCTTCGTGGCGTCGTTTGTCGGCACGCTGAATCTGCTGCCGGGGCAGGTAGTCGACCCGGCGAGCGGCCGGATCGTGGTCGGCGGACAGGAATTGCGGACCTCGCATGCATTGAGTTCCAGCGATACCGGCAAGCAGCGCATGCTTGCCGTGCGCCCCGAAGCCATCGTGCTCGAAGCGCCGGCAAACGGGCGCAACACGCTTGCGGCCACCGTGGAAGAGGTGAACTTCCTCGGCGCGGTGGTGCGCATCAGGACGCGCGTGGACCAGTCCGTGATTTCACTCGATGTCTTCAACGACCCGAATCGACGCTTGCCCGAACGAGGGCAGCCCGTGGCGCTGGGCTTTTCGCACGAGAATCTGCTGGTACTGGAAGACGGGGCTTGACAGGCAAAAGCATCGACCGGGTACAGTTGGCCTGCAAGTTATAGAGAACCGTTCCGCACATCGTGGAACGGTTTTTTTTTGCCATCGCGCGGCGCACGCATCGGCAACAACCTTGTCTTTCAGACTTTTTGCATCTACAATAAATGAAACAGTACGTGATGTTTGATTTGGAAAAGGACGCGTCGAATCAGCGCAAGCATGGATTGTCGCTAGCCGACGCCGCGGGCCTCGACTGGAATGCTCTGCGTATTCAAGCGGATACGCGGCGGGACTATCGCGAAGAGCGGCTTGTCGGGTACGGGCCGCTGGAGAGCCGTCTTCACTGCGTGGTATTCACGCCGCGCGACGGCGCCATTCGAGTCATCAGCCTTCGCCGGGCGAACAACAGGGAGATCAAGGACCATGAGCAAAGTTAAATTGATCCGGAATACGCCGGAAGAAGAGGCTGCAATCAATCGCGGTATCGCCGCCGATCCCGACACGTATGAATTGTCGGCTGAGGAATTCAAGGCGCTGCGCCCGTTTCCCGAATACATGGCAGAACGCCGCATGGGGCGGCCGCCAAAAGAGCATCCGAAGGAGCAGGTCAGCGTCCGTTACGACGCGGATGTGATCGCAGCGTTTCGCGCAACGGGCGATGGCTGGCAGACGCGCATGAACAACGCGCTGCGGGTTTATCTGAGCGAGCATCCGTTGAAGATCGCTTGAGCCAGCCCGCCGTCGTGCGGGTCTGACCGTCAGGGCCGTTCCGGGTCATCAACCGGAGCGGCCCTTGTTTTTTCGGCACCGCTCGCCTCAGGACCGCGTCAAAACCCGGCACAATCTCCGCCGCCGTCTCAAAATGTTAAGGTAGGGTCCGGTTTATTTTGAGACGGACAGCTAAAGCGTGATTTTCAACATTCATTTCAAATTTGCGGGCGTACGTGCATCTGGCGCCTTTCTCGCCGCATCGATACTTCTCCTGAACGCCTGTGCGCCCGTTCCTCCCGCCGAAAACGCCGCAACCGCGCTCCCCAGCGCGGCCTCGGCGCCAGTCGTCGCGGCTCAATCCAAACCGCAGTCGCGTAATCGTTCCGCCGAGGCGATCGCAGCCGGGGCGTCGGGCGCGCCGGGCGTCCAACGCATCGATGTCGGCGGCCCCAGCGGTTACAAGACCGAGGTTTCGATCACGCCGCCCAAGCAGGTCTGCGATCTCGACGCGTTTGCCGATGGCGTCGAGTATGGCTACGCGTACACGTGGAACCGCCTGCTCATGGAGCAACTGCGCGACTCGGGCAAACCCGCGACGCCGCCGAAAGCCCAGTTCGATCCTGCTGGCATCCGTCTGCAGGACGAGCAATACAAGATTGTCTGGAACGGCGACCAGCGCGTGAATGCGTGCGCGTCCGACGGGTACCTGATCGGACGGATCGTCGGCACGCACCAGGCTTATGTCGATATGAAGGGCGGCGCGAGCTGAGCGCGAGGGCCGGTCAGTCGCACTTGTGGGCATCGGCCACGTACACCGCTGCGCCCACGATATCGCCGTAAATCGTATAGCCCGCGCCGTTCGCCGAGGGTTCTGCGTCGATCAGCAGCAGGGTCTCGCCTTTGGCGCCATGCACGGTGATGACGTCGCCGTCGGCATTGGGCGTGTATTCGCCCGTCTTAAGCGGCCGCGCGGCCCAATGTGCCTTCACGCATGCGGCAAATGGCAGCACGGCGAGATGCGACGTCCCGGAACCCACCGGCACGGTCTTCACGAGCGAATCGTATTGCGTCACGCAGCCGCCCAGGGCGAGCGCCGTCACAGCGGCGGTAACGGTCAAGGCAAGAGCGGCAGCAAGGCGTGGCGTTTTCATTCGGTAGAACCTTTTTTATCGATGATAGATGCACCGTCGGGGCGTGCACTGGAGCCAAGATGCTACCCGCTCGGCCGATTCCTCGTAAAGAAAGCGCCCGGAAAGCGCCGGAAACCGCTGGGCAAACCGCTTGGCAAACCGCGCTTGCCACGCGATAACGGAACCCGCTGCGGATAAAAAGCATAGAATCGCCGACTTTTCTTAAGTCCAGTCAACCATCGCCGATATACAGGCGTTGCTAACCGTAACGTTCCGTTCAGGTTTATGAAACCTGGGAGCGCGGGGAAGAGCGACAACGGTCCGGCGCGCAGCCGATCAGAACCAAGAACCAACAAGAACGCTACATGGCCGCAAGGCTGGAAAGCGTTGGAGCAAGTCCGGTAATTCGCATGTCTCGCAGAAATGTCGTTCGTTCAGTTCTTCAGCCGGAATCGCTGCTCCGTTTAACACGGTCGTGGCGGTTGCAGCGTTTCACCGCCCCGGTCCTTGCGCTCGTCGTGTGCGCGCTGCTGCTGGTGGTTTTTCAGCACTTGTCGCACGCGGTCAACTATAAGACGGTCGTTCACCAGCTTCTCGCGCTCTCCTTCGAGGCGTGGGCCGGTGCGCTCCTTGCCACCGCGCTGAGCTACGCGGCGCTGGTCGGCCGCGATGCCGTAGGCCTCCGGTACCTCGACGCCAAAGTGCCGCATTCCGTGCTGTGGGTCGGCGCAACGGTCGCGTCGGCGCTTGGCAACGCAACCGGTTTCGGCGCGCTGACAGGCGGCGCCGTGCGTTGCCGCGTGTACGGCGTGTCAGGCATCACGCCGGCGCAGGTCGGCCGCCTGACGGTATTCACCAGCGTCACGCTGGCGCTGGCGCTCGCGCTGATGACGGCGATCGGCATGGTGTGCGCGGCGGATACGCTCGCGGCCATGCTGCACGCTTCGCCGGAACTGCTCCGGTTCAGCGGCGCCGCGATCCTGGCCGTTTTTGCGGTGATGATCGCGCTGTGCGGCAAATCATCGCGAACGCTGCAGTCGCGCTGGAAGTGGCTGGCCGTCACCGTTCCGTCGCGCCGCGACCTGGTTGCCCAACTCATTCTTGCCGCCCTCGATGTCTGCGCCGCCGCGCTCGCGCTCTGGGCCGTGCTGCCGCATGCGCAGGTCGGTTTCGGCGAATTCCTGACGGTGTTCTCGGCTGCCATGCTGCTGGGTCTGATCGGCCATACGCCCGGCGGCGTAGGCGTGTTCGAGGCGGCGATGGTCTTCGCGCTCGGCGGCAGCGTCAATACGCCGGCCATGCTGGCCGCGCTCCTTGCCTATCGCGCGATCTACTTCGGCCTGCCGCTGATCGTGGCGACCGCCGTGCTGGCCGGTTTCGAAGGCCGCGCGCTGAAGGGCAGGTTCACGTTCCTCAATCCATCGAATGTGTCGCAGCTCGCGCCCTTGTTCCTGAGCGTGGTGACGTTCGTGGTGGGCGGCATGCTCGTGATTTCGGGCGCGACGCCCGCGTTCGGCAAGCGCATCGCGGTGCTGCAGGCCGTGTTGCCGTTATGGGTGCTGGAAAGCTCGCAACTGCTCGGAAGCGTGCTGGGCGTGGTGCTGTTGTTTGTCGCGCGCGGGCTGCTGCGCCGGCTCGACGCCGCATGGTGGCTCGCAATCACGCTCGCGGTGGCCAACCTGGCGCTGTCGCTGGCGAAGGGGCTGGCGTTTGTCGAGACCGGCGTGCTCGCGCTGCTGATCGTGCTGCTGCTGTCCACGCGCGACCGCTTCAACCGGCGTTCGTCGCTGCTCTCGGAGCGCTTCACGGCGAGCTGGCTGGTGTCGGTGGGGATCGTGATCGTGCTGGCGGTCTGGATCATGTTG
The DNA here is from genome assembly GCF_001557535.2 of Burkholderia sp. PAMC 26561. Taxonomy (NCBI): domain Bacteria; kingdom Pseudomonadati; phylum Pseudomonadota; class Betaproteobacteria; order Burkholderiales; family Burkholderiaceae; genus Burkholderia; species Burkholderia sp. PAMC 26561. Next base: position 1,351,750 of record NZ_CP014307.1, read on the forward strand.
TTCGCCTTCCGCGATATCAACTACAGCCGCGATCTCTGGTGGCAATTCGCCTTCGATGAACGCGCCCCCCGCGCCTTGCGCGCCACGCTGGCGGCGGGCCTGTTTGCAGCGCTCTTCGCCGTTTGGCAATTGTTGCGTCCAGCCGCCGGCCGTTTCGAAAAACCCGCGGCGCAGGATCTCCTCGATGCCGCCCGCATTTTCCGCGCACAGGAACGCAGCGACGCCGGCCTCGCGATGATGGGCGACAAGAGTTTCCTCTTCTCTTCATCGCGCGAAGCCTTCCTGATGTACGCAAAGCACGGCCGCACCTGGGCGGCGCTTCATGATCCGGTCGGCCCGCGCCGCGAATGGGCGGAACTGATCCGCCGTTTCGTTGAAATGGCGCACGCGCATGGCGGCCGCGCCGCGTTTTACCAGGTTCGCGCGGACGCCCTGCCGCTTTATCTCGATGCCGGTCTCACCCTGATGAAGCTCGGCGAGGAAGCGCACGTCGTGCTGGAAGATTTCGACTTGAAGGGCTCGCATCGCGCGCATTTGCGTTATGCGTTAAAGCGTGGCGAGCGCGATGGTTTCGATGTCGAAGTCATCGATTCCGCACAGGTGCCGTACGCCATGCCCATGCTGCGCGAAGTGTCCGATGCCTGGCTGAACGGCCGCGAAGCACGTGAGAAAAGCTTTTCGGTCGCGGCGTTCAACGACGATTACCTCGCGGCGCAATCCGTGTTGCTCGTTCGCCAGCAAGGCAAGCCGGTGGCGTTCGTCACGTTCATGACCACCGACATGAATACGGAAGCCACGGTCGGCGTGATGCGCCACGTGCCCGATGCATCGCCGTATGCAATGGAATATCTCTTCACCAAGCTTGCGCTGCATTTGAAGCAGGCCGGTTACCAGACGCTGAGTCTTGGCATCGCGCCGCTGTCCGGCATGCAGCCGACGCCGCTTGCCTCGCCATGGCACCGGCTCGCCGGTCTCGTCTGGCGTTTTGGCGGACGTTTCTACAATTTCCGGGGCTTGCGCGGTTTCAAGAGCAAGTTCCAGCCGCGCTGGGAGCCGCGTTATCTCGCGGCATCCGGCTCGGTGGGCGTGTTTTTCACGCTTGCAGATCTCTCGTTGCTGGCGGGAGGCTGGCGTTCATGAATTTTTTCAGCAAGATTGCGTTTGTTTCATTGTTTGCTGTTTCAGCGGCCCATGCCGCCACGATTCCCGGCGGCCGTTACGGCGATGTGCAGTTCACGAAACCTGCTGGTCCGATGCGCGGTTTTATCGTGCTCTTCTCCGATAAAACCTGGACCCCCGCCGACACCCAGACCGCCGATGCGCTCGCCAAAAACGGCGCGATGGTCGTAGGCGTCGACACCACGCGTTACGCCGCGAAGCTGCCGTCGGAGAAAGAAAGCTGCCACAACCTCGTCGGCGATGCCGAAGCGCTCAGCCATCAGCTCGAACGCGAAGTGCAGTCGGACCGTTACTTCGCGCCGATCCTGATGGGTTCCGGCCAGGGCGGCGTACTCGCCACGAAGATCCTGTCGCAGGCGCCGGACAACACGGTCGCGGGCGCGCTCGCGCTGAATCCCGACGCGCAGCTCGACTCGCGTTTCAATCTGTGCCCGCCCGATCCGACCATCACGCACGCGAAAGGCCTGCCCGGTTTCTTCGATAAAACCACGCAACCCGCCGCCACATCGAAAGCCGATGCGTTGCTGGCGCTCGCCGTGCCGCACCTGAAGATCGAGCCGATGCACGACGAAGACGTGTCCGATCTGCCGCTGGTCGAGCTGCCCGCGGCCCATCCGACGAACCTGCTTGCCATCGTGATTTCCGGCGACGGCGGCTGGCGCGATCTCGATAAAACCGTCGCGGAATCATTGCAGAAGGATGGGGTATCGGTGATTGGCATCGACAGCTTGCGGTATTTCTGGAGCGCGAAAACGCCCGAGCAGACCGCGCACGATCTGGCACGCGTGATCCAGGCGTACAGCGCCCGCTGGCATTCGGAGCACGTCGCGCTGATTGGCTACTCGTTCGGCGCGGACGTGATGCCGTTCGCCTACAACCGTCTGCCCGACGCGGTGCGCGCGAAGGTATCGATGGTTTCGCTCATGGGCTTTGCACCCGATGCCGATTTCCAGATCCGGGTGACCGGCTGGCTTGGCATGCCCGCAAGCAAGGACGCGTTCAAGGTGCGCCCGGAACTGGCGAAACTGCCGCCGGGAATCGTGCAGTGCATCTACGGCGAGGCCGAGGAAGACACGTTATGCCCGGCGCTGACCAGGACGGGCATCGAAGTGATCAAGACGAGTGGCGATCACCATTTCGGCGGCGACTACGCCGTGCTCGCGCGACGTGTTCTGACGAGCTGGCAGAAACAGATCGCCGCGCGAACCTGAAGTCCGGTCAGGCGGATTGCATCGCGCCCAGGTAATCGAGTTTCCCGACCGGCACGCCGAGCTGGCGCAGGATGTCGTACGCGGTAACCACGTGGAAATAAAAGTTTGGCAGCGCGAATAAAAACAAGTAGTCGCTGCCGCTGAACGTTATTTCACCAGCGCGTTGCTTCAGCGTGACCTCGCGCGTTTCGCTGCCTTCGAGCGTCGATTGATCGACGGTTTTCAGATACGCCAACGTTTTCGTCAAGCGTTCACGCAACTCGGCGAAGGTCGTTTCGGTATCGTCGAAACTCGGCGCTTCGACGCCTGAAAGACGAACTGCCGAAAGCTTCGATGTATCGCTTGCGCGCTGGATCTGTCCGGTGAACGGCAGCATGTCTTCGATCAACCGGGTCGACGTGATGTCGGTGTCTCCCAGTCCTTTCTCTTTCGCGTGGGTTTCGGCTTTGGCGATCAGTGAAACGAGTACGTCGAGACCGCGGATGAATACAGGAATGCTTGCGCGATACATGGATACGGACATGGCGGTGTTCCTTTTTTGCTGAGTCCTGACTGGACGGGGCCTCAGCATACCGGGACGCGACGTGTAGCGCTTTTTCGACTGATCGCGCCTGATTGTGCCCGATTTTGCTGGAAGCGGTCCCATTGATATCAGCGTTCGATTCGCTTTCGTTCCACGGGCAATTCCGCGCCCGAAGCGCCGCCAATCCCGGCTATCATTCGTTTTTAAACGGCCGGGACGCCCGTCATGATCTCAGACGACCTTACACAAGAAACACAGCGCATCGACCGTGACGCTTTGCGTGAATTCATCGACCGCAAGTGGGATGACGAGATCCTGCCCGCGCTGACCGATTACATCGCGGTGCCTGCAAAGAGCCCCATGTTCGATCTCGACTGGATGAAGAACGGTTTCATCGAGCGTGTGATTACGGATGCCGCGCAATGGGCCGAACGTCAGCCGGTGCGTGGCCTGAAAGTCGAAATAATCCGCTTGCCCGATCGCACACCCGTGATCTTTTTCGAGGCGCCGGCCACGCGTTCGAACAGCCGCGACACCATCGTGCTCTACGGCCATCTCGACAAGCAACCCGAGTTCGACGGCTGGCGCCGCGACCTGGGCCCATGGTCGCCCAAGTTCGAAGACGGCAAGCTGTACGGCCGCGGCGGCGCGGACGACGGTTACGCAACGTACTCATCCATCAGCGCCATCGCCGCGCTCGATGCACAAGGCATCGAACGGCCGCGTTGCGTCGGCATCATCGAAACGTGTGAAGAATCGGGTAGCTACGATCTGCTGCCATACGTTGACGCGCTGCGCGATCGGCTCGGAGAAGTCAGCCTCGTCGTCTGCCTTGATTCGGGCGCGGGCAATTATGATCAGTTATGGCTCACCACGTCGCTGCGCGGCCTGGTTGCGGGTGACCTGGAAGTACAAGTGCTTGACGAAGGCATCCACTCCGGCACGAACGGCGGCATTGCGCCGTCGACGTTCCGGATCATGCGCCGGTTGCTTGAACGGCTCGAGGATTCGAGCACGGGCAATCTGCTGCCGAAGGGGTTTCATTGCGATATCCCGTCGCGGCGTTTGACGGAAGCCGAAGCGACGGCAAAAATTCTCGGCGACGATGTCTGGAAGAAGTTGCCCTGGACCTGCGGCCAGAACGGCGGCACGGTATTGCCCGTCACCACCGATCCGCGTCAGGCGCTGCTCGACTCCACCTGGCGGCCGTCGCTGGCGGTGACCGGGGCGGCGGGCTTGCCATCGCTGATTGATGCCGGAAATGTCCTGCGCCCGCGCACCGCGTTCAAGCTCTCGCTGCGTTTGCCGCCGCTGGTCGAGGCAACTACGGCGCTCGCCGAACTCAAGTCCTTGCTCGAAGCCGATCCGCCTTACAACGCGAAGGTCACGTTCAAGGCCGAGCGCGGCGAAGCGACGGGCTGGAGCGCACCGGACCTCGCGCCGTGGCTCGACGAAGCATTGAACGACGCATCGCGCAGGCATTTTGGCGCAGACGTCGCATTCCTCGGACAGGGCGGCACCATTCCGCTGATGAGCACGTTGCAGGCGGGTTTTCCACGTTCGCAGTTCATGGTGTGCGGCGTGCTGGGACCAAGATCGAATGCGCACGGCCCGAATGAATTCCTGCACGTGCCGTTCGCCAAAAAACTCACGGCGACGGTCGCCGAAGTGATTGCCGCAACGCCTTGAAGACTTGTCATCGATAATGAAAAGGCGCGCAGCTTCCAGCGCGCCTTTTCGTTTTTTATGGCCAGGCACACCATCGAATTTGTTGTGCAGCACTTTCGTGTCAGGAGACGCATTCGCATGAACACTGAAAACACGCCCGAAGCACGGATTCCCCGCGATACCTTGCACGCCTATGTGAGCGCGATCTGGACGCATGCCGGCAGCACGCCGCGTGAAGCGCAACTGGTTGCCGATCACCTCGTGATGGCGAACATGTCGGGTCACGATTCCCATGGCGTCGGCATGATCCCGCGCTACATGGCCTCACTCGGCGACGGCCAACTGAAGCTCAACACGCACGCCGAAATCGTCCGTGACGCCGGCGCGGTGCTGACTATCGACGGGAAGAAAGGGTTCGGGCAGGTCGTGGCGTTCGAGGCGATGGAACACGGCATCGAGCGCGCTCAAAAGCTCGGCGTGTGCGCGGTCGGCCTGCGCAATGCGCATCACATCGGGCGCATCGGGCATTGGGCCGAGCAATGCGCGGCGGCCGGGCTTGTATCGTTTCACTTCGTCAATGTGGCGGGCGATCCCTTGGTCGCGCCGTTTGGCGGTATCGATCGACGCTTCGGCACGAACCCGTTTTGCGCCGCGTTCCCGCGTGAAGGGCGCGAACCGCTCGTGCTGGATTTCGCGACCTCGGGCATTGCTTACGGCAAGACGCGCGTGGCGTACAACAAGGGCGTGCAGGTTGCGCCAGGACATCTGATCGACCATGCGGGCGTGCCGACCGTCGAACCGAAAGTCATGCATGAAGCACCGTTCGGGTCGTTGACGGCGATGGGCGCACACAAGGGCTACGGCCTCGCCGCGATGTGCGAGATTTTCGGCGGCGCGTTGTCGGGTGGCTACACGACGCATGAAAGCACGCTCGATACCACCAACGCAATCATCAACTGCATGACGTCGGTGATCGTCAATCCGAAGGCCTTCGATGCACCCGATGCCGAAGCCGAAGCGGACGCGTTCGTGGAATGGGTGAAAGCCTCGCCGCTTGCCGCGAATACGGACAGGATCATGGTTCCGGGCGAACCGGAACGCGCGCGGCGCGCGGAACTGGAAGTGAAGGGCGTGCCCGTCGATCCGACGACGTGGCAGCAGATCCATGACGCGGCGGTGAAGGCGGGAATGCCTGCCGCGGAAATCGATGGATATCTGAAGGCGCTGCGTTAGACGCTTTATCCGCATGTAAAAAAGCGGCCGGTTTCGCAACCGGCCGCGCTGTTTCAGGCAATAAGCGCTTACTTGAGCATCTCGTCGCGAATCCAGTCGGTCACCGACGTGCGCTTCGGCGTCCATCCGAGCAATCCACGCGCGTGCCTGCCACGAACCCGGCTGTTCGATCCCAGCCCGTACGACGCCATCTCGTAGCCCCATTCCTTCTTCGCCTCCTCGAGCGGCCAGTCTTGCGGTTCGCCCAGATTCAGCGCCTTGGCCATCGCCCTGGTCATTTCGTGGAACGCCGCTTCGCCGCTTTCGACGAAATAGAACGTGCCCGCCGGGCTCTTTTCCAGCGCGCGAGCATAGAGATCGGCGACATCGTCGATATGCACATTCGACCAGATATTGCGTCCCGGCCCGACATGCCGGACGATGCCGCTTTTCTGCGCCTGGGAAAGCAGGCGCGGCAACTGGACGCTTTTCGCGGTTTTCATGGCGCCGTGACCGTAGATCAGCGTGTTGCACAGCACCGAGGCGCGCACGCCACGGGTGGCTGCGTCGAGCACGAGGTTGTCGATGGCTACGCGCGCCGCTTTATCGGCGGTCGGTTCCGGCAGCGTGTCCTCGTGGTAGATCGCAGCCGAGCCTTCGCCGCCGGAAGCGTCGCCGACGATGCTCGATCCGCTCGTATGCAGCAACGGCTTGTCCGATCCCGCCAGCCCTTCGATCAACGCTTCCACCGCTCCGCGATGGTCGCTGTTCGCGGCGTTGATGACGCCATCGGCGGCCCTGGCTTCGGCAATCAGCAGATCGCGGTCATCGAGCGTGCCGATCACAGGCTCCACGCCCAGTTGCTTCAGTTCGGCCGCCTGGTCGGCGCGGCGGATCAGCCCGCGAACCTGATGTCCGTTGCGCGCGAGGTGCGCTGCGATCGTTCCGCCGATAAACCCGCTTGCGCCCGTCACAAATACCTTCATGTCCATTCTCCTTTGATGATTCCTGAATCAATGGACCTAGTATCGCTCGGTTCTACTTTCGCAAAAACGATGTTAGTCTCAAATCAATCTTGACTATGCATCAACAATCGCACGATGAAAACCACCACCGAAGAATTGCTCGCTTTCGTGACCGTGATCGACGCCGGTTCGATCACGGCCGCCGCGGAAGCTTTGCAGCAAACGGTTTCGGGTGTCAGCCGCGCGCTCACCCGGCTCGAAACCAAGCTCGATTCCACGCTGATTCGCCGCACCACGCGCCGGCTCCAGCTTACTGACGAAGGCGAACTCTTCCTTGTGCGCGCCCGGGCCATCCTCGCCGCAATGGAAGACGCCGAGGAATCCATCGCCCGGCAGCGCGAACGGCCGGCGGGGCGCTTGCGGGTGGACGCGGCGTCGCCGTTCATGCTCCATTGCATCGTCCCGCACGTGCAGGCGTTCGCTGCGGCTTATCCCGAAATCGTCCTGGAATTGAGCAGCAACGAGCGGTTTGTCGACTTGATGGAGCAACGCGTGGATATTGCGATCCGGATCGGCGCGCTGCAGGATTCCACGCTGCACGCGCGCTCGCTCGGCAGCAGCCGGTTGCGGATACTCGCGAGTCCTGGATATCTTGCCGAGCACGGCGAGCCGCGAACGGTGGCGGAGTTGAAGGGACATCGGCTGATCGGATTTACCGCGCCCGAGAGCCTGAACGACTGGCCTTTGCTCAGTGACGACGTCCGCTTCAGGATCGTGCCGGACATTGCGGCGTCGAGCGGGGAAACCATGCGCCAGCTTGCTCTCGCCGACGGCGGTATCGTATGTCTCGCGTCCTACATGACCCACGCCGATGTCGCGGGCGGGCGCCTTCGGACCGTCATGGACAGCGCGTGGCTCGACGTCAGGCAACCGGTCAGCGCGGTGTTTTACCAGAGCGCGTCGATGGCCGGACGCGCCAAGGCCTTCCTCGATTTTCTTGCGGGACGGTTGGTGCTGTGAGCAGGTGGTCGTATGCTGCCGTCTGACCTTTCTTGATATTTGAGTCTATTCATGCCTATCGAACGAATCAACGCACCGGGCCTTCCGGTTCCCGCCGGCCATTACAGCCATGCCACGCGCGCCGGCAATCTCATCTGCGTTTCCGGCCAGTTGCCGATGCGCCCCGACGGCACGCATACCGGCGACTTGCCGTTCGAAGAGCAGGCGCGGCAAACGCTCGAAAACGTCAGCACGGTGCTGGCCGCGGCCGGCGCGGGTCTGCAGGATGTGATCGAGGTGACTGTCTATCTGGTCGGCGTGGATCACTGGAAGGCGTTCAACGAGATCTACGCGAGCCACTTCGGCGAGTGGAAACCGGCTCGGGCAGTGGTGCCGGTCGGCGCGCTGCATTATGGATATCTGATCGAGATCGCGGCGCGCGCCTGGGTTGAATAGCCGGCAGTGAGTTGGCGCCGCGCGGTATCGCTTTTATCATGGCCGGGTTGTATCAATCACGCGGGTCCATCGAGGGTGACGTCATGATCCAACTCGTGTTGCTGCTGCTGGGCGTCGACTACTTGCGCCGCCGATGGATCACGCTGGCAGTGGCCGGCGGCATCTGGCTCGTGATCGGCGTGCTCGTTTTCATCGATGCCCTCGATGGCGTCCTCTACTTTCCCATTCACTTTTTCGCGTGGCTGTTGCTGATCGAGGGCATCGCAACGCTTGCCGCGGCGGGTACGGGCGTTGGCGGCCAGCGAACACTGCGTTACGTGAAGGGTGCGGCTTTCGTGCTGGCGGCGCTGCTGATCATGGCGGGTCATCATCACGGCAACTTCGTGTTGTCGATGATCTTCGGCACCTTGTTTCTCGCCGATGGCCTGCTGCAATCCGTCTCGGCAGTCGTTGTCCGTTACAGCCGATGGAGGATGGTGCTGGCGCTGGCGATCATCGAAATCCTGCTTGCTGTCTTCTTTTTCCAGCCGTATCCGACGCATTACGTGGGCACGGCACCTTATGCGATCGGGCTTGGACTTGCGTTCGGCGGCTGGAACATGCTGCTGATCGCGTTTCGCGTGCGTCGCATGGAAAGCCTGCCTCCCGAAACCAAAAAGACGCTGGCCTTGTCCGATGACGTCATTACCGATCCTGCCATGGCCGAGAAATCGGCAGCCGCGAAAGCCGTGGCGAGTGCGAGTGCCACCGAAGCCGATGCCCCGTTCGAATGGGATGGCCCGCCCGCCGCCGATGAAAAAGCCCTTACTGTGCACGTCTGGACGCCGGTCGGCTCTGCGCGGGCGCAGGCAAACCGGCGGCTGATCGTGGACCGCTACATTGCCGCCGTCGATGCCAACGGCGTCATTTCCACCGGCCACGCGGCGCTGGAATCGCCGGAAGGCATTTATATCAGCCTGTATCCGGGGGTCGAGATCGATCGCTCGCCCGACGAGTTTGGCCGCATCCTCCGTGCGACGCGCGAGAACAACGTGCCTGGCGTGTTCCAGCCGGACTACCCGACGGAGTCGACGGCTTGGTGCGAATCCACGACACGCGTGCGTATCCGGAACTATCGACCGGAGCGGCTGAACGCGTTCTGGGAGAAGTATCGGGAGGACCCGACTTACAACCTGACTTACCGCAATTGTTCCAGTACCGTCTCCAATGCGCTGGAGGCCGCACTGGAAGGGACGGTAGGAACCTTTCATGGCCGTGATACCGGCTGGCGTTCGTTCCTGCGCCTGCTGGTCACGCCCGAACTCTGGGTCGCGGCGCAGATCCGCAAGCGCGCCGCGACAATGGCGTGGACGCCCGGCCTCACGCTCGATTACGCGCGGGCGTTGAGCATGCTCGCCGATCCGCGCCCGTTCAGCTATCTCAAGATGACACGTCTCGCCGTGCGCAAGATGCTGCGCTCACGGCGTCAGTGGCGACAAGAAACATCCGACGCCGCGGATGCCCGGGCAGGGCGCATGGACGGCACGCGGGCTTCGTAGTGGCTTGTCCGGGGCTTAAGCCGCATCAAGCCAGATCGAGCGCCGCAGTCAGATCACCCAGCGGCGCTTCACCATTTGCCACAAACGCCCGGTCCCTCGCGACCACTCCCTCAAGCGGCACCAGGCCATGCACGCGGGTGATGAAGCGCAAGATCGAGTTCGTGTCGTAGACCGTATGGTCGACCAGACCTTTCCTTGCAAACGGCGCGATCACGAGCGCCGGAATGCGCGATCCGGGGCCCCACCGGTCGCCCTTCGGCGGCGCCACATGATCCCACCAGCCGCCGTTTTCATCGTGCGTGATGATGACGACTGTGTTGTCCCACTGCGGCCCGCGCTGAATCCGCTCCACGATATTCGACAGATGCCGGTCGCCCGATTCCACGTCGGCATAACCCGCATGCATGTTCAGGTTGCCCTGCGGCTTGTAGAACGCCACGGGCGGCAGCCGGCCTGCATCGATATCCGCGATGAACTTGTTCGTTGAAGCATCCTCGCCCACGCCGGCGTCGCGCAAGTGCTGGGTGCGTGCAAGCGTGCCCGGTGCGAAGCTGCTGAAATAGTTGAATGGCTGGTGGTGATACTGGAAGTCGGGAAGCATGCCGGTGTCGCGATGCGTGAGCGCGAACTCCCACGCGCCGCCATACCACGCCCAGTCCACCCCTTTGTCCGACAAGCGGTCGCCGATCGTCGCGTAGGTCTGCGGCGGCAACACCTTGTGATTCGAGGGATCGGCGAGCGTCGGATCGCCGCCTTCCGCGGGCCTGACGTTGCTCGGCTGATAGGGCGGCGCCATGGTGTTGACCGCGTAGCCGTCGGCCGTGAGCGCGCCGTCGTTCACATACGAGGGTGGTCCGTCGAGCGCCGAGGCCGGCGAGTCGGGCGCGAGTTTGAGCCGCGTACCTAGCGGATCGTCACCGTCGAGCACGGACAGCAGCTTTTTCGCCGGCCCGTTGTGCGCATCGGGATATCGCGGCGCCTGACCCGAAATCAGGAAGATGTGATTGAGCCAGGAGCCGCCGAAAGCCGCCATGAAGAAGTTATCGCAGAGCACGTTCTGCTGCGCGATGCTCCAGAGTTTCAGCGACTTCGCCGAGTTGCGGTAATGCCCCATCACCAGGCCACCTGAATCACCCCAGGCAGCGAACTGGTTGTTGCGCCCGGCATTGATCTGCATCTGGTTTTGATAGAAACGATGTACGAGGTCACGCGTGATGACGCCGTTGGGCAACGGCTGGCCTTCGGTATCGACGAGATGAAAGGGTCCGTTGGCAATACCGTCGATCTGCTTTTCCGAGATCATGTAGCGTTTGCCGTCCACTTCCTGCGCCTGCGGCACGAGACCACCCCAGATTTTGGGCAGCACCGGCATAGGCGTGCGTCCGTCGCGGTCGAGCTGCACATAGCGAGACGCGCGCACGGCTTCGAGCGGATATTTCACGCCCGGATAATTGCCCCACAGATTGCTGAAACTGCGATTCTCGGCGTAAATCACCACGATATGCCGGACTTTTGCCTGCAGCGTGCGGTCGAGCGCGAGATCGGCAGCGGTCCTGGGCGTGCCCGTGCGGGAATCGAGGAGATCGCAGGCGCTCAGCGACAATCCGCCCAGGCCGGCGAGGCCCATGCCAGCGACCAGCAGGCGGCGGCGAAATGGATCCTGGGGCAGGTCGGAAGTGGGTTGCTCGTCACGCGGATCGTCAGTCTGGCTCATGCACAGGCTCCTTCTTGGTTCTCGACAGGGCGCACCTTCGCGGTGCCCCGGCTCGGTCGTGCGAAAGAATAGTGTCGAATTTTCAGAGTCAAAGCAACGCAGGCGCGCTGCTCCTCACATTTCGTCTCCTGAATCGTGCACGTATCCGCCGATCTCCGACAGTCGGCCAAATGGCATATGACGTGAAAACGAGATCGCGACAGCGAAAATGATCTCGTTCATAGCTCATATGCCATTCGGCCGACTGGAAAGCGTCACGTCTCGCGACTACTATCGATCGAACTACCCGGTTTTCAGCTGAACACGAGCTTCATGCCGACCAGGACGAGCGTCGCGGCCAGGACGTTACGCAGCAAGACTTCGGGCGCTCGGGCGGACAGCAGGCTGCCAATGACGATGCCCGGCAGGGAGCCAACCAGCAGGGAAACCAGCAGCGACCAGTCAACCGAGCCGAGCAGCCAGTGACCCGTGCCGGCAATCAGCGTGAGCGGCACCGCGTGCGCAATGTCCGAGCCCACGATTCGCGCCGTGGCGAGGCGAGGGTAAAGCAGCAAAAGCACCGTGACGCCGATCGCGCCGGCGCCCACGGAGGTGATCGACACCAGCACGCCGAGGACGGCGCCCGTCAGTACCGTCCAGCCGATGGTGCGCTTTTCGCGGCCCGCTGCGCCCGAGTCACCGCCGCGAGCTTCGCGGGCCATGCCGGTCTTGTAGGCGAAGCGTGCGAGTTGCGGGCGGAACACGAGCGACAGGGCGGTGATCAGGAGCGCGTAACCCAGTACTAGCTGGATGACCCGCGCGGCTGCCGGCGTGTTCAGGCCGTACCGGTGGAGCAGGAACAGCGTGATGGCAGCAGCGGGAATACTTCCTGCCGCAAGCCGTCCCGTGATGCGCCAGTCCACGGAACCTTTCAATCCATGGACCAGCGTGCCGGCGGACTTGGTCGCGGCTGCATAAAGCAAGTCGGTGCCGACCGCCGTGGCAGGATGAATGCCGAACAGCAGCACGAGCAGCGGGGTCATCAGCGATCCGCCGCCAACGCCGGTAAGTCCGACCAGAAAGCCGACGGCGAGGCCAGAAGCCGAATAAAGTAGATCGATATGTGGGAAAGACATGCAGCTTGGAGAACCGGTTGGGTGAGCGTCGGTCGAAAAACGGTCGATGATAGCGGGTCCGCCGCGTGCACGCCTCCGGTCCCGGCAAATTGATTCGCAGGCTCCGGCCGTACAATCCGCCAACGGTGGCCGATATGGCCGGGCAAGCCGAGTGTCCAGGCAACTCTTTTTCAGGAAGGTGTAATGGAAACGAAGGAACAACAGCAGGCAAATCAGTCGCTTGACGACCAGAAGGCCGCTGCCGCTGGCCGTAGCCCCGCGCACGACGACCTTCCCGATCCGGTGCGCAGCACGGTCGGTGTGCGCGAAGTTGCTCCCACCACGCCCCTCGCGGTGACTGACGGCGCATTTATCGCAACAGAACACTCGAATTATGCGAATGAGCGTCAGTTCGTGCTCAAGGCGGGCAATACGTTTGTAGTGAACGACGCCAACGGCGACATTCGTGGCAACGACGATGGCCTCTTCGTCAACGATACCCGCGTGCTGTCGCAGCTTCGCCTGACCTTCGGCGGCCGCGCGCCGTCGCTGCTGTCGGGGAGCGTATCCAGCGACAACGCCGTTTTTACCGCGCACATGACCAATCGGCCGCTGCCCCCCATCGGTGGTGCGACCACGCCGGAAGGGGTGCTTCACATCGAGCGCCGGCGCGTGCTGTCGCGGCACGTGCTGCACGAAGCCATTGTATTGACCAATTACGGCACGGAACCAGCGACGGTGCCGCTGTCCATCGACTTTGCGGCCGACTTTCACGACATGTTCGAGGTCCGCGGTTCCACGCGTCCCAAACGCGGGGAAATGCGCGAGCCGTGCATCGAAGACGGAGAAGTGGTACTTCGCTACACGGGTCTCGATGAAGTCGAGCGGACCGCGCGCATCCAGTTCTCCCCCGCGCCGCATTCGCTGACAGTCAGCCGAGCCGATTACGCGTTGCGAATCCAGCCGGAAACGGCCATGTCGATTTACCTGTCGGTAACGGCGCTCACGCATGCGTTGAGCGATGCGAGCGCGGAAAGCAAGAAGATCGCCGAGGAAGGTGCGGAATGCGCGCCGGAATCGGGCCGCCCGGCGATTCGTGAGGCACTGGTCGATGCTCACAGGCGCATGCGCGACAGACGCCGCTCGGTCGCGCGGGTGCGTTCGAGCAATCCGCTCTTCAGCGAGTGGATCGACCGGTCGCTGGCCGACCTAGGATTGCTTACCACCGACCTCGAAACGGGACCGTATCCGTATGCGGGGATTCCATGGTTCTCGACCGCGTTCGGTCGTGACGCAATCATCACGTCGCTGCAGATGTTGTGGCTGGATCCGTCGCTTGCGCGCGGCGTGCTGCGCTTTCTCGCAGCCAACCAGGCGCGTGAGGACTCGGCTTTTCGCGATGCCGAAGTCGGCAAGATCATGCACGAGACCCGCAACAGCGAAATGGCTGCGACCGGCGAGGTGCCATTTGCAATGTATTACGGCGGCGTGGACAGCACGCCGCTCTTCGTTGCGTTGGCCGGGGCTTATGCGGAGCGAACGGGCGATACGGCGCTTATCGACGAATTGTGGCCTTCGCTGCAACTGGCGGCAAAGTGGATCGCAGGTCATTGCGACAAGAACGAATACGGCTTGCTGAGCTACCAGCGCGCGACGGAACACGGGCTCGCCAACCAGGGTTGGAAGGACAGTCACGACTCGGTGTTTCACGCAGACGGCAGCTTCCCGATCGGCCCGATTTCGCTCATCGAAGTGCAGGGCTATGCATCGACGGCATTTGCAACCATGGCCCGTTTCGCGCGGCAACGCGGCATGCCGGATGACGCGGCGTCCTTCGACAAACGCGCACAGCACATTCGTGAGCGCGTGGAGACCATGTTCTGGATGCCCGAGTCGGAGTTCTACGGCATTGCGCTCGACGGCAAGGGCGAGCTGTGCAAGGTGTTGTCGTCGAACGCGGGGCACTTGCTGGCGTTTGACCTGGTCGAGCGCAGCCGGGGGGAGGCCGTGGCGCGGCAACTGGAATCGACCTTGTTCCACACCGGCTGGGGCGTTCGTACGCTCGCTGCCGGCCAGCCGCGATTCAACCCCATGTCGTATCACAACGGTTCAGTCTGGCCGCACGACACCGCCATGTGCGCTCGCGGACTCGCTCGATACGGCGACCGCAGCGGCGCAGTACGCCTGCTGCAGGCGCTGTTCGAATCCGCCGTCACCTTCGACATGCGCCTGCCCGAGCTGTTCTGCGGTTTCACGCGGCAACGCGGCGAGCGTCCTATCGGCTATCCGGTTGCGTGCCTGCCGCAAGCATGGGCGGCAGGTTCGCCGTTCATGATCCTCGAAGCGTGCCTGGGAATCGCCATCGATGCCGAGCGAGGCGAAGTGCGTATCGACCGGCCGCAACTGCCGGATGGTATTGACTGGCTCGAGATCGGCGAGTTGCGTGTCGGCGAAAAGACCGTATCGATCACCTTCCGGCGTGTGGGCGGGCAGATCGTGCCGTCGGTGGAAGGCGACGTTCGCGTGGTCGCCGTTCTCTGAATCGCCAAAGTACAGCGCTTAAACCGCGACGCTGCCGACGTAGTTTTCGGCCAGCGCCGTGGCGGCGGCGCGCGATGTCGTCACGTGTTCCAGTTCGGCCACTTGCAGGCGCTGCTCGAACGGCGAGGTGTCGTCGAGCTTGTGCAGCATCCGGGTCATCCACCACGAGAAATGCTCCGCGCGCCAGATGCGTTTCAACGCGGTTTCCGTGTAACGATCCAGTTGCTCGCTCGTGCCTTCTTCGTAGAAGGCACGCAACGCGGCGGTCAGCACGCGGACATCGGAAACGGCGAGATTCATGCCTTTTGCGCCCGTCGGCGGGACGATGTGCGCAGCGTCTCCGGCCAGGAAGAGCTTGCCCGATTGCATTGGTGTGGAGACGAAGCTGCGCATGCCGACAATATTCTTCTGGAAGATCCTGCCCTCCGTAATTTGCCAGCCGTCATGCGTATCCACACGGGCGTGAAGCTCTGCCCAGATGCGGTCGTCCGACCAGGCATCGGCTGAATCCTTGGGATCGCACTGGAAATACATGCGCTGCACGCTCGGCGAACGCGTGCTGATCAGCGCAAAGCCACGGTCGTGACGCGCGTAAATCAGTTCGTTCGACGAGGGCGGCGCTTCCACCAGGATTCCGAACCAGCCGAACGGATAGATGCGCTGGTAATCGTGCCGCTGCGCTTGTGGCATCGAGCCACGCGCAACGCCCTGAGACCCGTCGCAACCCACGATGAAGTCACACTCGAGCTCGTGTGCATCGCCTTCGTGTGAGTATTTGATGCGAGGCCGGCTTGTGCCTGCCGCTGATTCAAAATCATGCAATGACACGTCTGAAACCCCGAATTTCAACACGCCGTCCGCTGCCACGCGTGCGCCGACCAGGTCCTTGATCACTTCGTGCTGGGCATAGACGGTGATTGAATGCCCGGTGAGTTCGGTCAGCGCAATGCGGCGGCGCTGCCCTTCGAATGCGAGTTCAAAGCCGTGATGCACCGCGCCTTCGGCTCGCATTCGCGCGCCGAGTCCGGCTTCGTTGAGCAGGTCCATCGTGCCTTGTTCGAGTACGCCGGCGCGAATGGTGGATTCAATGTCACTGCGGTTGCGCGCTTCGAGGACGACCGATTCGATACCGCGCAGATGCAGCAGATGAGAAAGCAGCAGGCCGGCAGGACCCGCTCCGACGATTCCGACTTGTGTACGCATGATTGTCTCCGTTATGCGTTGTTTTGATTGTGGAGAGAGTCTGCGGATGTGCACCATATCGCGCAACGCGATAGCGCAGATAGACAATATTCCGATAGTCGATAAAGGTCATGGGCGTAGCTGGGTCCGGTGCTTGCTGAGATTGAACATCTTTCATCCCTATCTGGAGCAACGCAAATGGCCCTGATCTCGTACCCGAAACCGCCGTTCCCCGAACAACCGCAAAACCGGCAGCCTGGCCACACACAGCCGATGGACCCGCAGCCCGATCACGGTGAAAAGAGCTACAAGGGCGCGGGCAAGCTCGCGGGCAAGATTGCGTTGATTACCGGTGCCGACAGTGGCATTGGCCGGGCGGTGGCGATTGCGTTTGCGCGCGAAGGCGCAGACATTGCAATCTCCTACCTCGACGAAGACGAGGACGCGAAAGAGACCGCGCGATGGGTCGAGGAAGCCGGGCGCAAGTCGCTGCTGCTACCCGGCGACATCACTGATTACGCGCATTGCCGCGCGCTCGTGGCGAAAACGGTCGAGACCTTCGGGCGTGTCGATGTCCTCGTGAACAACGCCGCCTACCAGATGACCTACGATAGCCTGGAGGAGATCAGCGACGAAGAATGGGACAAGACGTTCTCGACGAACATCGGCGCGATGTTCCGGATCACCAAGGCTGCCGTGCCGCATATGCAGCCCGGTAGTTCGATCGTGAACACGACATCGGTGAACGCGGACGCTCCGAATCCCGGCCTGATCGCGTACGCGACGACCAAGGGTGCGATCCAGAACTTCACGGGCGGCCTTGCGCAGTTGCTGGCCGAGAAAGGCATTCGTGCGAACGGCGTGGCGCCAGGGCCGATCTGGACGCCACTGATTCCATCGACGATGGACCCCGAAAAGGTCAAGAACTTCGGCTCGCAAGTGCCGATGAAGCGCCCTGGCCAACCAGCCGAACTGGCGGCGGCGTATGTGCTGCTGGCATCGGATGAAGGGAGCTATATTTCCGGTGCGACGATCGCCGTGACGGGCGGCAAGCCGATTATTTGAGGTGCGTCTTCAAAGCTCGAGGCGTGCATGCGACACTGCGCGTTCGCACATTCCTCGAGCCGGACGCCCATGTCATTCACGATCCGTCGTCTTACCTCCGCCGATGCCGCCGCGTACCGCGAACTCAGGCTGGAAGGCCTCGAGCAACATCCTGATGGCTTCGGCTCCGCGTACGAAGACGAGAAGGACAAACCGCTTTCGTGGTTCGGGCAACGGCTGACGGATGCAGCCGTGTTCGGCGGGTTTTTACAACGTGACGATGCGAACACGGAGAGTCTGGACGGTACCGCCGGCCTGATCGTGCCGCATGGGGCGAAGGTCAGGCACAAGGGCACGCTCTATGGCATGTACGTGCGCCCGGTGGCGCGCGGAACGGGTCTCGCCGCGGCCGTGGTTCAGGCCGTGCTGGACCATGCTCGCAGCGTGGTCGAGGAGATTCACTTGACCGTTTCGCCTGACAACGAGGCGGCGTTGCGGCTTTATCGGAAGGCGGGATTCGTGGAATACGCGCGTGAACCGCGCGCATTGAAAGTCGACGGCAAGTATCACGACTCGGTGCTCATGACCTTGCCGTTCGACCCTTCCCGGAAGGATTAACCGTTGGATTCCTTCAACTGGTTCAACCGGTACTCGCCCGTACGTGCCAGCATCCAGCCCGGATATTCGCTTGCGAGTTGGCTGACTTCATCGAGCGCGGCGAGTTCGTCGTCATTCAACTTGACGTTGGTCGCGGCGATGTTGTCATCGAGTTGCTCGATCCGCTTCGCTCCCACGATCACCGTGGTCACCACTTCCTGGTGCAGCAGCCACGCGAGCGCAATTTGCGCGATCGTCACGCCCTTGGCTTCGGCCATTTTCGCCATGGCGTCGATGCAATCGTGCGCACGCTCCATGTTCACCGGCGGGAACTGGAAGTTGGTGCGGCGCCCTTGCTCGCTGGAACTGCCGTCGCGCTTGTATTTGCCGCTCAGCAGGCCGCCCGCAAGCGGACTCCAGACCATCAGCCCGACGTTTTCGCTCTTCAGCATAGGCACGATTTCGCGCTCGAGGTCGCGCCCGGCGATCGTGTAATAAGCCTGCAGGGATTCGAAGCGTGCAAGCCCGAGCCGCTCCGAAATCCCCAGCGCCTTCGCAATCTGCCAGGCCGCCCAGTTGGATACGCCGACATACCGCACGTGACCATGCTGCACGAGCGTGTCGAGCGCGCGCAGCGCTTCTTCCATGGGCGTGGCGGGATCGAAACCATGCAACTGGTACAAATCGATATGATCCAGTTGCAGGCGCTTTAGGCTCGCCTTCACGCCATCGATGATATGAAAGCGCGACGCGCCGCGCGAATTGACGCCCTTCGTGCCGGTTTCGCCGTGGATCTTGGTCGCGACCACGACGTTCTCGCGTGGCACTTTCAGGTTTTTCAGCGCCTGCCCCGTCATGATTTCGGAGGTGCCGTCGGCGTAGACATCGGCGGTATCGAGGAAGTTGATACCCGCGTCCAGCGCCCGGCCGATGAGTTTGTCCGCGTCCGCCTGCTGCAGCCCGCCGATGTTCGTCCAGATGCCGCCTTCGCCGAAGGTCATCGTGCCGAGGCAGAGTTCTGAGACGAACAAGCCGGTATTGCCAAATTTTTTGTTGCGCATGCTGGGTTCCTTAGAATTCGTCCTTGGATGGTGCGGCCGGCGCGCACTGCCACACCGCCGCACTGGGATTACGAATGCGCAATGCGTGGACCGCGTGCGCGGCTTGCGCACCGAACGCCCGTTCGGCGCGGCGATGGCTGGCCGCGACAATCCAGTATCTGCCTGCGATATGCCGAAAGGCTAGCCTGATCCTGTCGGATCATTGCCCGATTCTGCAAACGCCACGTGCGGCGCTGGGCGAAAACGCCCGCGCGCGAGTAAGCTGAGTGCAATTCACCGGCAGCACTTCAAACGCCTCACGTATCCGCAAACAGGCGAATTGCATGCAAACTGCATGCATCATTGAAGTCCGGCTGACGGTTATCCTTCTTCACCCCCGGCGCCGTTGTTGCCCGTTTTGCCGCGCAGACGCCAACTCACTGAATGCGAATCATGGCCCTGAATGAGACGGCGGATTCCGCCATCGATCCAAGACAACATGCCGACCATCCGGATCAGTCGGCACAACGCGGACCGGTCAACGGTCACGATACCGCGCCGCTCGACCCCGGCCTGGATCACGCGCGCCTCGACCTCGTCGCCTTGCTCGAACGGCTTACCGCCGACCACGAGGGCTCACACGAGACCGCGGTCAAGGGTTTGCACGTGCATCGGATCGTGCATTGCGGCGGTCCGAGCCACGGCATGCAGACGCCGGCGCTCGGCCTGATCGCGCAGGGGTCCAAGCGGATCATGGTCGGCGACGAACTCTATGTTTATGACCCGATGCATTACCTGGTTTCATCGGTGGATTTGCCGGTGATGGGGCAGGTGACGGGCGCAACCGAAGACAAGCCTTATCTTGGACTTCGGCTGGACATGGACGTGGAAGAAATCACCGCGCTGATACGCGACGAAAGCCTGCCGCCGCCCACTCACGCCGACGCCACCCGCGGCCTTTACGTGAACCGCCTCGGCACGCCCATGCTCGATGCCGTGCTGCGGCTCTTGCGCCTGATGGACACGCCTGAGGACATCCCCATCCTCGCGCCCATGATCAAGCGCGAAATCCTCTACAGGCTCCTGATGAACGGCTCGGGAGCGCGCCTGCGCCAGATTGCGTTGCAGGACAGTCAGACGCAGCGCATCGCGAAGGCCATCATGATGCTGCGCCAGAACTTCGACCAGCCGCTGCGTGTGGAATCGATCGCGCGTGACGTGCACATGAGCGTGTCGTCGCTGCATCATCATTTCAAGGCGGTGACGGCCATGAGCCCGCTGCAATACCAGAAGCAGTTGCGGCTGCAGGAAGCGCGCCGGCTGATGCTGATCGACATGACGGATGCAGCCACGGCGGCGCATCGCGTGGGTTATGAAAGCGCGTCGCAATTCAGCCGTGAGTACAGCCGTTTGTTCGGCGCGCCGCCTCTGCGCGATACCCGCAGATGGCGCGATTCGACCGGCGCATGAGCCATACGCGCACCAATAAAAAAGCCAGGGGACTTCCCCTGGCTTTTTTACTCGACCCGCGCAATCAATAGTACCGATGCGGCGGCGCATAGTGATGCGGCGCGTGACGGCGTTCCCATTCACGACGTTCCCAGTACCGGTGGCCATCGTAGTAACGGTCGCCGTGCCAGCCGCGGCTGTCGACATGCACGTAGCCGGGGCGGAAATGCTCATCGGCGGATGCCGCGTTCGATACACCAATACTCGTCACGGCAGCAGCAGCGAGCGATGCAAGCAACAAGCCTTTCTTGAGTTTCAACATGATGGTTTCCTTCGCGTTTTGTCAGTTATGAATGCCGTCGATGCGCGGGTCGTCAGTGCTAGTAGCGGCCGTAGTAGTCGTGATGGTGATATCCGCCACCATCCGGAACTACGATGCAACCGCCCAAGGAACTGCCGAGGACCACTGCAAGTGCGGCAAGAATCGCTAATCGTTTCATCGGTTTCTCCAAGTGAATCCCGTGAAATCAATTTAGCAATTAGATAAATGACAAGCCGTGTGCCTTTGTAAGGAAACGTATGCTTGGAAATATTCAGGAAAGGACGCAAAAGGGCGCAGGCGCCCGCGCTGTTACCGAACGATCTGCGGCTTTACATTTGGCGTGAGCGAAACACCAACCACGCGGCCGTCTTTCACGCCGCAACGGCTATCGAGCCGAGTCCACTGCGAATGGCCGCGCGTTTTTGCAAAGGCGCGCATGATGATCACTTCATCGACCGGAACAGGATTGCCCGCGCTGAAGACGGTGGTGTCGTCGTCGATCCTTGCGTTCAACACGCGCCGGTCCGGCACTATAAAGGTGTCGTATTTCGGCGTAAGCGCGACCCAGTTGTCGAAAGCGGCGACGCAGCGGATCACGGGCTGGGGAACGTGCATGCGCGTGAGATACGCGTAGTCTTCCTTCGATGGGTCCGGCGCTTCCTGCGCGTGAACAAGAGAGAAAAAGGAGGCGGTAGCTAACAATCCGATTACAGCGGCGGGGGACGAGCGGAGCTTTCTCATGCTGGCGATTCTCAGTATCCTCGATACGCGCATCCATGAAGGACGCGGCCTTGTTGGTCCGATCTCCGCGCCCGTGGCGAACGCGAAGGGCAAAAGACATTTCGCCGAAGTATACGCGCGGCTTCGGCGCGTTACAAAAACGTGACCTATACATTGGTACGTGAAATCGCCGGCTGCATGATGTATTCGTCTGGTTTGAACGCGCTCGACGCCTTCCGGAATTTCCAGCTGAAGCCTGGCCATAACGCGGTATTCCTGCCTGAAGCCGGATCGATATACCAGCTTTTGCAGCCGCCTTTTGCCCAGATCGCGCGGTTCAATTGCTGCTGGATACGGACGTTGTACTCGGCTTCGACTTCCGGCTTTACATCGATGCTCGCCACGCCGCGATCGCGCATATAAGTGAGCGCTTCCATGACGTAGGTGACTTGCGATTCGATCATGTAGACCATCGAGTTATGCGCGAGGCCTGAGTTTGGACCGACGAGCATGAAAAAGTTCGGATAGTCCGGCAGCGTCGTGCCGAGGTAAGCGTGGGCGCCGTCGCGCCAGGTATCGGTGATGCGAACGCCGCCGCGACCGATTATCACGCCGCGCGTGAAGGGCTTCGAGACCTGGAAGCCGGTGCCGAAGATGATGCAGTCGGCGGGGTGGCGGACGTTATCGGCGGTGACAACTGCGTTGGGTTCCACGCGCACGATGGGCTGCGTCACCACCGACACATTGCTGCGCGATACCGCCGGGTAATAGTCGTTCGAGATCAGGATCCGCTTGCAGCCGATGGTGTAATCCGGTGTGAGCGCAAGTCTCAGCTCAGGATCGGCGACCTGTTTGTGCAGATGCCTGAGAGCGACCTTCTGGATCACTTTCATGAGGGCCGGATGCACGACGAACCCCAAAACACGCGCTTCGAGCATCCAGTAAAGCGTCGCGCGCAGCAGCCATTGCGCGAACGGAACGTGCTTCAGGATCCATCGTTCGAGCTTGCCCGGTTTGCGGTCGTTCTTCGGCATGATCCACGGCGGCGTGCGCTGAAACACGTCGAGATGCGCCACGCGCCCCGCGATTTCGGGCACAAACTGGATCGCACTCGCGCCCGTGCCGATCACAGCAATCCGTTTGCCTTCCAGCGGCATCTCGTGATCCCAATGCTGCGAATGGAAACACGGTCCTTCGAATGTATCGATGCCCGGGATTGCCGGAACGGATGCCCGCGACAACCCGCCCATCCCCGCAATCAGCACGCGCGCCGACACTTTCCTGCCCGTTGAAAATCGCAGGGTCCAGCGTTGCGTGGGTTCATCGAAGGTGGCGCGTTGCAGCGTTTCGTTGAAACGCAAATGCGCTCCAATACCGAACCGCGCCGCGCAATCCTCAAGGTACGCGCGGATCTCGGCTTGCGGCGCGTATAGCCGCGTCCAGCCCGGATGCGGCGCGAACGAGAACGAATAGACGTGGGCCTGCACGTCGCAGGCGCAGCCAGGGTAATGGTTGTCACGCCATGTGCCGCCAAGCGACGCCGCCTGCTCGGCCACGAAAAAATCGTTCATGCCGGCCTGTTTCAGCCGGATCGCCATGCAAAGACCGGCAAAGCCCGAGCCTATGACCGCTATGTCGATGCGTTCGGGTTCATTCGCGGCGGGCGAGGAGGCGTCTTGATGCACGGTTTCGGCAGTGAGCGTGACGGGCGGGGACAGACTATCTCAAATTTTGGCACCAAACGGGAGGCAGGCCACAGCCCTGGAATCTTCATTATCTGCAACAAACTGGCACGTTGACCGTTAAAATGCGCGCCGGCGCCAAAACAAAGCGGCCACGCCACGGAGACATGAATCGATGACCACCCGCCAGGAAAACGAAGTCCCTCAGACCACAGCTGGCTCTTTATCGGCGGGGTCGATTTCTGCGCGGCTCGACCGTTTGCCTGCAACCCGTTCCATGTGGACGCTCGTCGTGTTGCTGAGCCTCGGTTTCTTCTTCGAACTCTACGACCTGCTGTACTCGGGCTACGTCGCACCCGGGCTGGTGAACAGCGGAATCCTGACATCGACGACAGTCGGGTTGTTTGGCTTCACGGGCGTGGCGAGTTTTATCGCGTCGCTGTTTCTCGGGCTTTTCATTGGCACGATCGCTTGCGGGTTTCTCGCCGATCGCTTCGGGCGGCGCGCGATCTTCACTTACTCCCTGCTCTGGTACACGGCCGCGAACGTGATCATGGCTTTCCAGGACACCGCGGGCGGCCTCAACTTCTGGCGCTTCATGGCGGGCCTGGGGATCGGCGTCGAACTGGTGACCATCGGCACCTACATTTCGGAACTCGTGCCGAAGCACATTCGTGGACGCGCTTTTGCGTGCGAACAGGCGATCGGCTTCATGGCCGTACCGGTGGTCGCGTTCCTGTCCTACGCGCTGGTCCCGAACAAACCCTTCGGCTTCGATGGCTGGCGCTGGGTCGTATTGATCGGCGCACACGGCGCGCTGTTCGTATGGTTCATCCGCCGCGCGTTGCCCGAGAGTCCGCGCTGGCTGGCGCAAAAAGGCCGGCTGACGGAAGCCGACGCCATCATGACCGCCCTGGAAGCCAGGGTCGAAAAGGAATACGGCCGGCCGTTGCCTGTGCCCGCCGCGCCCGAACCCGTCAGCACGCGCGGTGCGTTCAGCGACATGTGGGTCGCGCCCTACGGCAAACGCGCGACCATGATGATCATCTTCAACGTGTTTCAGACAGTCGGTTTCTACGGCTTCGCCAACTGGGTCCCGACGCTTCTGATCCGGCAGGGCATCACCATCACGACCAGCCTCATGTACTCGACGATCATCGCGATCGCCGCGCCGGTCGGGCCGATCATCGGCTTGTTCATCGCCGATAAATTCGAGCGCAAGAGCGTGATCGTTGCGATGGCCGGCATGATCGTGGTGTGCGGACTGGTCTTCAGCCAGGTCTCGGGCGCGGCGCTCCTGGTTGCAATGGGCGTGGGACTCACGCTTGCCAGCAACATCATGTCCTACAGTTTCCATGCGTATCAGAGCGAGCTGTTCCCGACGAGCATCCGGGCGCGCGCCGTTGGATTCGTCTATTCGTGGAGCCGTTTTTCGGCCATTTTCACGTCGTTTTTCATCGCGGGCGTGCTGAAGGCGGCGGGAACGACGGGCGTGTTCGTGTTTATCGCCGGGGCGATGATCGTGGTCATGCTCGCGATCGGCTTCATGGGCCCAAAGACGCGCGATATGGCGCTTGAACAGATCTCGAGATGATGATTTTTAAAGCGATATTGTCGGCATAGGACGCTATACGGTTGGCGTTCAGGCGGCAGACGCCGCCCTGCATGACGGCAAGATGACGCGTGTTATGCCAAAATCTGCATGACGCGATTAACTCTCCGTTATGCCATGTCCGACACGCTCACGCCTGCCGAAGCCGACCACGCAATGCGCCACTGGTCGTATGGTTCCATCGGCAAGATTCAGCTTGGTTCCCCGCAGCACAAACGCATGTTCTGCGAAATGCTGCTCACCACGCACAACCCCTACAAGCCTGCAGTGATCGACTGGCCGTTACTCGCGCCGGCCGCGCTCAAGCGCATCACCTCGTTGCCTATCTGGGACATCGCGGTCCAGACGGAAGGGCGCGCGTCGATTCGTGTAGCGACATTTGCTCACACCATCAAGGACCCGTTGCTGCGCGAAGCCGTCACCATGAATGGCGGCGAGGAAGCGCGCCACAAGATCGTGTTGTCGAGGCTCGTGCAGGCGTACGGCA
The DNA here is from genome assembly GCF_001557535.2 of Burkholderia sp. PAMC 26561. Classification (NCBI taxonomy): domain Bacteria; kingdom Pseudomonadati; phylum Pseudomonadota; class Betaproteobacteria; order Burkholderiales; family Burkholderiaceae; genus Burkholderia; species Burkholderia sp. PAMC 26561. The sequence goes on from NZ_CP014307.1 coordinate 1,376,985, forward strand.
TCGACCTTGCGCCCGAACCGCCGTATCCAGCGCCCGACGATGCACTGCGCGCCTGGATGCTCACGGGGTACAGCGAATGCATCGATAGTTTTTTCGCGTTCGGTTTGTTCGAAGCCGCGAAGCAGACGGGCTATTTTCCCGAAGAACTGGTTGAAACGTTCGAGCCGGTGATTCAGGAAGAGGCGCGCCATATCCTGTTTTTCGCGAACTGGGTTGCGTGGTATCGGCGGAATCTGCCCTGGTACAAACGGCCGTGGTTTCTCATGAAGACCGCGAGCGTCTGGGTATCGCTGATTCGAGACCGGATATCGCTGGCCAAAGGGTTCGACACCGGTGGCGCCGCGCAGGACATGAATTTCCCGGCGAACGTCGGGGATTCGGTGGGCGGGGGGATTTCGGCGAAGGCGCTGATCGAGTTATGTCTGACCGAGAACGAGCGCCGGATGGGCGGCTACGATACGCGTCTGCTTCGTCCAACGACAGTGCCCTGGTTAGCCGGAATCGCTCGCCGGTTCATAAAGTAGTGAATCTAAACGCAACTAACGGTCTTTTCCGCCTGCGCCCATGGACCCGGCCGGTGCCCGCTATTTTGCGAGCCGCGACGCCTCGAACCGGCGCGACGCCTCTTCCACGTCCTGTCTGAACTGCGCAAGCGCAGTCAGGTTTGCAGCAGGTGGCTGCAGCGCGGTCCAGAGCACATCGACGAGTTCGGTTGCCGTCGTGTCGATCTGAGCCTGGCTCAGATGCCGCTTCGCGAGCGTCGCGTCCCACAGGACATGCTCCATTGGCCCGAAAACCAGCGACCGGAGCAAGCGTAGCGGCAGATCCGCGCGCACCTGGCCTATGCTCTGCCCGTGCGACAAAACGTTCATCAGCGGCGCGGTGTATCGGCGTTGCAAGTCCGTGAGCGTGTCGCTCAGGTCGTGATGTTTCGTGCGTCCCTCCGATAAAACCAGCGCACACAATCCCGTACCGTTCACCAGCATCAGTCGCAAATGCGTCTTCACGATGAACGCAAACTGCTGCCGCACGCTGCCATCGCGGGGAAGGCCGGATTCGAAGGCATCGATGATCTCGTCGTACCAATCCGCAATCACCCGCGCGCACAACTCCCGCTTGCCGCTGAAATAACTGAACACGGTCGCCTCCGAAATCCCGGCGCGCTGGGCGATTTCGGCGCTGGTGGCCGCGTCGTAGCCTTTTTCGGCGAAGACATCTCGGCCGGCCTGAAGAATGTCCCTCACGCGTTGCTGCGACTTGACGCCTGCAGGCGTGCGGCGATTTCCGGTGACGGACGATGAGGACATGGCTTTGAGGTTGGGTTCGACAAATGTGAGCGTAGCTCAAATCCCTATTGACGGAAAGTGGGGTTCGGCATGAAACTGCCGAATATCAAGCAAATCGGTGTGTGTGAGTATCACTCACTGCTCCGATACAGCCCCGCCGATACCCCGAAGGAGGAGACCCGCATGAACGACGTACCCGGTCTGAATTTCGCCCTGGGCGAAGACATCGACATGTTGCGCGATTCGCTCGCCAATTTCGCCGCAAAAGAGATTGCGCCGCGCGCCGCTGAAATCGATAAAACCGATCAGTTCCCCATGGACCTCTGGAAGAAATTCGGCGATCTGGGCGTGCTCGGCATGACCGTCTCGGAGGAGTACGGCGGCGCGAACATGGGTTACACCGCGCACATGGTCGCCATGGAGGAGATCTCGCGGGCGTCGGCGTCGGTGGGATTGTCGTATGGCGCGCATTCGAACTTGTGCGTGAACCAGATTCATCGCAACGGCACGGAAGCGCAGAAGCGCAAGTATTTGCCGGGGTTGATATCGGGCGAACACATCGGCGCGTTGGCAATGAGCGAGCCGAACGCCGGATCGGACGTGGTCAGCATGAAACTTCGCGCCGATGAAAAAGGCGATCATTACGTGCTCAACGGCACGAAGATGTGGATTACCAACGGTCCCGATTGCGACACGCTGGTCGTGTACGCGAAGACCGATATCGAGGCGGGTGCGAAGGGGATTACCGCGTTTATCGTCGAGAAGGGTATGAAGGGTTTTTCGGTCGCGCAGAAACTCGACAAGCTCGGCATGCGTGGTTCGCATACCGGCGAACTCGTGTTCGAGAACGTCGAAGTGCCGAAGGAGAATGTGCTCGGCCAGTTGAACGGCGGCGTGAAAGTGCTCATGAGCGGCCTTGATTACGAACGCGCGGTGTTGGCCGGCGGCCCGACGGGCATCATGGTCGCGTGCATGGACGCGGTCGTGCCGTACATCCACGATCGCAAACAGTTTGGCCAGGCGATCGGCGAGTTTCAATTGATTCAAGGCAAGGTCGCTGATCTCTACACGACGCTGCAAGCCTGCCGCGCGTATCTCTATGCAGTGGGCCGTCAGCTCGATACGCTCGGCGCGGGACACGGCCGCCAGGTGCGCAAGGACTGCGCGGGCGTGATCCTCTACACCGCGGAGAAAGCGACGTGGATGGCCGGCGAAGCCATCCAGATTCTCGGCGGCAATGGTTATATCAACGAATACCCGGTTGGCCGTTTGTGGCGCGACGCGAAGCTCTATGAAATCGGCGCGGGCACGAGCGAGATCCGCCGCATGTTGATCGGGCGCGAACTGTTCGCCGAAACGGCTTGAGGGCATAGACACTCATGCTGATCATCGAATCGAAACTGAATCCCCGTAGCGACGAATTTCGCGCGAACACGGCGGCGCTCGAAGCGCTGGTGGCGGATCTGAAAGAGAAGGTCGCGAAGATTGCTTTGGGCGGCGGGCAAGCCGCACGCGACAAACATCTGTCCCGCGGCAAGCTCTTGCCGCGGGATCGCATCGGGCAACTGCTCGATCCGGGCACGCCGTTTCTCGAATTCTCGCAGCTTGCCGCATTCGGCATGTATAACGACGACGCGCCCGGAGCGGGAGTGATCACGGGCATCGGCAGGATTGCAGGACAGGAATGCGTGATCGTCTGTAACGATGCGACCGTGAAGGGCGGGACTTACTATCCGGTGACGGTCAAGAAGCATCTTCGTGCGCAGGAGATCGCGGAAGAGAACCACTTGCCATGTGTGTATCTCGTGGATTCGGGCGGCGCGAACCTGCCGAACCAGGACGATGTCTTCCCCGATCGCGATCACTTCGGCCGCATCTTCTACAACCAGGCGAACATGTCGGCGAAAGGCATTTCGCAGATCGCCGTGGTGATGGGTTCGTGCACGGCAGGCGGCGCATATGTACCGGCAATGAGCGACGAATCGATCATCGTGAAGAACCAGGGCACGATTTTCCTGGGCGGTCCGCCGCTCGTGAAAGCCGCGACCGGCGAAGAAGTCAGCGCTGAAGATCTCGGCGGCGGCGACGTGCACACGCGCCTCTCGGGCGTGGTCGATCATCTTGCGCAAAACGATGCGCATGCATTGGGGATAGCGCGCAGCATTGTTGGCAACCTGAACCGTGTGAAGCCAACGCCCTTGGTGCTCAAGGAATCGCTGCCGCCGCGTCATGATCCGCACAGCATCTACGGCGTGATTCCGGCGGATACCCGCAAGCCGTTCGATATCCGCGAAGTGATCGCACGCATTGTCGATGACTCCGCCTTCGACGAATTCAAGGCGCGCTACGGCACAACGCTCGTTTGCGGATTCGCGCATGTCTGGGGACACCCGGTTGGCATCATCGCGAACAATGGCATCCTGTTTTCAGAATCGGCGTTGAAGGGCGCGCATTTCATCGAGCTGTGCTGCCAGCGGAAGATTCCGTTAGTGTTCCTGCAGAACATCACGGGGTTCATGGTCGGGCGCAAGTACGAGAACGAAGGCATCGCGCGTAACGGCGCGAAGATGGTGACCGCTGTTGCGACGGCGAAAGTGCCCAAGTTCACGGTGATCATCGGCGGATCGTTTGGCGCAGGAAACTACGGCATGTGCGGGCGTGCATATTCGCCCCGTTTCCTCTGGATGTGGCCGAACGCGCGCATCTCGGTGATGGGCGGCGAACAGGCGGCTTCAGTGCTGGCAACCGTGCGTCGCGATGGGATCGAAGGGAAAGGTGGTTCGTGGTCGAAGGAAGAAGAGGAAGCGTTCAAGTCGCCTATCCGCGAGCAATACGAGGTGCAGGGGCATCCGTATTACGCGAGCGCGCGGCTGTGGGACGACGGCGTGATCGACCCCGCGCAGACCCGCGACGTGCTTGGGCTGGGACTGGCGGCGTCAATGAATGCGCCTATCGAGGACACGCGTTTTGGCGTGTTCCGGATGTGATCACTTCTTCCCGGGCTTCGTCATGTTCAACAAAATACTGATTGCGAATCGCGGCGAGATTGCGTGCCGCGTGGCCGCGACTTGCAAACGCCTGGGCGTGGGCAGCGTGGCAGTTTATTCCGATGCCGATGCACAATCGAAGCACGTCGCCGTCTGCGATGAAGCGGTGCATGTGGGCGGCGCGGCGGCGTCTGAAAGTTATCTGCGGATCGACAAGATCATCGATGCTGCGCTGAAAACCGGCGCGCAAGCCGTGCATCCGGGATATGGTTTTCTATCGGAGAACCAAGAATTTGCGCGGGCTTGCGAGAAGGCGGGACTCGTGTTTATCGGGCCGCCGGTCGAAGCGATTTCCGCGATGGGATCGAAGGCGGCGGCCAAGGCGCTGATGCAATCAGCTTCGGTGCCGCTCGTGCCGGGTTATCACGGCGACAGTCAGGATGCGGCGCTGTTGCAGAAGGAAGCCGATGGCATCGGTTATCCGGTGCTGCTTAAAGCAAGCGCGGGTGGCGGCGGAAAAGGCATGCGCGTCGTCGAGCAGAGCGCGGACTTCGCGTCAGCGCTGTTGTCGTGCAAACGTGAAGCCTCAAGCAGCTTTGGCAATGATCGCGTGCTGATCGAAAAATACCTGCAGCGCCCGCGCCATGTGGAAGTGCAGGTGTTCGCCGACCAGCATGGCAATGCCGTGTATCTCTTCGATCGCGATTGCTCGGTGCAGCGCCGTCACCAGAAGGTGCTCGAAGAGGCGCCGGCTCCGGGCCTTTCAGCCGAAGTACGCAAGGCGATGGGCGAAGCCGCAGTCGCCGCCGCACGTGCCGTGAATTACGTCGGCGCGGGTACGGTCGAATTCATCATGACCGGCGACGGCCAGTTCTACTTCATGGAAATGAACACGCGGCTTCAGGTCGAACATCCCGTGACCGAAATGGTGACCGGTCTCGATCTCGTCGAGTGGCAACTGCGCGTGGCGAGCGGCGAACCGTTGCCGCTGTTGCAGGATCAACTCAAGGTGAGCGGCCACGCGATCGAGGCGCGCATTTATGCCGAAAATCCTTCGCGCGGATTTTTGCCATCGACTGGAACGCTGAAGCATTTACGCTTGCCCGAAGCGGTCGGGTTTCAGTTGAACGGCAACGTGCGCATTGATAGCGGCGTGCGCGAGGGCGATACCATCACGCCGTTCTATGACCCGATGATCGCCAAGCTGATCGTGCACGGTCACGATCGTGAAGATGCGTTGCTGCGCATGGCGCTTGCGTTGAAACAATGCGAGGTCGTGGGTCCATCGACGAATATCGAGTTCCTGCATCGGATCGTCGTAAGCGAACCGTTCGCGTCGGGCGACCTGGATACGGGCCTGATCGAGCGTCATCACGACACGTTGTTTGCGCCATCGACCGTATCCAAGACACACACGCTCGCGCTTGCTTGCGCTGCGCTACTTACGCGCGAAGGTGGAGAAGTGCGTGGCGCGTCGCCGTGGGACGCGTTGTCGCACTGGCGCATGAGCGGCGGTTACACGCAAGCGCTGAACTGGCGCCTCGCCGATTCCGACGATGAAATCGTGGCCGTCTTCACGCGCGGTTCAACATCGGGCCGGGCGGACAACAAGCAGCTCGAGCTGCCCGGCGAGACGCTTGCATTCGACTGGTCGCACGGCGATGAGCCGCATTCGTTCGTGGTGCTGATCGGAGACACACGGATCAAGGGGCGCGTCTTCGTAGACGGCGATGTGTTCCATGTGTTCTACGCGGGGGTATCGCTGGCGTTTGAATGGCAGAATCTGCTTGCCCACGCCGCTGATGCCGAACATGGCGAAGGCCGCCTGACCGCGCCGATGCCGGGCAAGGTGATCGCCGTGCTGGTGGAGGCCGGCGCCGTGGTGGAGAAGGGGGCGCCCTTGCTGGTGATGGAAGCCATGAAGATGGAGCACACGATCGTCGCGCCCGCGAGCGGCACCGTTGGCGAGATCCTGTTCGGTGTCGGCGATCAGGTCACCGATGGCGCGCAGCTCCTGATGATGGATGTGCAGGCCGTCAAATAAGCTTCACACAATGGCGCTCGACGGCGCGCGTCATTTCTTTTTGACGCGTCCCAGCAGCGTTTCTTCGGTTTCGGTCCTGACCAGGATCTCAACTCGCCGGTTCAGCGCACGCCCTTCGGGCGTGGCGTTGGACGCGATCGGCTCCGAAAATGCAATGCCGCGGGTCTTGATGCGCGCAGCGGGAACGCCGCGTGCGACAAGCGCATCGGCGACCGCGTTCGCGCGTGCCGTCGACAGGGTCTGGTTGTAGTCGAGCGGCCCCACGTTGTCGGTGTGTCCTTCGACCATGATGGGTCGTGTACTGCGCTTCAGCAGCACCGCTGCGCGGTCGAGTACGACGATGCCTTCGGGGCGCATCGATGCTTCATCGAAGTCGAACAGCGCCGATTCCTGAAGGCGCAGCTCAACGCCGCCGTGTGCGGGATGGACTACGATTCCGACCTTCTGGTTGATCGCTTCTTCCTTCGTCCGGTTCAGGCCCGACGCGCAACCGGCAAGCATTGCTGTTGTTGCACATGCGTTGACAATGGTTCGAATAGCTTTCACTGCAAATCTCTTGAACGGATGCCGGGGCGAGGGAACCGATTATAGGGAAACGGAAATTGGTGAGTGTGAAATTAGATCAAAAGATGCGATGGCAGATTGAAGCGCGGTTGCTGGGAAAAAGCACCTTGATTCTGGCCGCTTCCCGCTCGAATTACAATGCGTGGCTGGCATCACGCTTCATGCGGATTACAAACAGATTTGCGTCGCCGCCACGCGGCATGCGTTTTATAAACATTTTGAGCTTCAACTTTGGAAGCAATTACAAGGACGTTTCATGAATCCACGCGATCAGACTTCTGACGACGAAAAGGATCGCACACGGCGGTTGCAACGTACCGCTTCGGGGTTGCTCTACACGGTCCTCGTGGCAGTCGCTATCTGGATGATCCGCGACTTCATCCCCGCCGTCGTGTGGGCAGCGGTGATCGCCATTGCTTTGTGGCCATTGCTGACATGGCTGGAAAAGCGGCCATTGTTCCGGAACCGAAGCACCTGGCTTGCAATCGGCATGACGGTGGTGCTCGCGCTCGTGTTCGTGGTGCCGTTCATAGTGGTCGCGGCCCAGGCGGGCAGCGAGGCAAACGACCTGATCCGATGGGTTCAGGAATCGTTGCGAAGCGGGATCACCATGCCCGATCTGGTCAATCATCTGCCGATGGGATCGAAGCAGGTCGCCGCGTGGTGGCAGGAGAATCTTGCTACGCCTCTCGGTTCATCGCCGGCGGCCAAGCACTTTCACAGCGCAACCATTGTCGCGATGACGCGGCATTTCGGCGGGCGTGTTGCGCACGGGTTGATCGTGTTCAGCTTCATGCTCGTCACGTTGTTCTTCTTGTTCAAGGCGGGGTCGAAACTGGGTGAGCAACTGCTCGAAGGGTCGAGACGCGCGTTTGGATCGGATGGTGCGGCGCTTGCCCGGCGCATGGCGGATTCGGTTCGCAGCACGGTGACGGGTTTGGTCGTCGTGGGGCTCGGAGAAGGCGCGCTGCTGGGTGTGGCCTATGCCGTCACCGGTGTGCCACATGCGACGCTTCTCGGCATGCTGACCGCCGTTGCAGCCATGTTGCCGTTCTGCGCGCCGATTGTGTTTTTGGGCGCGGCTTTGTGGTTGCTGGCTCAAGGCGCAACGGTGGCTGCGATCTGCGTTGCGGTGTTTGGTTTCGTGGTCGTGTTCGTGGCCGAACATGCGGTGCGGCCGGTGCTGATCGGCGGCGCGGCGAGGTTGCCGTTCTTGCTCGTGCTCTTCGGCATTCTCGGCGGGGCGGAGACGTTTGGTCTGGTGGGATTGTTTATCGGGCCGGCGTTGATGACGATTCTGGTCGTGCTTTGGAATGACTGGGTGCATTGAGCCAGTAACGTCCGAGTCATGAAAAAAGGCGGTACCCACTTTCGTTGGACCGCCTTTTCCTTTGTCTGCGCCAGTATCAGATTACGTACAGATCAACATATTCATTGACCGGCATTGCCTCAAGCGTTGCCTGGTCCAGCGATGCCGCAATGATCGCCTCTTGCTGCTTCGCCGGAAAACGCCGTGCGAGGTTGGTCCTGAACTTCTCGACCAGGAGAGGAATGCCGTCTTCGCGGCGGCGCTTGTGTCCGATCGGGTATTCGACGACCAGCTCGTCGAAGGTGCTGCCGTCATTGAATTCGACGGTCAGCGCGTTGGCGATCGAACGCTTCTCGGGATCGAAATAATCCTTCGTGAATTGCGGGTCTTCCACGCATTCGATCTTCGCGCGCAAGGTATCGATACGCGGATCCTTTGCAATCGAATCTTCGTAATCCGATGCCGTCAGCCGGCCGTAGATCAGCGGTACGGCCACCATGTACTGGATGCAGTGATCGCGGTCGGCGGGGTTATCGAGCGGACCTTTTTTATCGATGATCCGAATCGCCGCTTCATGCGTGCGGATCGTGATCTTCCTGATGTCTTCGACTTTTTTGCCGGCTTCAGCGAGTTTCGTGTTTAACGTCATTGCCGCTTCCACCGCGGTCTGCGAGTGGAATTCGGCCGGGAACGAGATCTTGAAGAGCACGTTCTCCATCACGTAAGAACCGTATGGACGCTGGAACTTGAATTCGTTGCCCTTGAACAGGACATCGTAAAAGCCCCACGTCTTGGCGGTCAGAACCGAGGGGTACCCCATCTCGCCCGTCTTCGCGATCAACGCGAGACGCACGGCGCGGGAGGTCGCATCGCCGGCGGCCCATGATTTGCGCGAACCGGTATTCGGCGCATGACGATAGGTGCGCAGCGAATGGCCATCGACGAAAGCCAATGAGACTGCGTTGATCAGCTCATCGCGCGTCAAGCCGATCAATTGGCCGACCACCGCCGTCGATGCCAGCTTGACCAGCAACACGTGGTCGAGCCCGACCTTGTTGAACGAGTTTTCCAGCGCGATACAACCTTGAATTTCGTGCGCCTTGATCATGCCGATCAGGACGTCTTTCATCGTCAGAGGCTTCTTACCGGTGGCGACAGCGTTGCGCGAGAGCCAGTCGGCTGTGGCGAGAATGCCGCCGAGGTTATCCGACGGATGCCCCCACTCTGCTGCAAGCCATGTGTCGTTGAAGTCGAGCCAGCGGATCATCGCGCCGATATTGAACGCGGCCTGAACCGGGTCGAGCTGGAACGATGTACCCGGCACCTTGGCGCCGTTGGGGACGATCGTGCCAGGCACGATGGGTCCCATCAGCTTGGTGCAAGCGGGATAGGTGAGGGCTTCGAGTCCGCAACCGAGGGTATCGATCAGGCAATTGCGCGCGGTGTCGAGCGCAATTTCGCTGTCGATCTTGTAGTTGAGAACGTAGTCGACTATGTCGACCAGTACGCGATCCGGCTCGGGCCGGACGTTTGAAATGTGGCTCATATGCTTAGGATGTCTCCGTAATTATTTGCGTTTGTTCAAAGGCTCGAACTTGAGATTGTCAGGCCCGGTGTAATTTGCGCTCGGGCGAATGATCTTGTTGTCGATACGTTGTTCGATGATGTGCGCGCTCCAGCCCGACGTGCGCGCGATCACGAACAGCGGCGTGAACATGGCGGTGGGCACGCCCATCGCGTGATACGACACCGCGCTGAACCAGTCCAGGTTCGGGAACATCTTCTTTGCGTCCCACATCGTCGTTTCGAGGCGCTCGGCGATGTCGTACATTTTCGTGTCGCCGGCTTCCTTCGACAGCTTCTTCGAAATGTCCTTGATCACCTTGTTGCGCGGATCGGAGATCGTGTACACAGGATGACCGAAGCCGATCACGACTTCCTTCGCTTCCACGCGGCGACGGATGTCCGCTTCCGCTTCGTCGGGCGTCTGATAGCGGCTCTGGATCTCGAACGCGACTTCATTTGCGCCGCCATGCTTCGGGCCACGCAACGCGCCGATACCGCCGGTTATCGCCGAATACATGTCCGATCCCGTGCCCGCGATCACGCGGCAGGTGAACGTCGATGCGTTGAATTCGTGCTCGGCGTACAGAATGAGCGATGCATGCATCGCATCGACCCATGATTTCGATGGCTCGACGCCATGCAGCAAATGCAGGAAATGCCCGCCGATGGAATCGTCATCGGTCTCGGTCTCGATGCGCCGGCCGTTATGCGAATAGTGATACCAGTACAGCAGAATCGATCCCAGCGATGCCATCAGGCGGTCGGCGATATCCTTTGCGCCCGCGACGTTGTGATCGTCCTTCTCGGGCAACAAGGTGCCGAGCACGGAGACGCCGGTACGCATGACGTCCATGGGATGAGCGGAAGCGGGAATCCATTCCAGCGCGGCCTTCAGGTTCGCGGGCAGACCACGCAGCGCCTTGAGCTTCGTCTTGTACGCCTTGAGTTCGGCGGCGTACGGCAATTTGCCGTGCACGAGCAGATACGCGATCTCCTCGAACTCCGAAGTTCCTGCAATATCCAGAATGTCATAGCCACGATAATGCAGATCGTTGCCCGTCTTGCCGACGGTGCAGAGCGCCGTGTTACCCGCCGTCACGCCTGAAAGCGCGACAGATTTCTTGGGCTTGAACCCGCTGGCGGCGTGTGCTTCTTTCGTCGGGGTATCGCTCATTTGTTCCAGTCTCCTTATCGGATCAACGCAGGAATAACGCGTTATTTGGTCTGATTGAACAGCGCGTCGAGCTTCTGCTCGAAGTCGTGATAGCCAATGCTCTTGTACAATTCCTCGCGCGTCTGCATGGTGTCGAGCACGTTGGCTTGCGTGCCATCGGTGCGAATCGCGCGATACACATTCTCAGCGGCCTTGTTCATCGCGCGGAAAGCGGAGAGCGGATACAGCACGATGGACACATCCACGCTGCGCAGTTCCTCGACCGTGAAGAGCGGCGTCGATCCGAACTCGGTGATGTTGGCGAGAACCGGGACCTTCACGGCATCGACGAATTGTTTGTACATCTTCAGGTCCGTCATTGCTTCCGGAAAGATCATGTCCGCGCCCGCCTCCACACACGCCCGCGCCCGGTCGATCGCCGCGTCCAGTCCCTCGACCGCCAAAGCATCCGTGCGCGCCATGATGACGAAGTTCGCGTCGGTGCGGGCGTCCACCGCGGCCCGCACGCGATCGGCCATTTCCTGCTGCGAGACGATTGCCTTTCCCGGCCGATGACCGCAGCGTTTCGCGCCCACCTGGTCTTCAATGTGCATCGCGCCTGCACCCGCCTTGATCAGCGACTTGACCGTGCGGGCAATGTTGAATGCGCTCGGGCCGAAGCCGGTATCGACATCGACCATCAGCGGCAGGTCGCAGACATCGGTGATGCGGCGGACATCGGTGAGCACGTCGTCAAGCGTGGAGATGCCGAGATCCGGCAAGCCCAGCGATCCCGCCGCGACCCCGCCGCCCGACAAATATATCGCCTTGAACCCGGCGTGCTGGGCGAGCAGCGCGTGATTCGCGTTGATCGCGCCGACGAGTTGCAAGGGCCGTTCGGCCGCGACCGCTGCGCGGAACTTCGCGCCGGCGCTGAGTGCTGCAGTTGAGCTCATGGAGGTCTCCGGTTTATGCGTCTGGAAGCGCAAGTTGTTTGCCAGTGCCCAAGTTCTTGATTGGGAACAGATTAATCTTTTTTATCGATGCCTGAAAATTTCAGAAATGAAATCATTGTTTGCAGAAGTGAATTAGACTGGAGCATTCGAGCCCGACCCTCCACCCCATGAATCCTCCTCCACGCATCTGGGCCGTAGGTATAAGCAAGCTCCGCGATCTGTATCGCGACATGGCGGCCGAATATGACGGCATTGCCGACCTGCGCATTGTGCCGCTCGGTTACGAGGACGCGGTGCACGAGATCGAGAACGCCGGCGATGCCCGCCCAGATGTGGTCGTTGCTGCCGGATCGAACGGGGCGTACCTGAAGGCGCGAATCGGTGTTCCGGTCGTACTGGTGAACCCGACCGGGTTCGATGTCATGCATGCGCTCGCGCGTGCCCGCCGCGAGGGCGAACCGGTCGGTCTCGTGATGCACGGCGAGACACCCGCTGAAGTCGCCCGCTTTTTCCGCGCGTTCGGTGCGGCGATCGAATGCGCGTCCTACGTGTCGGCGGAGGACGCGGAATCCTGCGTGCTGGATCTGCGTGACCGTGGCGTGCAGGCGATTGTCGGGCCGGGTCTCGTCACGGAACTCGCGGAGAAGGCCGGCATGAAGTCGGTGTTTCTCTACTCGCGAGCGTCCGTTCAAGGCGCGTTCGAAACAGCGCTGGAAGTGGCGCGCGCGACACTCGGCGAGACGCAGCGCCGTCGCCGGCTCGATCAGGTCCTGCAACATCTGCGGGACGGCGTGATCGCGCTTGCCGCCGATGGCCGCATTGAAGCGCTCAGCGGCAAGATGGCCGAGATGCTGCGCCTCGCGCCATCGCAAGTCGTCGGCAAGCGCCTGCGCGACCTGGCGCCCGAAGTGGCGAGCGCCGTGCCGGACGAACCCGGCGAGTCGCTGGAGACGGTGCGCGGGGCGAGCTATGTGGTACATCGAAGCGCTTGGGGCGATGCATCGGCGGCTTCGGGGTCCATCGTCACGTTTCAGGAGTCAGTGGCATTGCAGCGCATGGACAGGTCGGTGCGTGCGCGGCAACGCTCGCCGTCGCTCGTCGCGCGATACAAGATCGATGACCTCAGCGGCAGCAGTCCGGCTATCGAGCAGGTTCGCCAGCGCGCTCGCCGATATGCGGGCTCCGACGCGACCGTGCTGATTCGCGGCGAGAGCGGCACGGGCAAGGAACTGGTTGCGCAAGGCATCCATGGCGAAAGCGCGCGGCGCGACTTCGCGTTCGTCGCGTTGAATTGCGGCGCGTTTCCGGAAACGCTGCTGGAAAGCGAACTCTTCGGCTACGAGGAGGGGGCGTTCACGGGCGCGCGTCGCGGCGGCAAGGCTGGACTGATCGAGTCGGCGCATCGCGGCACGCTTTTCCTCGATGAAATCGGCGAGATGCCATTGCCGCTGCAAAGCCGGTTGCTGCGCGTGCTGCAGGAGCGCGAAGTCGTGCGGCTGGGCTCCACTGAACCACTGCAGGTCGATGTGCGGATCGTCGCGGCGACGCATCGCGCGTTGAGCGAGCGAATGAAGGCGGGTGAGTTTCGCGCGGACCTTTTTTATCGGCTGAATATCCTGAATCTGCACCTGCCGCCGTTGCGCGAACGGGCGGCGGATATAGCGGCACTGGCCGCGCAATTGTTGTGGCGCACCGGGCGCGTGGTTTCATTCGATGCCGCGCTCAAGGCACTCGACCCGGTCACGCCGATATTCACGAGCTACGCGTGGCCCGGAAACGTGCGCGAATTGCAGAACGTGATCGAAAGGATTTCGCTGGAGCTGGAAGATCCGGCCGCGAAGCCGTTGAAGTTGACGCCCAGGTTGATACGGTCGATAGCGCCTGAGCTCGAGGAAGAAACAATGAATTCGAATCAGGAATCGCTCAAGGCGCGCAGCCGCAAGTTGCAGGCCGATGAGATCCGAACGATGCTGGATTCGTTCGGCGGCAATCGCGGGAGGACGGCGAAGGCGCTGGGAATCAGCAAGACGACCTTATGGCGGAAGCTGACGACACGCTAAACGGTAATGTGTCTAGCCGCGTTCCTGCACGCAAACCCACGGCGACACCACCACGGCCCACAACTCGGGATTACGGTCCGCCAGGTCAGCGGCGGTTTCTGCCGTCGTGCGTTCGAGCAGGCCTGATGACAACCACTCGGTCACGCGCTTCGTATCGTCGCCGGCAACGGCTTCAGCCACACTGACCAGATCGATGTCGCGCGCCACTTTCAGCAACACGCCGCGCGCGAAGAATCGCTCCAGTTCGGACCATTCGATCTGGGCAGTTTCGGAGAAAAGCTTGAGGTATAGCGGGCTGGGAGTTTGATCGTCTTTCATGGCGCAGTGCAGGCGGGTTCGAGCGTCCGACATCATAAACCATCGATGCCGGACGTCCGTTTTTACCGCATGGCGCGACGCTTCAAAGATCGAAGAACACCGTCTCTTTGGGACCTTGCAGATGGATATCGAACCTGTAAATCGTGTTCGACGTTCCCGGTTCACGCTTCGCAATCAGCGTTGCGCGCCGCTCTGCGGGAACTAGCGCGAGCACGTCGTCGCCGGCGTTGGCTTCCGTTTCATCGTCGAAATAAAGGCGCGTGTATGCATGCAGCAGCATGCCGCGCATCAGCACGATCACATCGATATGCGGCGCCGAATCACTGCCCGTGCTGCCCGGCTTGACTGTATCGACCACGTAGCGAAGCTCGGGATCGGTGCCCGTGCCGACCCGCGCGAAGCCGCGGAAACCGGACTCGCGTGCCTCGGCCACTGTGGTGACATAACGGCCGGTCGAGTCAGCCTGAACCATCTCGATCACCGCGTCGCCGATCACTTTTTCGTCGCCATCGAAAACCTGTCCGACGATGCTGATGTGCTGTCCCGCCGATTCCCGGTCTGCAATCGATGGCGTGAACAAGCTCTTCAGGTCGAAGTTGTACTGTTCGGGACACAAGCCATAAGCGAAATACGGTCCGACGGTTTGCGAGGGCGTCTGGCTAAAGGTCATCATGTTCAAGCCTCCGTCGGGGTCTGGTTCGGGCCGCGCAGCACGATGTCGAACTCGTAACCGAGCGCATAGGCTTCCTCGGTCGTATCGATGGAAAATCGCGAGACCAGCCGGTTGCGCGCCTGTTCCGGCGTGCCCTGGAAGATCGGGTCGAGCGCGAGCAGCGGGTCGCCCGGGAAGTACATCTGCGTGACGAGGCGTGAGCCGAAATATTCGCCGAAGAGCGAAAAATGGATGTGGTTCGGACGCCATGCGTTCGAATGGTTGCCCCACGGATACGCGCCGGGTTTGATCGTCAGGAATCGATACCGCCCGTCGTTGTCCGTCATGCAACGCCCCGAGCCGAGAAAGTTGGGGTCGAGCGGCGCGTCGTGCTGATCTGCCTTGTGAACGTAACGTCCGGCAGCGTTCGCTTGCCAGATTTCGACCAGCGTATTGCGCACCGGCCGCCCGCGTTCGTCCATCACGCGCCCCGTCACGATGATGCGTTCGCCGAGCGGCGCGCCGTTTCTGGCGGCGTTGCGGGTCAGGTCGTGATCCAGTTTGCCGAGATCTTCCGCGCCGTAGACGGGCACGCGGCGGTCCTTCAGTTTTTCCTTGAGCGGAATCAGCGGCCGTGAAGGGCTGCGTAATACCGACGACTTGTAGCCAGGATAAGAGTAGGGCGGGTGTGAATCCCAGTCGCGCGGGCTCAGGAGTGATGAGGGAGCATCCATTTTTGTCTCCGGCTTTTAAAATGTGAATCAACACTTTATCGAAGCGGTGAAGTTATGGAAAATGACGTTTTATGCATTCAGACATAACTGATCGTCATGGATAACGAATACTCTCTTGGCGCTGCGTCGGCTGCGGAACTGGGCAGCCTGACCAGCGGCCGGATCAAGTTCCGGCACCTGCAATGCTTTCTTGCCGTGACCCAGTTCGGGAGCGTTCAACGCGCGGCGGACAGCCTGTCGATCACGCAGCCGGCGGTATCGAAGACCATTGCCGAGCTGGAATCCATTCTAGGCGTGCGATTGTTCGAGCGCGGCCGGCGCGGCGCCGAGCCGACGCGCGAAGGACGTCTGTTCGCGCCCCACGCCGCGGCTTGCGTGGGCGCCCTGCGCGAGGGTGTGGACGAGTTGTCGCGTCATGGCGTCGAGCATCCGGGAACAGTCTCGCTCAGTGTGCTGCCCACGGTTGCACCCGCCTTGCTGCCGCCGACGCTCGCGGCATTCCGGGCACAGTGGCCGGGGGTATCGGTGAAAGTGTGGACCGGGTCGAACGGGCAGTTGCTCGAACGCCTCAAATCCGCCGATACCGATCTGGTCGTCGGCCGGCTTTCCGAACCCGAAGGCATGGTCGGGATGACCTTCGAGCAGTTGTATCGCGAACCGCTGACGGTCGTTGTGCGCAACGATCATCCGCTCGTGCACGAAAGCAATGTAACCGCGAGCTTGCTTGCACGCTTTCCAATAGTCGTTCCACCGTTCGGCACGTTGATCCGCCAGTCCGCCGAGAGCGTGCTGACGGCTTTCGGCGCCCAGGCATCGAGCTCGCTGATCGAGACATTGTCGGTGTCGCTTGGACGCGCTCTTGCATTGCACAACGACGCGGTATGGTTTGTGCCTTCGAGCGTAGTCGAGCATGACGTTGCATTGAAGTTGCTGGCGCGTCTGCCCATGCCTTTCGCAGGTGCCGATGAACCCATCGGCCTCATCCTGCGTCATGACCGTGCAAGATCGCCGGCGCTGGATGGTCTTATCGATGCAATCCGTGACGCGGGGCGTGAGCGCGAGGCGGTGCGTATCGGTATGAAATAGCTTGCTGGAGCGTGTGTTGCAGGCACTTGTTACCGCGCGAGCGGCATCGGCAAAACCCCATTAGCATACGTGCGATAAAAGCTATATAAGTGGCTCGAGTAAAGCGGTGCATGCACGTGAAGCAGCCTTGCGATGGACTACAGGCAACCTTACTGTAACTGCGCGCAAGATATCTTCGTGCAACCAAACCTTGCTTTGCGATGTCTCACTTGCCCGAACCTAATCAACAAGACGCCACCAAAGCCGCCAGCACGATGAAAACCGTATTGCTCGTCGACGACGATCCCGAGACCATCGAAGCGTGGACCCTTTGCATGCAGTCGGAGGAGTGCAAGGTGCTGTCCGCCTTCGACGGCAACGGCGCACTGGCGTTGCTTGGAGAGAACCTCGTCGACATCGTGATATCGGACTGGAAAATGCCGGGGCTCGGCGGCGCGCTGCTTTGCCAGACCATGAAGACCAACTCGGCGACGGCGCATATCCCGTTCTTGATGATCTCGGGCCATCCGCATCCGCCGGCTTTCGTTCATTACGATGGCTATCTGCAAAAGCCTGTCGAGATTGAAGCGTTGTTGTCGGCGGTAGACCGGCTTTGCGCTGCAAAGCGCCGCCGGCCTTATTGAAAAAGAGCGGGGCTCACGCAAGCCGCGTCATCTCTTTTTCCATGCGCTCCTGAGCGAGCCGGTTCAACTCTTGTGGCACCACGCAATCGGCGGGAAGCGGGGCCATGACGATCACGCGGATATGGCCGGGCTGATCCGGCCAGCCCTTCGCGGGCCAGTATTTCCCCGCGTTATGCACGACCGGCACAGCAGGCACTTGCGTTGAACAGGCAAGCCGTACCCCGCCCGATGCCAGCTTCAGCGGCGCGTCATGTGCGACCCGCGTGCCCTCCGGAAAGATCACCACGACGTCGCCAAGCGCGAGCTTTTCCGCGCATTCGCGCGTGACCGCCTGATGCGCCTGGCGCGGTGAGCCGCGGTCAAGACTTACCATGTCGAGGCCTTTGAGCACCCAGCCGAAGAACGGAATACGCTTGAGGTCGCTCTTGAATACGAAGCTGATGCGGCGCGGAAACAGCGCCATGAATGCGAGCGTTTCCCAGGTCGATTCGTGCCGGCACAGCATGATGAACGGCTCGTCGGGGAGGTTTTCGAGTCCTTCCACTGAACACGACACGCCGGTAATCATGCGCATCATCTTGACCATGGCACGGCACCATTGCTTTGCAAGCCAATAACGGCCGCTGCGGCCGACGAACGGAAACAAAGGCAGAATCAGGATGGACCACACCGTGCCGCTGCCAAGCAGGTAGGTCGCGAATAGCCACTTGACGAAGGTTCGATGCATTAAGTATTGGACAATGGTAAAAACGTGGCTCAAGCGCCGCAACCGGCGATAAGGCGAATGGGCGAACAGGCGTCGAGGTGGCCGCGACCCTGCGCAAGACATGCAGACGCCAGTCAACCCCGCGTACGAAACCCGAAGGATAGCTTGTGCGGCGGTTCGTGTCCCGGGTTCCAAAATCCCGCCTTGCGGCTCAATCAGATACCGAGAGACGCGTGATCTCTCCAACGGAGTTCCAATGACGGACGACGCAGGCAACGAAGTGAAGACTCAGGTTCCGGAAGATTCATCGACCGTGAAGACCCCGGCTTTCGATGAAGGCATGCTCGATGTCGGCGATGGCCATTCGATCTACTGGCGCGCGCAAGGCCCGGAGGGTGCGCCCGTAATGCTGATCGTGCATGGCGGCCCGGGCGGCGCGATGAATCTCAAATGGGGCGATGTGCTGGATGCATCGAAGTGGCGGATGGTCTTCTTCGATCAACGCGGCTGTGGCAAGTCCACGCCTTTCGGCAAGCTGGAACATAACGGCACCAAGGAACTGGTCGGCGATATGGAAAAGCTGCGGGTATTGCTCGGCATCGAAAAATGGGCGCTTTTCGGCGGCTCGTGGGGCACGACGCTCGCGTTGAGCTACGGCGTCACGCATCCGGAACGCTGCCTTGGATTTCTGTTGCGCGGGATCTTTCTTGCGCGCCAGCAGGACATCGACTGGTTCCTGTGGGACGTGCAGCGCGTCTTCCCCGACGCCCATCGCAAGTTTCTCGATGCGATCGAAACCGCCAGCGGCGAGCGCCCGTCGAACTCGGCCGAAATCCTGTCGCTTACCGGCGCGCCGCTCGCCCGTTTCGACGATGCCGGCATCAAGCTCGCGCGTGCATGGGCCGGATTCGAAGCGACGTTGTCTGTGGTGAACAAACCGGCGCAGAAGGGTGAGGCGAAAGCCGAAGCGCCGGAAGCCGATCCCGCGAAGCCTGCCGCCACGCCCGAAGAAACTCGCGAGTCCAATGCCGCCGCCATCTCCATGTCTCTGCTCGAACATCACTACATGGCGCAGGAGTTGCCGCCCGAGCCGCTTTTGCCGCGCATCGGCCGAATTGCGCATCTGCCGTGTGTGCTCGTGCATGGCCGCTTCGACATGGTGTGTCCCGCCGACCAGGCGCTCGCGCTTGCAGATGCATGGCCCGGCGCGCAGCTTTCCATCGTCGATGCAGCCGGCCACTGGACCTTCGAACCCGGCAACGTGACTGCGCTCAAGGCAGGCGGCGAGTTTCTTGCGCGTGCTCTTGCAGCAGGTTGACAGGCAAGGGTTTGCGGCAGGCCAAAAGTTTCCTGTGAGGCATTCCAGGCGGTAAATTTGGGACGGGAATGGTACGATCCCGCCTTGCAACTCTCGGCGGGCCGTACCCGTCGAACGGTAATCAAGTTACGGAGGCAACCCAATGGCCCAACAGAAAACCAATCCGAAACTGGAGCAGGCGCTGACCCGCGGCGATCTCGCGATCCGTCAGGCCAACTCAGGCCGCGCGACCGCTGTGCTGCGCGCGCTCGGCAAGATGATCGTGGAAGCGTCGGCGACCATTGGCGTGGAAGCGTTTGTCGTGATCCACGACGGCGACAAGATCTACGATCCGGTCGACGGCATGTGGCCGCAACAACTTTTGATATCGCTGGACGGTCCCGTGGAGGATTCGGACCCGGATGAACTGCGCACGGTCACGTTGATGGCCGACACGCCCGCCACCGTGTTCCGCTGTGAGTGGCAACGCGCCGATGGCAAGATTGGCCGCCAGGAAGGGCGTCCACTCGCAATGGTCGCGTTCATCACCGACGTGGATATTCCCTGGCTCGACGACGAAGACTGAGGCAGGCGAATCTCTACACTGGCGGGCGCGCTGTCGTCCGCCGGATTCAATCACATCGCTTTAATGACCCACACTCCTTCCTGCTCGTATGGCATTAAGCGCCGCAATCGGTATCGAGTCATTTTTTCCTGTTCGGTAATTTAGTCGCTGCAAAGGCGCTGATTGCACTCCGGACTTAATCCCGCCGGCGATTTAGTATTTAATACTCGCACGATGCCGGTGCATTTTCTCCGCGCCCGCATCCTCGTCGAATGCCGATAATCCAAACCCGCGCTGCATTCCCAAATAGATTTTCGTGTTACGAAACCGTTTGAGTGAAAACTGCGGGCGAATTCAAGAAACCCTTGGAAGCGTCGTTTTTTTAAGTATCTTTGAAGTTTTCTCTTCCATTCGACACTGCATCAATTCCCTTTGGGCGAGACTTAAATCGTCGCGCGTGTTGTTTGCATCAAGTCAAACGCATCGCGGCATCTCCTTCTCGCCAATATGGGGTAACAAAAATGGAACAGCTCGATGCAGGCCAAAGCAGTGTTTTAAGCAGTGATCGTTTGGAACGGGGTAACCGGATGGAGACGCTCGAGCGAACGGTACAAACGCTCAGGAAACGTGAATCGATGCCGTTTACTATAAGGATAGTCCGCGAAACAGCCGATCTCGATAAAGTCATCGATATCCGGCGTCTCGCGTATGCGCGGCATTTGCCATCCTTTGCCGAGAAACTCGGCATTGAAGATTGCGATCGCGAAGCGGGTGTAGCGGTGCTTCTGGCGGAGGCGAAACTGGACGGCGCGCCCGTTGGCACGATGCGTATCCAAACAAATGAATACGCACCGCTGGCGCTGGAACAATCGGTGCGTCTTCCAGACTGGCTGGGGAAAAGCCGGCTGGCGGAAGCAACGCGACTGGGCGTTGCGGGCGGTGGTATGGGCAGGGTCGTCAAGGTGATGCTCTGCAAGGCGCTCTGGCTTTATTGCGAGCAGCAACTGGTCGACTACATGGTGATAACCGCCCGTTCACCGCTTGACCGTGAATATGAAGCGATGTTGTTTGAAGATGTCTTTGGTGAAAGGCAATTCATGCCGATGGCGCATGTCGGCGGATTACCGCACCGGGTACTTGCCAAGGACGTCATGGCGGCGCGGCGGCGTTGGGAAGAAGCGAAGCATCCGTTATTCCAGTTCATGGTGCATACGGATCATCCGGACCTCGACTTGGATTTGCCGGATTTATCTTTCCGGCCGGAACCGGTACGATGCCCGGAAGCGTCGCAACTTGTTTATGGCAGGTAATAGAAGATAGCCCGGCTGCTTGACAGCCGAGGCCACAAGAGAGGGTGGTGGCGATTCAACCTATGCGCCGACAGGCGTTTATGGCTGTTTCGCCACTGCTGGCGCGGCTTGCGTCATGCATCACGGGGGAAATCCAGGTATGGCGTTGGTTGCCTTATTTTCGCGGGCCAAGTCCGGATATACCGGGTCGAATATCGATCGGTTTCTGTACGCGTTCGCTGTTTATATTGTCCCCACGCTCATTGCCCTCGCTACTATCGCGACCCTGATCTGGGGTACGCAGCAATTCGATTCCAAGGGCGGCGTCACCCTGCCTTTGCAGGTGGTGAGAGATGCCGCGGGCACGCTCGATCCGGCCACGGCGTTGCAGCGTATGTCCGGCGCTGTGACAACCAACCGCTTCAATACCCAGCTCTCGGAGAAGCCCGTCTGGTTTGAATTCACCGTTCCCAACATGAGCGCGGAGCAGTCGACCTATGCTGAACTTCCTTCACGGCACGCGCAAACGCTGTCGTGCTGGGTCGCATCGACCTTGCAGCCGCTTGGAACTGCAGACAGGCTCAACACCACCAACGAATTTTCGCCGGTCAAGGCCGGGTTCGCGCTTCATCTCGGCCACCTGGTGCAGCCATTAAGCATTCTGTGCCGGGGCACGTTCTCCGGACCTGCCCAGATCGCTGCGTTTGGCTGGAGTGGTCCGGAGCTGCGCCGCGCGGCGCTCGATTTCCAGGAAAGCTCGGGGTTGATCGCAGGCGGCCTGCTGACGCTTGCCGTCTTTGTTTTCGTCACGGCGATGATCAACCGCGAATGGACCTACGTGATCTTCGCAGTGTGGCTCGTCGGCAACCTGCGTCTTTGCGCGAACGCGATGGGTTGGGACATGCAGTGGCTGGGACGCGTGATTCCGCCGGACTATATGCAAAGCCTGCGGCAACTCACATTCGCCGCGTATTACCTGTTGACCGCCGCGCTGTTCGCCTCACTGTTCAGGCGCGAGCTGAAGGTGATCGGCTACAGGTGGCTCTTGAAGATCATCCAGTATGTCGGGCTTGTGCTGCTGGGCGCGGCCATCGTGCTGCCTTATTCGAAGTTCATCCCTACGCTCTGGGTGATCACCGGCTTCGGCATAGCCGTGCTGATTTTCCTGCTGGCGCGGCTGGTGTGGCTCACGCGATCGCGCACGGTTCTGTGGTACGTGGGATCGCTTGCGATCGTGCTGTTTGCGACCTTCTCCGAAGTGATGGGTGCGGCGTTCGGCATCAAGCTGCTGGTCGGGGGCGTGAACACCGTGATGGCGGCGTTGTCGTC
Source organism: Burkholderia sp. PAMC 26561 (assembly GCF_001557535.2). Classification (NCBI taxonomy): domain Bacteria; kingdom Pseudomonadati; phylum Pseudomonadota; class Betaproteobacteria; order Burkholderiales; family Burkholderiaceae; genus Burkholderia; species Burkholderia sp. PAMC 26561. The sequence continues at coordinate 1,399,509 of NZ_CP014307.1, forward strand.
GAGCATGATGGCGGCGTTTGCCATCGCCGAGCAGATGCGAGCCGAGCGGGAACATCGCCGGCAGGCGCAGACGGAGTTGCGCAACACCTACGACGTGACGCCCATCGGGCTCTTTACCCTCGATACCGCCGGCCACTTCGTGCGCGCGAACCCCGCGCTGCGCTCCATGCTCGCGCTGCAAAAAGCCGAGTACAAGGTGCGGCACTGGAACGACTACTTCGAATCGGGCGCATGGGGGGCGCTGCAGGCGCTGGCATCGAAGGGCAGTGAAGGCGAGCTCGAAATGGGCGGCGCCGAATCGCGTGGCAGCGGCGAGCGGCGCTTCCTGCTGAAAGCCACGCGTTCGAACGGGTGGATTGAAGGATCGCTGCAGGATGTGACCGAACGTTCGAAGGCTATCGAACGGTTGCGCTTTCTCGCGGAGCACGATCCGCTGACGGGTTCGCTAAACCGCCGTGGTGTGGAGAAGGCCATTGCCGCGCAGAGCGAGGACGCGTCGTCGTGGGCGCTTGCTTATGTCGATCTGGATCGTTTCAAGCTCGTCAACGATCTGTTCGGACATCGCGCCGGCGATGAAGTCCTGAAGCAGGTCGCCACGCGGACCCGCGCGCTGTTCGCAAACGGCTTTCCATTCGGACGGATCGGCGGCGATGAATTTGTGTGCGTGATGAGCCGCATGTCGATAGACGAAGCCGTCGACTGTTGCCAGCGGCTGATCAGCGCGTTGAGCGACACGCCATATCAGGTCGGCAACCGTGCGTTCCAGGTCAAGGCGTCCGTTGGGCTCGTGGAATGTTCGCATGGCGTGCGTGTGCAGGATGCGCTGTCTCATGCTGACCGGGCGTGCCGCGAGGCCAAGAAAAGCTCGAGCGTTCACATGGTGACGTATCGCAAGGGCGCAACTGCCTTCGAGGAACGGGCCGAAGAACTGAAACTCGTCGAGACACTCGGACGCAACCGGTTGCCACCCGGATTGTTTCTCGTGATGCAGCCGATCATGTCGCTCGCCGCACCCACGGAGTCGCTGAACTTCGAGGTGCTGTTGCGCATGCGCGCGCCCGATGGCGCGACCTTGCCGGCGGGCAAGGTTATCGTCGCGGCGGAAGAATCGGGGAATATTGCGGCCATCGATAAATGGGTCCTTGCCACATTGCTCGAATGGGTCGAGAAGCATCAGGCGTCGCTGCAGAGCACGCGGTTTATCTGCGTAAACCTGAGCGGCGGATCGCTCAACGACGAGCAATTCATGGAAGATGCCTTCGCGTTATTCGCGCGGTACCGGCATGTCGTGCCTTATCTTTGTCTCGAGATTACCGAGAGCGTCGCCTTGCATGATCTCGGCAATACGCAGCGCTTTATTGCACGGGTTCACGAGATGGGCGGGAAGATCGCGCTCGATGATTTCGGCGCTGGTTATACGTCGTTCAAATATCTCAAGGATCTTTCCGCCGATGCACTCAAGATAGACGGCGAATTCATTCGCACGATGTGCGCACATCCGGCCGATATCGCCATTGTCGAGGCTATCGTCGCGCTAGCCCGGAATCTGGGCATGCGCAGCGTGGCGGAATGGGTCGAGGATATCGATACCCTGCGCGCGCTCAAGGAAATCGGCGTGGATTATGTGCAGGGATATCTGATCGCGAAGCCGCAAGAGAGCGGGGCTATTTTAAGCGCCGCTTCCGCTGCCAGTTTTGTGAAGGACCCGGACGTGCTCGAGTTTATTGACCGGATTGCCGGCAGCGACAAGTCTCTTGCGTTCTCGTTTGATCTCGTCGACAAAGCCGGCCTGCATTAAAGCGCTCAGACCACCTTCATCTCTTTCAATATCTTGGTTGCTGCAATTGGAATGCGCGTGTCGTCCCACTGCGCGAGCCACTGCACTTCCTTTGTCGTGAAGAACCCCGGCTTGTTTCGCAGCGCAAACTGCAACGCATCCACGATGTGGTCGCGGATGATCTGGGGCGAGTCTTCGCTGGTGACAACGGCGTGAAGGGCTTCTAGTGCGCTCATGATGCGGTACACCCATAAGGTTGGCAAAAATGCTGGTAAACCATACCCCGAAGAAAAAGCCGAAAACAATTAATTGTTGAGCTTTTTCGCGAGCCTAGTGTTTGTACGTAGACGCGTCGCAACAATCCGTGCTTGCCCAAGCCCAGCAGTGCAGCGCGCGGGTTCCTTCTCTCCGAATGCTGCACCGCGTATCGTCGCTCCAGCCGGCTCTTCTTGACTTGTACGGCGCACGCTGCTGTACTAAATAAAGTCAATTGATTTAGTCGACGAACGGGCTCGAAGCGCTTCTTTCCCGAAGTGCCGAACCCATAAAAACATTGGAGCGAGACATGAAAAATCTTCGGCGTGCTGCCGCACGGGCGTCTTTTATTGGCTTGGCCGTTGCATCCATTTTTAGCGCAAGCGCAACGTATGCCGCGGACCAGATCTCCATTGGGCTGATTACCAAGACCGAGACCAACCCGTTCTTCGTCAAGATGAAACAGGGCGCCGAAGAGGCCGCCACCAAAGGCGGTGTGAAACTCATCACGGCCAGCGGCAAGTTCGACGGCGACAACGCGAGCCAGGTGACGGCGGTAGAAAACATGATCACGGCCGGCGTCAAGGCCATCCTGATCACGCCGAGCGACACCAAGGCTATCGTCCCGACGCTCAAGAAAGCGCGCGCAGCAGGCATCCTCGTGATCGCGCTCGATACCCCCACGGAACCGCAAGACGCAACCGACGCACTTTTCGCCACGGATAACTTCAAGGCCGGCGTGCTGATCGGCGAGTACGCGAAAGCATCGCTTGGCGGCAAGCCCGCGAAGATCGCCACACTGGACCTCGCGCCGGGCGTGTCGGTCGGCGTGCTGCGCCACAACGGCTTCCTCCAGGGCTTCGGCGTAAAGGAAGGCGACCCGTCGATTGTGTGCAGCCAGGACACGCGCGGCGATCAGTCGAAGGGTCAGACGGCGATGGAAAACTGCCTGCAGAAAGTGCCCGACATCAACCTTGTCTACACGATCAACGAACCGGCTGCGGCAGGCGCGTATCGCGCGCTCAAGGCGGCGGGCAAGGACAAGAGCGTGATGATCGTGTCTATCGACGGCGGATGTGAAGGCGTGCGCAATGTGAAGTCCGGCAACTTCGCCGCGACGTCGCAGCAATATCCGTTGGTGATGGCGGCGCAAGGCGTGCAGGCCGGAATCGACTACGCGAAGACGGGCAAGAAAGCGACGGGCTATCACGATACCGGCGTCACGCTGATTACCGACAAACCCGTGTCAGGCGTCACCGGCAAGGACACGAAGTTCGGTCTGGACAACTGCTGGGGCAACAAGTAAGACGCCACGCCGCATGCAGCGCCCGGTGCTCGGGCGTTGCATGAAGGCGCCTTTAAGATGTCGCTGTCGAGGTCCCGAATCATGACGCAATCCACCTCTCCCACCGCCGGGCGTGCAACGTTTGCCGAACGTTTGCCGTCTATCACGGATATCGGTCCGCTTGCGGCGCTCGTGATCGCGTGCGCGTTCTTCATCTGGCAAAGCAACCGCTTTTTATCGATACAAAACATCTCGCTGATCCTTCAGCAGACCATGGTCGTCGCCGTGATTGCGATCGGGCAGACGCTGATCGTGCTGACGGGCGGTATCGATTTGTCGTGCGGCATGGTAATGGCGTTCGGCTCGATCATCATGACCAAGTTTGCCGTGACGCTTGGCATCCCGCCCGTGCTCGCGATCGTCTGCGGCGTCGGGGCAAGTGCATTGTTCGGATTGCTCAATGGTGCGCTGATCACGAAGATCAAGTTGCCCGCGTTCATCGTGACGCTCGGGACGCTCAACATTGCGTTTGCATTGACGCAGGTTTATTCGAATGCAGAGAGCGTCACGAACCTGCCTGACGCCATGATGTTCTTCGGGACCACGTTCCACCTCGGTGGCGCGGAAGTCACGTATGGCACCGTGCTCACCTTGCTGATGTATCTCGTCGTGTGGTTCGTGTTACGCGATACCGTGCCCGGCCGGCATCTCTACGCGCTTGGCAACAACGCGGAAGCCGCGCGGCTGATGGGACTTTCGTCGCAGAAAATCCTGATCACCGTTTATACGCTTGCGGGGTTTTTCTACGGAATCGCGGCGTTATTGTCGGTTGCGCGAACAGGCGTGGGCGATCCGCAAGCCGGGCAAACCGAGAATCTCGATTCCATCACGGCGGTCGTGCTCGGCGGCACGAGTCTTTTTGGTGGACGCGGCACGATCATCGGTACGTTGCTGGGCGCCTTGATTGTCGGCGTGTTCCGCAACGGCCTGACGCTGATCGGCGTGTCGTCGGTTTATCAAATCCTGATCACCGGCATCCTGGTGATTCTCGCGGTCGCCGCTGACAAGCTCGCGCGTCCACGCGCTTAAGGAGTAATGGCCATGAACGACACACGCAAGCTCGTACTGGAAGCGCGCGGCGTCATCAAGCGCTATGGCTCTGTTACCGCGCTCGATGGCGTCGACTTCGAACTGCTCCCCGGCGAGATCATGGCGGTCATCGGCGATAACGGCGCGGGCAAGTCATCGCTGATCAAGGCGCTGTCGGGCGCGCTCGTGCCGGATGAAGGCCAGATCCTGCTCGATGGAAAACCGGTCCACTTCCGCAGTCCGCTCGATGCCCGCGCGCAGGGCATCGAGACCGTGTACCAGGATCTGGCGGTCGCGCCGGCGATGAGCATCGCGGAAAATCTCTTTCTCGGACGCGAACTGCGACGCCCCGGCGTGCTCGGCTCGGTGTTCAAGATGATTGATAAACGCCGCATGCTGCAGGAAGCCATCGCGCATATGGAGGGACTGCAGATCGGCATCCGCTCCATGAAACAGGCGGTCGAAACGCTTTCCGGCGGCCAGCGGCAAGGCGTTGCGGTGGCGCGCAGCGCGGCCTTTGCGCGGCACGTCGTGATCCTCGATGAACCCACGGCCGCGCTTGGCGTGAAGGAATCGAACATGGTGCTGGAGTTGATCCGGCGCGTGCGCGATCGCGGTTTGCCGGTGATCCTCATCAGCCACAACATGCCGCACGTGTTCGAGATCGCAGACCGTATCCACATTCAGCGGCTCGGGCGGCGCGCGGCGCTCGTCAACACGCGCGACATCCACATGTCCGAGGCGGTCGCGATCATGACAGGCGCAAAACAGGCCGATGTCCAGGCGATTGCCTGAGCCCGATGAGTTCGTCCACGTCCGCAAGCGCCTCGAAGCCAGCCGGCATGCGGCAGATGAACGAGCGCATCGTGTTGCAGGCAGTGCGCGTGCATGGCCCGCTGCCCAAGTCGGATATTGCACGGCTGACGCGCTTGAGTTCACAGACGACGTCGTTGATCGTGGATCGTCTGATCGATGACGGCCTGCTCGCGCGTGAACCGAGAACGCGCGTGCAAGGGCGTATGGGGCAGCCGTCGGTGCCCATCTCGCTGCGCGCGGACGGCGCGTTTTCCATCGGAGTGAAAGTGGGCCGGCGCAGTCTCGATGTGCTGACCATGGATTTCTCGGGCCAGGTGCATGCGCGCGAGACCATCGGCTATGCGTATCCCGATCCGCGCACGGTCTTCGCACTGCTTGCAGACAAACTCGACGCAACGATGCTCGCACTCGCCGGGGACGCCGCCAAAGTGGTCGGCATAGGGGTGGCGGCGCCGTTGTGGCTGGGCGGCTGGCGTACCTTCTTCGATACCCCGCCTGACGTTTTCGCCGCATGGAACGAGATCGATATCCGCGCGCGCGTGCAGGCGCTCACGCCATTGCCCGTTGAATTCGCGAAGGACACGACCGCCGCGTGCGCCGCCGAATTGCTGATGGGTCAAGGGCGCGGATTGCGCGATTTCTTGTACGTTTTTATCGGCACGTTCATTGGCGGCGGTCTCGTTATCGATGGACGCCTGCATGCCGGGCCCAAGGGCAACGCCGGTGCTGTGGGATCGTTTCCGGTCAGGTCCGAAGGCGCGCCGCAATTGCTGAACGTGGCTTCGATCTATGTTCTTGAGAAGCGTTTTACGGAAGCAGGATTTCCCGCCGATGCCGCACACGACCAGCGTGCACTTTCAGCCGAATTGTGGCCGCTTTGCGAAGCGTGGCTCCACGATGCATGTCCCGCGCTGGCTTCGGCGATTGCATCCGCGGCGGCGCTGGTCGATCTCGATGCCATCGTGATCGACGGCGAACTGGATCGTGGATTGTTGCGGGAGGTTTTGAGCCGCACGAACATTGCGCTCGATGCATTCGACTGGCAAGGCATGTTGCGCCCGCGACTCGTAGAGGGCGAAATTGGCGCCGATGCCCGCGCCATGGGCGGCGCAATCTTGCCGTTATATACGCACTTCGCGCCGCGCCATGTGCTGTTCCTGAAATCGGGAATGAGTGCATAGCGCAAGCAAAGGGCTGTTGCAGCTTTCGCCGCAACAGCCCCTTATGCTTTGGAAGCCGGTCAGGCCCGGCGTTTGGTCACCAGCCCCCAAATCACCAGCAGAATGATTGCACCGATGATGGACGCGATCCAGCCCGCCGGTTGTCCTTCCTGATACCACCCCATCGCGCGGCCTGCGTAGCCCGCAATCAGCGACCCGGCAATACCGAGCACGATTGTCATGATCCAGCCCATGCTGTCGTTGCCGGGTTTGATCGCACGGGCAATCAACCCGATGATGCCGCCGACGATAATGGTGCCAATGAGTGAAAGCATCGTAAATCCTCCGTAGTGTTGGCGATTGTCCCCGGAAGATCCGGGCACGCCGGCACACAGGTGCCGTAGACCAATCGGCCAGCGTTCAGGCATTTTCGACGATGCTGCCGCTTCTTGCAGTTAAAATTCGTCACATCGACAGCGCGCCGCGACGTTTGCAACGCCCCCGCAACGAAGCGCGTGTTTCAAGCCACTCAAACCGAACTTTGCTCCATGACCGTATCCGATTCCGATCAAGACCTCCACGCCGACGAAGACAACACCATCCACGAACCACGCCTGTGGCGCGATGACGGGTGGACCGCCCGTGTGATCAAAAATGAAGACGACGACGGCTGGGCCGTCGAGATGATCAAGGATGGAGAAGTCGAACCGGCGTTGACGGGTCCGTGGACCATGGGCCGCGACAAGAAGAATCCCAAGCCGCTCGATCCGAACGCATTTCGCACGCTGATCAAGACGGCGTCCGAAGTACTGCGCCGCCACGAGCAGCAGCGCCACGCCATGCTTCACAAGGATGTGATGGTTCGCGCGAACGGCGAAGATGTGACGGTGACGCTGGATATCGTGCCCGACGAGGACGATCCTTACGCGGACCTGAAGGCGCTCGACATGTTCGGCGGGGTGCTGGCGCAAGTGCGCGTTTCGGCGGGATTCAAGTTCAGCAAGACCAGCGCGCAGGCCTGGGTGGACAACGATTTCCGCAAGCCCGAATGACGCATTGTTTCAATACACTGCCGGTGCGCCCTCGGGCCGATGCTTGAATCGCCGATGCACCCAGTAATACTGTTCCGGAAAACGCACCACTTGCGATTCGAGGAACGCGTTCATGCGGCGGGCATCGATTTCATCGCTTTCTGAGGGAAAGTCGGCGAGCGGTTCGAAGATGGTCATCTTGTAGCCCTTGAAGTCCGGCAGCACTTCGGTTACGAACGGCACGACACGGGCGCGGCCGAGCCGTGCAAGCCGCGATACTGATGTCAACGTGCACGCCGGCACACCGAAGAACGGCACGAATACCGAATTTTCGATGCCGTGATCCATGTCCGCGGCCAGCATGACCGACCCGCCGCCGCGCAGCAGCTTCAGGATGCGACGGGCGCTGTCGGCGCGCTTGACCATGTCCGCGCCGAAGCGGCCGCGCTGTTCGATCGCGAGCGTGTTCAGCTTCTTGCTGGACATCGGCGTGTAGAGCGCCGTGATGGGCAGTTTCATGGAATACAGCATGCATCCCACTTCAATGGCCACGAAATGAAAACCCATGAAGATGGTGGGCGGGGCGTTTTCATCGTCCAGATCGATGCGGCTTTCCAGCTTCACCAGCTTTTCGATGGCGTTGGCCGAGCCGAACCATTGCACGCCGCGTTCCACGTAGCTACGCACTACGTGACGAAAGTGTGAACGTCCGAGGAGTTCGTATTCAGCCGCGGTCTTGCCCGGGAAACATAGTTGCAGGTTGACCTGCACAATATGTTTCCGGCGGCTGGGAATGTAATAAAGCAGGGCGCCAAGTCCGCTGCCGAAACGCGCGACCAGGCCATAAGGTAGCCGCGCGAGCGCGCGCAGCAGCGCTACGATGAGCGCAAAACCGATAGTGTTCAAGCTGGGCCCTTGGATGCGGGCGGCGAACCAGATGTGACGAGCGCCGAGTAGATTTGGACTCCGACGATCGGCCGTTGACCGGATGTCGAAGAGGAGTTACGGCGAGACTAGCGCGGTGAAAATCCGCGTCAAAGACGGAAAGGGCGCCTGAACAAGGCGGAGTCGGCAACCGTTCGAAGTGCTCGTGGCACCGCCGGCGTCCGTTTTACGGCCCGGGAGTGAACGGTCGCGCGGAAATACTCTGCCTTGAACGCTGCCATGATCGCACAACCGGCATACACGACGCAGTTTCGTGAAGAGTCTGGCGACGAGTCAGACGACGAGTCAGACGACGAGTCAGAAGGGGACGTACAAATGCATCTGCTCTTGATTTACGAACTGAGCGACGATTACCTGGAACGCCGGGCGGCGTTTCGTGAACGTCATCTGACCTATGCATGGAAGGCGGTGGAGCGTGGGGAGTTATTGCTGGGCGGCGCGCTGGAGGCGCCTGTGGATCGCGCGATGCTGCTCTTCAATGCAGATTCAGCCGCCGTGCCCGAGGCATTTGCCCGGGCCGATCCCTATGTGACCGAGGGACTGGACATGCGCTGGGAAGTACGCAAGTGGAATACCGTGGTGGGTGAGCAGGCGGCTCAGCCGATACGTCCGGCGTGAGCGCCTTTGCAGCGTCATGACTCGCTGGTGGTCTCCTCGTCCTCGTGCGTGTCTTCATCGCGTGAATCGGGCGTGGCAACGGCCACACGTGCCGGTGGAACTGGCTTTGCGGGAGCAGCCACCGGACGCCGTGTTGTGTGAAACAGCCGCGTGAGCGTGTCGTCCATTTCCTGCGTGCGCTCGAACAGTTCCGCGAGCCAGTCCACGAACGCGCTCACACGCGGCGCCGCTTGCCGCGTCTTGACGAAGGCCACCGATACATTCATGGGCATCGACTTCCACTGCGGCAGCACTTCGCGCAATTCGCCCGAACGCAAATAAGGCAATGCGGCAATGCGCGGCGGCTGGATCAGCCCGAGTCCCTGCAAGCCGCATGCGAGATAAGCGGCTTCGTCGGTGACTTGCACGAATCCGGCCATTTTCACGGCGACCGCTTCGCCATCGACCTCGAAATCGAAATCGCACGGGCGTCCTGTTCGGATCGATACACAGTTCACCGCCACATGGTGCGCGAGGTCATCGAGCGTCTTCGGCGTGCCGTGCGCTTCAAGGTACGCGGGCGTTGCGCACGTCACATGCTCGAAGCTGCCGAGCCGCCGTGCGATCAAGCCGGAGTCCGGCAATTCCCCCAACTGCACGCTGCAATCCACGCCTTCGCCGACCAGATCGACGGCGCGGTTGCTGACACCAATCGATAACTCGATATGCGGATAGCGCGCATGAAAATCCGGCAGCGCGGGCACGACCATGGACGTTGCAACAGTGTCCGGCATCTCGATGCGCAAACGGCCGCGTAGCCTGTCCTCACGGCCGTGAAAGCCCGATTCCAGGTCATCGATATCCGCGAGAATGCGCACGCAGCGCTCGTAGCATGCGGCGCCCTCGGCGGTGAGATTGAGACGCCGCGTGGTGCGTGCAAGCAATTGCACGCCGAGCAGCGCCTCGAGTTGTTGAATGGTCGTGGAGACAGTTGCGCGCGGCATGCCGAGGGATTCGGCGGCACGGGAGAAACTGTTGGTATCGACGACACGGATGAAAACACGCATGGCATGAACGCGATCGGTCACGGGAGTTTTCCTGTAGAAGCGATGAATGCGTTGACCGGCATGATTCCTTCAATGCTTCAAACGTCAAAAAGGAATGCCGGCAAGGTTCACACTTTAAGGATCAGGACGATTCGCGTGAATACATAATAATCGCGGATTCTTGCCTGCTTCTCCAGCCGCTTTTGTTCTACACCGTCGGCAGTTCGCCGCGCAGACGCCCGTTGTCTGTGTTGCCCATCAGGCTCGGACCTGCGCCATGACCGGCGATCACGTTGCTCGCCTGAGCGCCGATGCGCGCGCCCACCAGTCCGCTCATGTCGGCGCCCGAAGGCGCCTGATACAGGCGCAAGCCCATCTCCGGAAGAATGGCGAGCAGGTGATCGAACACATCGCCCTGGATGCGTTCGTATTGCGTCCACGCGGTGACGGCAGTGAAACAATACACCTCGACGGGAATGCCCTCCGATTGCGGTTCCATCATGCGCACCATCATCGACATGTCTTGCCGGATCTCCGGATGCCGCTGCAGATACGCCAGCCCATACGCGCGAAACGTGCCGATATTCGTCAGCCGCCGGCGGTTCGCCGGTTCACTCGCAAGTTCACCGAGGTTCTTGTTGGCGAGCTCGACCTCGATCTGCTTTTCTTCCAGATAATCGTGCAGCAAGCGGAACTGCTTGAGGTGGGCGGTTTCTTCGTCGGTGAGAAAACGCACGCATGTGGCATCGATTCGCAGCGTCCGCTTGATGCGCCGACCGCCCGATTCGAACATCTGCCGGTAGTTCCTGTAACTCTCCGAAAAGAGCTTGTATGTGGGAACGGTGGTCACCGTGTTGTCCCAGTTCTGCACCTTGACGGTATGCAGCGCAATGTCCTTCACGAAGCCATCGGCATTCGATTGCGGCATCTCGATCCAGTCGCCAATGCGCAGCATGTCATTCGACGTGAGCTGCGTGCTCGCCACCAGCGACAGCAGCGTGTCCTTGAACACCAGCAGCAGGACGGCGGATAGCGCGCCGAGACCTGACAGCATCCAGAGCGGGGAACGGTCGATCACAATCGACAACACCAGCACGCCGCAGATCAGCGCGAGCGCGAGCTTGCCGATCTGTATGTAGCCCTTGATCGAGCGCGTCTGCGCCTGCATGCTCGCGGCATAGACGTCCTGCCATGCGCTGAGGGCGCCGCCCATCGCGAAGAACACGCAGATCCATGCGCCCGCGTGCGCGAGCCGCTCGATCAGCTCTGCAATATGCCCGATGTACGGCACCTCGCCGATCCCGATCGCGACCGCGGCAAACGGCACCGCGTACCAGAGCTGGTGATACGCCCGATGCCGGGCGAGCGCCTTGTCCCAGGCATCGTGTTCGGTGAGTACCAGCAGTCGATGCGCAAAATACAGCACGATCCGCGCGACCACCCACTGAGCAAACAATGCGGCGAGCACGAGCGACAACATCCCGAGCGCGAACTGCGCCCAGTGATGCGTGGGATAGTGCTCTTGCAGGGTGTCGAGGATGGTGTCGAAATTCATGCGGCAAACAAAGGTGAAGGTTGGCGACCCGTATTGTGCATTAAGGTGCGCGCGATTATCTGCTTCATCTATTCTGCTTCATCTATTATTACGCCCTTGTGCAACTCCGCGCGCCGGGCTCATGCGAACCGTCAAGCTTGAACACAACGACGACACCGTCCTCGATCCGTCCGACCCGCAACTGGTCGCCCGCGGCTCGTTGCTGATCGACGGCCACGAATGCGGCACCTGGGAGCAACGCCGGGATGATACGTGGACCGCACGTCTGTCGGCGTCGGGGGAAACCATCGTGGAAGCGGGCCGCAAGCAACTCATCGACCGGCTGGCGCTCATTCCCTTCTAAACTTATCTCCTCATGTACTTGTCGATTCTGGCCGTAGGCATTGGCGGCGCGCTCGGTTCCCTGTTTCGATGGCTCCTCGGCCTGCGCCTGAACACCGTCTATCCCAATCTTCCGCTCGGGACGCTCGCGGCGAATGTCATTGCCGGGTATGTGATCGGCGTGGCAGTTGCGTGGTTCGCGCGCTTTCCGGGTGTGTCGATCGAATGGCGGCTCTTCGTCATCACCGGCCTGATGGGCGGCCTCTCCACCTTCTCCACCTTTTCGGTCGAAGTCGTCGCGCACTTGCAGCAGGGGCGTTACGGCTGGGCCGCGGGCGAGATCGCCATTCATGTGCTGGCATCGGTCGTGATGACCATCCTGGGTATCGCGACGGTGTCGCTTACGCGCTGAAATCACATGGCGATTGTCATCCGGCGTTATGAACCGTCCGACCTCGATGCGGTGATCAATGTCTTTTTGCGCGCGATCCGCGAGGTCGCATCGCGTGATTACGACGCCGCTCAAATCGACGCCTGGGCGCAAGCGGACCGCGATGTATGGGCCCGGCGCCGGCTCGATCGGCCAACATGGCTTGCGCTTGTCGACGGCGCGGTTGCCGGATTCGGCGATCTTCAGAGCGATGGGCATATCGACATGTTGTTCGTGCATCCGGAACATCAGCGCGCGGGTGCGGCGAACGCGCTGCTCGATCAGATCGAATCCGAAGCGCGGAACCAGCATCTCGGCATCATCGATACCGACGCGAGCCTCACCGCCCGGCCGTTCTTCGAAGCGCGCGGGTTCGGGGTCGTCCGGTCGCAAGTCGTGGAAGTGCGCGGCGCACGCCTGATGAACTTCCGCATGCAGAAACGCCTCGATCCGGTATAGACAACCTTTCGAAGCACGTTTGAAGTCCCGAGTTAAGGTGATTCCCGGCCTTGTTATAGGGCTTTTGTTTGTTTAGACTGCGCCGATACTTGTATAGACAGGAACCGCCGAAATGGACGCTGTAACTTCAGCATGAGTACGCCCGCGTACCAGGAAATCAAGGATCACATTCTCACGCGCATTCATGCGGGCGAATGGAAGGAGGGCGATCAGGTACCGTCCGAAAACGAGCTTGCACGCGACTTCAAGGTCGCACGAATGACCGTCAATCGCGCGCTGCGCGAGCTGACCGCCGAGCAGATCCTGACGCGCGTCCAGGGTGCCGGCACGTTTGTGGCGCAACCGAAATACGCATCGACTCTGGTCGAAATTCGCAGCATCTCCGATGAAATCATCGGACGCGGCCATGCGCACCGGGCGGAGGTCATGCACCTTGGCGCATCCGTACTGGATGAACGCCTTGCGCTTGAAATGAAGCTGACCGAAGGCAGTCCCGTGTTTCATTCGCGCGTGCTGCATTTCGAAAATGATTTGCCCATTCAACTGGAGGAGCGCTGGGTCAACCCCGCGCTGGCGCCGGAATACGCGCGGCAGGATTTCACCAGGATCACGCCGAATCAGTACCTGATGGTTGCAGCGCCCCTGCAGCGCGTCGAGTACCGCATTGAAGCCGCGCTGCCGGATGAGGGGACGGGGCTCGCTTTATCGATGAAAAACGGTGCGCCTTGTCTCATGTTGCATCGGCGGACGTGGTCGCGGGATGCGGTGGCGTCGGTGGCAAATCTCTGGCATCCCGGCGACCGGTATCAATTCACCGGACACTTCTAGCTTTTTGGCGGCAACGTCGGCGCGATAGCGGCATTGTTGTCGAATATGACATTACTGTCATTTTCGAGGGCTGGATTGCCCAGACTCCCGCCTATTTTTACCCTGAAACAGCTTTATTCAGTAAAAAATACCCATCTCGTGCTAGTCCCACCTTTGATTGTTGCGAAATGAACAATGATGTTTCGCGTAAATAAGGGTTTTCCCTCCAGGGTCGGAAGCATAGACTTCTTACATCCGAAAACGAATTCAGAAACCGCTTATTAACTTCTGAAATCGCTTCGAGACGACAAACAAAATACTGGAGGTTTCACCATGTTCAAGTCACTCATTCCCGCAGTTGTCATCGTGTCGGCACTCGCAGCTCCGACCTTCGCGTTTGCCCAGAGCAACGACAACGGCCCGGTCACGCGCGCCGAAGTGAAGGCGCAACTGGTTCAACTGGAAAAGGCCGGCTATAACCCGTCGAGCGACCAGATCAACTACCCGGCCAACATTCAAGCCGCACAAGCGCGCGTGGATGCACAAAACCAGGCAGCGACATCGTATGGCCCGTCGACGAGCGGCACATCGGCAGCAGGCGTTCGCAGCTCGGTAGCGCCGGCGCAAAATACTCCCGGATCGGTGTTCTTCGGTCACTAATCGGTAGTCAGGTCTTGGCAGTAACGTAGTGCGACGCCGGTAACGGCACCACGCGCCACCCAAAAAACTCGCCCTCCGCAGCAACGCGGCCGGCGAGTTTTTTGCGTTTCGACCGCTCGGTCAGCTCGGCGACTTCGCGCCGCATGCACGAATCACGAGCTTGACGACTTCTTCGGTGGAGGTATCGAAGGCTTTCTGCGATAACGCCCGCTTGCCTTTCAGCGCGCGAATCTGCGCATCGAAATCCGCGTAATGCTGGGTCGTCGCCCAGATCATGAAGAGCAAGGTCTGCGCATCGGTGGGCTCGAGCAACCCATGCGCGACCCATCTGTCGATTACCACGACGCGTGTATCGAGCCACGGCTTGACCCGCTCTGTCAGGATGTCCTGCATGTGCACTGCGCCGTGAATGATCTCGCTTGCCCAGACTTTCGAGCCGAGCGGCCGGCGCCGCGACAACTCCATTTTGGTCCGCACGTAACCGCTGATGGCTTCGACCGGATCGTCACTGGTTTCGAACGTATCGGCCGCACGATGCCAGTCATCGAACAAATCCTCCAGCACTCTGCGATACAACGCGAGCTTTGTCGGAAAGTAGTAATGCAGGTTGGCTTTGGGCAAGCCTGCGCGTTCCGCGATCATCGCCGTGCTCGCGCCTTCGAGGCCGCGTTCCGCGAAAACCGCTTCGGCGCATGCCAGAAGATGCGCTTCGTTGGTCTCGCGTATGTGTGCCTTGCGCCGCCGCAATGGAGTGGGCGCGGCGTCGTCTTTCACTGCCTCGGCTGTCGCTTCGTCGTCTCTCATCGTTATCCTCGAATGGCGCTGCGCGCCTCATTCTATTCGGTTTGATGCCCGCGCTGCTCAGCGCATCTCAACGCTGTCAAGCGGCTCTGCTGCATCGCAATGGCACGCTTCTCGCTCTGTCTTTCGAACTATCGGAAACCCCGAAAGACGTTGATTTGCAAATATTAATCGGCTACAACCTGTCCAGTTGGACAGGATTTGCGAAGCGGTATCGAACAGGATATTGGACGTTGCTGCGGGAGACGCGCAAGCTGCACAAGAGACGTGCAAGTGCGCCCCAAAGCCGGCGTCGATGCACCAGTTTCGTATGGGTAGTAACCCCACATTCAAGCGATACACCAAGGAGAACGCGACATGAACGCGGTAACCGATTCAGCACTGGACACGTCGATCCGGGTCAACGGCAAACGTCTCTGGGAAAGTCTCATGACGATGGCAAAGATCGGCGCAACGCCGAAGGGCGGCGTGTGCCGCCTTGCCCTCACGGATCTCGACAAGGAAGGGCGCGACCTGATCGTGATCTGGGCGAAGGAAGCCGGCTGCACGGTGACCGTCGACCAGATGGGCAACGTCTTCATGCGGCGCGCGGGACGCAAACTGGACGCCGCGCCGGTCGTCACGGGGTCGCACGCGGACTCGCAACCGACGGGCGGACGCTTCGACGGCATCTATGGCGTGCTTGGTGGTATCGAGGTGATCCGCACGCTCAATGATCGCGGTATCGAGACCGAGCATCCGGTCGAAGTCGTGATCTGGACGAATGAGGAAGGCTCGCGTTTCGCACCGGCCATGGTGGCCTCCGGCGTGTTTGCAGGCGAGTTCACGCTCGACTACGGCCTGTCGCGCAAGGACGTGGATGGCAAGACGATCGGCGAGGAACTGCAGCGAATCGGTTATGCCGGCAGCGAGCCCTGCGGCGGACGAAAGCTGCATGCGGCCTTTGAATTGCACATTGAACAGGGACCGATTCTCGAAGCGGAGAACCTGACGATCGGCGTGGTCACCGACGCGCAAGGCCAGCGCTGGTACGAGATCACGCTGACGGGGCAGGAGGCGCATGCGGGTCCTACGCCCATGCCGCGGCGTCGCGATGCATTGCTCGGCGCGTCGCGCGTGGTGGAGCTCGTGAATCGTATCGGGCTCGATAACGCGCCGCTCGCATGCGCGACGGTCGGCATGATGCAAGTGCATCCGAACTCGCGCAACGTGATTCCCGGAAGCGTGTTCTTCACCGTCGACTTCCGTCATCCCGATGACGCTGTGCTGGCCAAAATGGATGCCGCGTTGCGTGAAGGCGTGGAGAAGATAGCGAGTGGTATCGGCCTTGAAATGCAGCTCGAACAGATCTTCTACTACGCACCCATTGCATTCGATACCGCCTGCGTCGCGTCCGTGCGTGCTGCCGCCGAGCGCTTCGGTTATCCGCACAGGAACATAGTGTCCGGCGCGGGACACGATGCGTGTTACCTGTCGAAGGTCGCACCGACATCGATGGTCTTTGTACCCTGCGTCGACGGGATCAGCCATAACGAGATCGAGGATGCCTCGGAAGAATGGATCGAAGCGGGCGCGAACGTGCTGCTTCACGCCATGCTGGAACGCGCCGGTCAGTAACAAACAAGCGCCGCACCCATATAAAAATCCCCACAATCAGGAAGGACGCGTATGACCATGAAGCCTACCGGCGACATTGCCCCGCAAAGGCTGTCGCAAGAGCAACTGGCGTGTGAGTTCTCGGACGTGGCGCCGCTCCTCGATGCAACCGCGGCAGCGGCTGCATCGAGCCGTTGCCACTATTGTTACGACGCGCCGTGCATCAATGCGTGTCCTACGAAGATCGATATCCCGAGCTTCATCCGCAAGATCGGCAACGGCAACCTGAAAGGCGCGGCGGTCGATATCCTTTCCGCGAATCCGCTTGGCGGCATGTGCGCGCGGGTGTGTCCAACAGAAATCCTCTGTGAAGGTGCGTGCGTCCGAAATCATAAGGATGACAAACCAGTTGCTATTGGCGCGTTGCAGCGCCATGCAACTGATTGGGCGATGAGCCGGGGCGAGCCCTTGTTCAAGCGCGAAGCCGATACCGGACGTCATATCGCCGTAGTGGGTGCGGGGCCGGCCGGATTGGCATGTGCGCACAAGCTTGCGCTCGCGGGGCATCGCGTGACGATTTTCGATGCGTTGGCGAAACCCGGCGGTCTGAACGAATATGGGATCGCTGCATACAAGGTGGTGGAGGACTTCGCGCAACGCGAAGTGGAATGGCTTTATTCGGTTGGCGGCATTGAAGTGAAGAACGATGTCATGCTCGGACGCGATATCACGCTCGACGCATTGCGCAAACAGCACGACGCCGTGTTCCTGGCAATCGGCCTTGCAGGCGTGCGATCGCTCGAACTCGAAGGCGAGACATTGCAGGGCGTGTACAACGCGGTGGATTTCATCGAACAGGTGCGTCAGGCCGAGGACCTCGCAAGCGTGCCGGTCGGACGTCGCGTGGTGGTGATCGGCGGCGGCAACACGGCTATCGACGCCGCCGTGCAGAGCCGCAAGCTCGGCGCACAAACGGTGACGATGGCATACCGGCGCGGCGTGGAAACCATGGGCGCGACGTGGGCGGAGCGCGAGTTCGCGCAGCACAACGGCGTGTCGATCATCACGCACGCCAGGCCCGTGCGGTTGCTGAATGCAGGCGATCAGGTGACAGGTGTCGAGTTCGAGAACCCGCAAGGCGAACGCTTCGTGATCGAAGCCGACATGGTGCTGAAAGCCATCGGGCAAACCCTCGTTTCCGACGCTATCGACGCCGATTTGCTCACGCTCGACGGCAGCCGCATTGCCGTGGACTCGGGCGGCCGGACATCGCTGCCCAACGTGTGGGCCGGCGGTGATTGTGCGGCGCATGGCGGTATCGATTTGACGGTGCAGGCCGTGCAGGACGGCAAGCTCGCGGCAGAGGCCATCAGTGCGTCGTTCGCGGCCACGGCCATCAAGGCAGCCTGAGGCTGATAAACACCCCACGATAATGGAGCCAGCTCATGGCCGATCTTCGCAACAATTTTGTTGGTATCACTTCGCCCAATCCTTTCTGGCTTGCATCCGCACCGCCCACCGATAAAGCCTACAACGTCAACCGCGCGTTCGAAGCGGGCTGGGGCGGTGTAGTCTGGAAAACACTGGGGCTCGATCCGCATGTGGTGAACGTGAGTTCGCGTTACGGTGCCGTGCAATGGAACGGCCAGCGGATTGCGGGGCTAAACAACATCGAGTTGATCACGGACCGTCCGCTTGATATCAATCTGAAAGAAATCAGGGAGGTCAAACGCGACTGGCCGGACCGCGCGTTGATCGTTTCACTGATGGTGCCATGCAACGAGCGCGACTGGAAGTGGATCTTGCCGCTGGTCGAAGACACCGGCGCCGATGGCGTCGAGTTGAATTTCGGCTGCCCGCATGGCATGAGCGAGCGCGGCATGGGCGCCGCGGTCGGGCAAGTGCCCGAGTACGTGGAGATGGTCACGCGCTGGGTGAAGGAAGGCACGCGGATGCCGTGCATCGTGAAACTGACGCCGAATATCAGCGATATCCGCACGAGCGCAAGGGCGGCGTACAAGGGCGGTGCGGATGCCGTGTCGCTGATCAACACGATCAATTCGATTGTCGCGGTCGACCTCGACGTCATGGCGCCCATGCCGACTGTCGACGGCAAGGGCACACATGGTGGATACTGCGGCCCGGCTGTCAAACCGATCGCGCTGAACATGGTCGCGGAGATTGCGCGCGATACTGAAACGCCGGGTTTGCCCATCTCCGGGATCGGCGGTATTTCGACGTGGCGTGACGCCGCCGAATTCATGGTCCTGGGCGCGGGCAATGTCCAGGTCTGCACGGCCGCAATGCACTATGGGTTCAGGATCGTGTCCGATCTCGCCGACGGCCTGTCCAACTGGATGGACGAAAAAGGCTACGCCACGCTCGACGATATTCGTGGCCGCGCCGTCCAGAATGTCACGGACTGGAAGTACCTGAACCTGAAGTACGACATCAAGGCGCGCATCGACCAGGACAAGTGCATTCAGTGCGGACTGTGTCACATTGCTTGCGAAGACACCGCGCATCAGGCGATCATGCGCGAGAAAGACGGCAAGCGCCATTTCGAGGTGATGGATTCCGAATGCGTCGGGTGTAATTTATGCCTGCACGTGTGTCCGGTCGAGCAATGCATCACCATGGAACGCGTGGACGCCGGCGAGTACGCGAACTGGACGACGCATCCGAACAACCCGGCTCGTGTGGTCGCCGACGTTGAAGAAAGCGTCAAGGCCGCATAGAGTTCAGATGCTTTACGAAACACCAGCGCTTGTCACCAGACGTCCCCAGACGGCCGACGCCCGAACTGTTTTATAAGCCGATCCCGGGCGCGGACCGCAACGATCTTGAGGAGATCAACTCGATGAAGCAGACAGCGCATTCCGTCGACCCGCAGTTCGCGGCCGGCGCCAGCAGCAGTTTATATAACGACGACCTGGCGCCGACCACCCCTGCGCAGCGCACCTGGAAGTGGTATCACTTCGCGGCGCTCTGGGTGGGCATGGTCATGAACATCGCGTCGTACATGCTTGCCGCCGGCCTGACCGAGGAGGGCATGTCGCCGTGGCAGGCCGTGATAACCGTGTTGCTCGGCAACATGATCGTGCTCGTACCCATGCTGCTCGTCGGTCACGCGGGCGCAAAACATGGCATTCCGTATGCGGTGCTCGTGCGTTCATCGTTTGGAACGAAGGGCGCGAAACTTCCGGCGTTGCTGCGGGCAATCGTGGCTTGCGGTTGGTACGGCATCCAGACGTGGCTGGGCGGCAGTGCGATCTACACGTTGCTCAACATCCTGGCCGGCAATACGACGCATGGCGCGCCGATTCCCTTCCTGGACATTTCGCTCGGCCAGCTCGCATGTTTTCTGTTTTTCTGGCTGATCCAGTTGTACTTCATCTTGCGCGGCACAGATTCCATCCGCTTTCTTGAAAGCTGGTCCGCACCGATCAAGATCGTCATGTGCCTCGCGCTCGTGTGGTGGGCGACATCGAAGGCGGGCGGTGTCGGTGCAATGCTCGCACAGCCGTCGCAATTCGTGGCAGGCGGCAAGAAGGAAGGTTTGTTCTGGGCGACGTTCTGGCCAGGGCTTACCGCCATGGTCGGCTTCTGGGCCACGCTTGCGCTGAACATTCCCGACTTCACACGATTCGCTCGCTCGCAGAAGGACCAGATCATCGGGCAATCGATTGGTTTGCCTGCACCCATGGCGCTGCTTTCGGTGATCTCGGTGGTGGTGACGTCGGCAACGGTGGTGATCTACGGCAAGGCGATCTGGGACCCGATCGATCTCACCAGCCGCATGACCGGCATTGGCGTGGGTGTGGCGCTCATCATCCTCACGCTCGATACCATGAGCTGCAATCTCGCGGCCAATCTTGTGGGCCCTGCGTACGATTTTTCGAGCTTGTGGCCGAAGCGTATTTCGTATCGCGTGGGTGGGATGATCACGGCGTTGATCGCGATCGTGATGATGCCCTGGAAGATTCTCGCGACCACGCAGGGCTATATTTTTACTTGGCTCGTCGGGTACTCCGCGTTGCTCGGACCCGTGGCCGGCATTTTGATGGTCGACTACTTTTTGATTCGCGGCACGCGGCTCGATACGCGTGAACTCTTCAACGAGAACGGCGAGTACAGTTATACCGGTGGCTGGAACATGGCAGCGGTGGTGGCATTGCTCGTGGGCGTGTTGCCGAACTTGCCGGGTTTCCTGCACACGGCGTTTCCCGCTTCGTTCCCTAACGTTCCCGCATTTTTCAACACGCTCTACACGTACGCATGGTTCGTGGGCCTCGCGCTTGCGTCGATCGTATATGGCGCGTGGATGAAAATGGGCAAGAGCCCGACGGCGCGCGTCGTTCGCGCCTGAATTTCGCAGGTCTTCACAGGACTTACAGGAGATACGCAACATGACGATCCTGATTCGCGGCGGCACGATCATCGATGCAGAGCGCATGTATCGTGCAGATGTGCTGTGCGCAGACCCGAAGGAAGGCGGCACGATCCTGCAGATCGGCCTCGACCTCGATGTGCCGGCGGGTACCGAAACCATCGATGCATCCGGGCAATATGTGATGCCCGGCGGTATCGATCCGCATACGCACATGGAGCTGCCGTTCATGGGAACGACAGCGAGCGACGACTTTTATACCGGCACGGCAGCGGGGTTGGCCGGCGGTACGACGAGCATCATCGATTTCGTTATTCCAAGTCCGAAGCAACCGTTGATGGAAGCCTTCAACGAATGGCGCGGCTGGGCGGAAAAGGCGTCGGCGGATTATGGTTTTCACGTGGCCGTGACGTGGTGGGACGAGTCGGTGTACAGGGACATGGGAACGCTTGTGCGTGAACACGGCGTGTCCAGTTTCAAGCACTTCATGGCCTACAAGAACGCCATCATGGCCGACGACGAAGTGCTCGTGAACAGCTTCGCGCGATCACTGGAGCTAGGTGCGTTGCCGACGGTTCATGCGGAGAACGGTGAACTCGTCTTTCAACTGCAGAAGCAGTTGCTCGCGAAAGGCTTTACCGGGCCGGAAGCGCATCCGTTGTCACGGCCGCCCGAAGTCGAAGGCGAGGCGGCCAATCGTGCAATACGCATTGCGCAAGTACTGGGCGTGCCGATCTACATCGTGCATGTTTCATCGAAAGATGCCGTCGACGTCATCACGCGTGCGCGCAGCGAAGGCCAGCGGGTGTTCGCGGAAGTGCTGCCGGGGCATCTTGTTATCGATGAATCGGTGTATAGCGATCCCGACTGGAACCGTGCCGCAGCGCACGTGATGAGCCCGCCGTTTCGCACGAGTGAACATCGCGAGGCACTATGGCGCGGTTTGCAATCGGGGCAACTTCACACCACGGCGACAGACCATTGTGTTTTTTGCGCGTCGCAGAAAGAGATGGGACGCGAGGATTTCACGCGCATCCCTAACGGTTGCGGCGGCGTGGAAGACCGCATGGCGATCCTCTGGCATTACGGCGTGAACCAGGGACGTCTCACGCCTAATGAGTTTGTGCGCGTGACGTCAACCAATGCGGCGCACATTTTCAATCTGTTCCCGCGCAAGGGTGCCGTGCAGGTGGGTGCGGATGC
This sequence comes from Burkholderia sp. PAMC 26561, assembly GCF_001557535.2. Classification (NCBI taxonomy): domain Bacteria; kingdom Pseudomonadati; phylum Pseudomonadota; class Betaproteobacteria; order Burkholderiales; family Burkholderiaceae; genus Burkholderia; species Burkholderia sp. PAMC 26561. The sequence continues at coordinate 1,421,732 of NZ_CP014307.1, forward strand.
CGATCTGGTCGTGTGGGACCCGGCTGCGAGCAAGACGATCTCGGTGAAGACGCATCATCAGAAGGTGGACTTCAACGTGTTCGAAGGCTTGACCGTGCAGGGTCAGGCGACGCATACGCTCACGCGCGGCGCGCATGCATGGGCGGATGGCGACTTGCGCGCCGTCAAGGGTGCGGGGCAATATCTGAAGCGTCCGCCGAATGGTGCGTACTTCGACGCAACCCGCATCGCCAATCACCTGAAGGAGCCGCATCCGATTCATCGCGTGGGTGACAAGGTTGTGAAAGCGGCTTGAGGATCACGAAATGTTTTCGAATGCCGGCGCTTCATGCGCCGGCATTTTTTTCTTCGTCTTTTCAAACGGCGACCTCATCGCGCGCTTTAGCTTCCCGATAAACGCAGACTTTATTCACGACATACTCGGCGTCGCGCGCCACGCCCGAGAATCGTCCCGAGCCCCACGTGTGCAACCACGGCAAGCCGACGAAATAGATTCCATCGACAGGCGTCACCCCGCGCGTGTGCGCCGGATAACCGCGGCCGTTGAAGACAGGGGCATCGAGCCAACTGAAGTCGGGCGTAAAGCCGATACACCACACAATCGACCCTATGCCGCTTGTCTGCAGATCCAGCGTGGTGCGTTCCTCTGCAGGCGACCATACCGGCTCGTAGCGCGATCCCGGCGGCGCTTCAATGCCGTTCTTCTCGATGAACGCATCAATCCCCGCGTTGATGCCGTTGAACGTCTTGTCGGCGCTGTCCAGGTTATCGATAAGGTTCGGCGCGAAGTGCAGCACGCCATCCTGCAGGTCCTGCAGGCGTCCGTACAATTCCATGCCTTCGGCGGCGAACTTGCGCAAGTCGATATCGCGTCCGCCATCGCGGCCGGTCACGTAGTGGTTGGTGTTGTCGCGTACGCCTTCACGCAACGGATGTTGTTCGACGGGCATGTCGTAGTACTTCATGTCGGCGAGCCAGTCGACCACGTCGCGGCCTCTGTAGAAACGTGCGCAACGTGGCGCTTCGCCTACCGCGAGAATGACCTTGCGTCCAGCGAGATGCAGGTCCTCGGCGATCTGCGCGCCCGACTGCCCCGAGCCGACCACGAGCACGGCGCCTTCGGGCAACGCCTGAGGATTGCGGTATTCCGACGACTGTATCTGCGCGATGGAACGCGGCAGGCGCTCGGCCATGCGCGGCACGATGGGCGTGTGATATCCGCCGGACGCGATCACGATCTGATCCGCCGTGAACGCGCCCTGGCTGGTCGATACGCTGAATCCGCCTTCGCCATTTCGTGCGACACGCCTGACTTCGGCATGCTCGATCACGGGTGCATCGACCGCCTTGATGAAGCCGTCGAGATACGCAATGATCTCGTCTTTCACCATGAAGCCGTGCGGGTCGTCACCCGCGTATGGATAACCCGGCAGCGCGCATTGCCAGTTCGGCGTCACGAGGCAGAACGCATCCCAACGTTGCGATCGCCACGTATGCGTGACGGTGTTTTTCTCCAGCACGAGATGATCGATACCTGCCTGTCTAAGGTAGTAGCTCGCGGACAAACCCGCCTGTCCACCGCCGACCACGATCACGCTGTAGTGCGTCGTGTCCGCTGATATATGCGACATGATGCGTCCTCGCTGAAAAATGGCGGCGCTCAGACGAGCGCGATGACCTTGACCCGTGCGTCGGGTTCGTCCATGAAACGTTCGGCGTCGACCTCGATCTTCGCGAGCTGGTCCATCGCCGCCGAGCACGCGAAGCCGTACTTCTCGCGCACGCGTTCGGATGCAATGTTCAATGCCTCGCGGGCGCGCGAAACGAAGTCATCGACAGGATAGTCCTGGCCCGGCGTAAAGAAATCACTGACGACCTGCGATGGCGAATAGCAGTTGTCTTCGCTGTCATCAGGCCACTGGATTCGAAAATGCATGACCGGCATGGCGGCTTCCTGGAGAGATTTGAGGGCACGGCTTGCGAGCAAGCCGCTGTAAATGTCGAGATGTTTCTTCGCCGATGCCTGCCAGCTCATTCGCGCGAGCAACGCGGGGACGGCGTTGTCAAAATCGGTTTTGTGACGCCCGCTGATGACTTGTTCAAGCGCGTTCGCGATCGATTCGTGATCGGTTGGCGTGGCCCAGCAGCAGGTAGTGTCGTCGAGATATTCGGTGAAGGGCGCAATGTTCGATGCCACCACCGGCGTACCGCTTGCAAGCGCTTCGAGCACGACCAGGCCGAAACCTTCGCTCAGGGATACCATCGCGAGGACATCGGCGCGGCGAAATAATGCGGGCATTGCGGCGTCGTCCAGGGGGCCGGTGACGGTCACCGCATGCGTGAGGTTCAGCTCGGCTACGCGTTGCATGAAAGCGAGCGCGTATGCGTTGTGATCGAGCAGGCTCGCGCCTCCTGCAACCACGAGCCGCGCTTCGGGGCGGCGTTGGATCAATACCGCGAATGCTTCGAGCAAAGCGGCCGTGTTCTTGCGCGCTTCGATGCCGCCAACAGCCAGCACAACCGGCGATCCATCGATGCCTGACGCTTCGTCTTGATGCGTGCGTTGTGGAGAATAACGTGTCAGGTCGACACCGTTCGAAACTGTGGTTGCATCGACTCTGTACTTCTCCTGCATCAAGTGCGTCCACATTGCGCTCACGCACAACACACGATCCGCGTCGCGCCACGCACGCGTTTGCCAGGCAGCAAGGCGCGGGTTGTCGAAATGATCCAGGTGGTGAACGGTGCGGACGAAGCCCTTTATTGTGCCGTCTTCCTTGAGTTCCGCGAGCGCGTTTCCGCTGATGCTGTCCTGCGCGTGCAGCACGTCGAAACCTCCGGCGTCGCAGGCTCTCAAGCTCGCTTTCAAAGCGCGAAGACGTGCTTCCACCATTGCAACCGTGTTCTGCTGTGAGCCTTCAGTAGTCGCAAGAATCACCCGGCATGGCGGCTCACGGAATAACGATTCGCCAGGTGCAGCGGGTGCGAAGATCGTGACATCGTGACCTTCATCCACCAGCGCGGCAGCGAGTTCGAGCGTATGCACCACGCCACCGCGCGGATTGACCGAATGCGTAGTGAGGGCGACGCGCATTACGTCACGCTCCCTGACGTTATGAACGCGTCGTGCTCGAAGTTCCACAGTTCGGCGTGATCGTCGCCATCGTGAAGCGTGACCTTGCGTGATTCGTTGACCGTGCCGATCGATGCGCAAGCGAGACCACGTTCAACGAACATCTGTTCGACCCGTGCGACGTCTTCTTCACGCACGGACATCACGAAGCCGAAGCTGGGGAATGCGGTGAGCCATCGCACACGGTCGACCTGCGCCGGCGCCGGCAAGCGGGACAGATCGATGCTCGCGCCCACGCCGGAGCATTCCAGCAGCATCAGCGCAGTGCCCAGCGCGCCGGCCATGCTGATGTCCTTGGCGGCATTGCAGAGACCGGTTTCGGCAAGCATCGGCAGGACTTCGAGATCAGCGCGCAGACGTCCAGCAGGTGCGCCGACCGATGCATTCCAGAACGGATACGGATCTTCGAAGCGCCCGCGCAAATCGACGGCCATCATCAACCGGTCGCCGGGCCTGGCGCTGAAACTGGACAGCAACTTCTTCGCGCGTCCAATAATCGATACCGCCAACTGCGCCTGATCGTTGCGCGCATTGCTGTGGCCGCCGACGATCGGCACGCCGTACGCCGCCGATGCCGCCGCCATCCCGGCCAGCACCTCTTCAGCGCGCTGCAGGCCGTCGCTCCAGAGCGCATCCACTACGGCGATGGGCCGGCCGCCCATCGCGTAGATATCGCTGACATTGACCATTACGCTGCTATAGCCGGCGAACCACGGCATGTCGCGCACGAAGTCGCTGACCATGCCTTCGATGGCGAACAGCAAGTAGCCGTCGCCGTCGGGAATGGCGGCGCAATCATCGCCATTGGCAACGTTTTCGAGCGAGGCAGGAGCGTGACGTGCGAGCGAAGACATCACGCCCGCAATGTCCGTTTTATGGCGAAAGCCGCGCGTCTCCCTCAACGCGGCGACAAGATCGGCCACGTTCATGCCGCACTCCGCGCCGACGCATAGTGCGTCACGAAGCCGCCATGAGGCGTCGCGCACGCCGGATAAAAATCGAGGTCGGCCCGCATCAGATGATGCGGCCGTCCATGCATGAGTTCCTCCGACAATGTGGTCCAGTGCAGCGCATGAAACAAGGGCGCATTCTGGCTTTGCACGTGCGCGAGAAATTCCTTGCAGCCCAGTGCGTGCGCACTGCTGACAGCGAGCCTGATCAGCGTTGCGCCAATCTTCCCGTGGCGCCGGAACGCCGCATGCACGGCAAGCCGCGAACCGGTCCACACACCGGGTTCGTCCTCGTGAATGCGCACGGTGCCGACCACTTGCTCATGCATTCCACCAATGCAACTCACCGCCACGAGGAGTTGCGCGCGGTCATCGGTCTCGTCGCGGTCATCGCCGATAAAAATCCCCTGCTCGATGCAGAAGACCGCGCGCCGCAGCTTGTACGCCTCGTCGGCTTCCCATTGCAGCGTGGTCCACTTGATCGTAAAGCTGGCGGGCGTGTAGAGGCGGGCGAGATCCTCGGTATCGGCGAGCATGGTTCAGACCTCGTAGGAAGACAACGACGAACACGCGCCGCATTTTCCGCAACCGGCCTTGATATCGCCGGACCGCATGCCGCCGGCCGATACCATCGCGCCGAGCGGCTGCAGCACCGACTTCATGAACTCGGGGGAAGGCGCCGGATGATCCTCGAGCGGTGTTCCGCTGATCGGCACGAACGGAACCACGAACGGGTACACGCCGATGTCCACCAGTTCGCGCGAGATCGAGAGAATTGCTTCGGCCGTGTCCCCCAGTCCCGCGAGGATGTAGGTGCTGACCTGCCCGCGACCGAACACGGCGACGGCCGCCTTGAACGATTCCATGTAGCGCGAGATGGGGACGCTCGCCTTGCCCGGCATGATCTGCTCGCGCAGGGCGGGCGTGACCACTTCCAGATGCATCCCCAATGTATCGATACCGCTTGCCCGCATGCGCTCGAACCATTTGTCGTCGTCGGGCGGTTCGCATTGCGCCTGGATCGGAAGGTCGACGGCGGCCTTGATTGCAAACGCGCTTTCGCACAGGATCTGCGCGCCACGGTCTTTCGTCGGCGGCGTACCGGTGGTCAGGACCATATGCTTGACACCATCGAGCAGAACAGCGGCACGTGCGACTTCCGCGAGTTGCTCGGGCGTCTTGCGCGCGATCGTCCGGCCTGCCGCAAGAGATTGACCGATTGCGCAGAACTTGCAGGTCTTCTTGCGGCTTTCGTATCGAATGCAGGTTTGCAGCACCGTTGTTGCGAGCACGTCGGACCCGTGCAAGGTCGCGATGTGCGAGTACGGCACGCCGTCGAAGGTCTGCATCGCGTAAAAGCGTGGCGCCTTCGGGAAGCTGATATTCGCGATGGGAATGGAGCCGCGCAGCAATGCGCTGCTGCCGCTCGCATCGGGCGCGGAGGCAACGAACGGCGAGTGCCATGCCGTGTTGGTATGCACCGGAACCATGATGGTCACGCCGTCGATGGTCACCGCCTTGTGATCCGACGGACCCGCACCGCCGCGACGGCTCGCCACGCTGACGCCTGCGCCGGGATCGGCGAGACGCAAGCCCGTCGATTGCAGTTCAGTCATCAATTGCCGGCTCGCGGCCGACATCGTCCCGCTCGCGTTCGCGTTCAACATGCTTTTCCCCGGTTGAAGGTGAGAAAGGATTCATGGGCGCCGACGTGACGGCGGGGCGGTCGTTGATTGCAAGGCTCAGCAATTCGGGCCGCGCATAATGGCCGACCGAATCCATCATGCGCTTGCGTTTGGTGATCAGCGACATGTCCAGATCCGCGATCACCATGCCTTCGCCTTCGCGCAACGGCGGCGCCAGGTGCTGGCCTTCGGGCGAAATGATCGCGGTATTGCAGCCGCCACGAAGCGCCTTCTGCAGGCCGGGTTCCTTCGTGATGGATTCGATCTGCGCCTCGGTCAGCCACCCCGTCGAATTGACCACGAAGCAGCCGGATTCCAGCGCGTGATGCCGGATCGTCACTTCGATCTGCTCACCGAAAATGGGACCGACGAGCGAACCGGGGAACTGGCTGCAATGGATCTCTTCGTGCTGCGTCATCAGCGCGTAGCGCGCGAGCGGGTTGTAATGCTCCCAGCACGCAAGCGCCCCCACTTTGCCGATGCTCGTCTGCGCCACTTTCAAGCCCGCTGCGTCGCCCATGCCCCAGATCATTCGCTCATGAAACGTGGGCGTGATCTTGCGGCGCTTGAGAAGCAGCTCACCGGTGGTATCGAAGATGAGTTGCGCGTTGTAAAGGCTGCCGTGATCGCGCTCGTTCACGCCCAGCACCACGACCATGCCGTGCCGCCGCGCCCGTTCCGATACCGCATGGGTCACCGGGCCAGGCACGACGACGGCTTCGTCGTAAAGACGCATGTGTTCCGCGCCCGATGCAACCGGTGCCCGCACGAACGAAAAGTACGGGTAGTAGGGCAGGAAGGTCTCGGGAAAGACGATCAGCTGCACGCCCTGGCGCGCGGCGTCGTCAATGGTCGCGAGGACCTTTTCGAGCGTGCCGCCGGGGCGTTCGAGGTCCGGCGAAATCTGGACCGCGGCAGCACGGACGATTCTCTTGTCGGGCATGGTCATTTCGTGGTCGAGAGTGTCGGCAAGGTCAGACGGTCCATGTGTTGATGATCAGCGCGCCGTCCTTCCGGTGCAGCAACTGGATGTCGAGCACGTCGAGCGGGCTGATCGGCTTGATGCCTTCGATCAACGATGCTTCGCCCTGCCCATAAAGCGCCTGCAATGCGAAGCGGCACGCGTAGACCTTGCCGCCTTCTTCCATGAACTTCTGGATCTGCTTGTTGAAGTTCAGGTGGCCGGGAAAGGCTTCGTCGCCGAGCGTTGGGAAACCGCGCTGCAAACCGAGCGTCACGCCGGGACCATAAAGCAGCACCGACGTTTCGAAGCCCTTGCGCAGGAGCCGCGTGGCTTGCAGCAGGTTCACGAAGCCGATGGAACCTTCGAACGCGACCGTATGAAACGTCACCAGCGCCTTTTCGCCCGGGGCGGCCTTGACGTCCTCAAAGACCTTTTCTTCATAGTCGACAAGATAATCGCCTTTCTTGTGCATCGGGATATTGACGGCAGGCATTCTAATCTCCATTAAATACACGATTTAAAACATCGATAACAGTGAGAATCCGGTTTTTTATTCGGTTCCCGCCACGCTGCTTGCAAATCAGATAATGCAACCGCCGTGCCATTGAAACGCAATGTTAATGCGATCAATACCCGATCATTCAACCGATCAGCACTTGGGCGAGTAGGAAATATTTTGAATCGGCTCGCCGAAAGCCTTGCGGGGCCTCACTTCGGCGCCACGTCAAATTCGCCCACGCACCAACAGGGCGATGTTTTGTTGGTGCAATCGCTCGCTACTGGTGCAATAAACACTCATTACGTGCATTGACCGTCTGCAAAACGATTCTCCATACGATCATTCAATGCGATCAATTTTTTATGTTTGCGTTTTTCGTGCTATCGTTTTTTAACCGCCTTTAATCAGAGAACGTTTCATGGCCAGTCTTACTCATCACTGGATCAGAAAACTCACGGAAAGCCGCAAGCCGGCTTATTTGCTGATTCCAGAACTAATCGAAGAAGACCTGGCGAGCGGACGACTGCGCCCGCGCGACCGGCTGCCCGGTTTGCGCGATCTCGCCGACGAACTGCAGCTCAACTACACGACCGTCGCGCGTGCCTATGCAGAAGCGCGCAAACGCGGTCTGCTGGATTCGCGCGCAGGCAGCGGAACGTTCGTGCGCGGGAGAACGGCAACGTTGCCGCTCTCGGGCGGCAGCAGTGTCGAGATGACCATGAACATGCCGCCGGAACCCGTCGAGCTTGCCGCACGGTTGCGCGAGTCGGCGGCGCGGCTCTTCGCGTCAACCGATCCTTATCGTCTATTGCGGTACCAGGATTTTGGCGGCACGCCCGACGACCGCGCTGCGGGAACACGGTGGCTCAAGCGGCGTTTCGATGACTGCGATGAAGACAAGGTGCTCGTATGTCCGGGCATCCACAGCGCGCTCGTGGCCATGGTGTCGCAGCTCGCGCGGCCGGGCGGCACCATCTGTCTCGATACGCTGGCGTATCCCGGCATCAAGGCGATTGCAGCGCAGCTTGGCGTGCGTCTGCAGGCACTCGCACGCGACGACGACGGTCCCCTCGCGCATGCCTTCGAAGCGCTCTGCAAGAGCGACAAGCCCAGCGCGTTCTATTGCAACCCGACCATCCAGAACCCGAGCACGGTCACGCTTTCATCGAAGCGCCGGGAGGCGCTGGCCGACGTCGCGTTGAGATACAGCGTGCCGATCATCGAAGACGATGCCTACGGCATGCTGCCCGCGAACGCGCCCGACGCAATGGTGTCGTTCGCACCGGACCTGACCTACTACGTGACGGGGTTTTCGAAGAGCTTCGGCGCGGGGCTTCGCGTGGCTTACATTCGCGCGCCTTCTTCACGGCGCGCGCAGCATCTCGCGGGGGCATTGCGCGCCACGACGGTAATGGCGAGCCCGTTCACCATGTTGCTCGCTACGCAATGGGTCGTGGACGGCACCGCCGACCTGATGCTCGACGCCATCCGGACCGAGTCCGCTGCGCGGCAGGCAATCGCGGCGCGCGTGTTATCGAAGTGGAAGTTCGACGCCGATCCCGCCGGCTTCCATTTCTGGATGCCGATCGATCCTGCATGCGGATGGCAAGCGTCGGAGCTTGCGTTGCAGTTGCGTTCGCAAGGGATCGGAGCGGTATCGGCAACGGCGTTTGCTACCGATGGCAATCCGCCCGAAGCCATTCGCGTCTGCCTCGGCGGTCCAAAAAATCTGGATGAATGCGAAGACGCGCTGAGATTGATCGCGGATACGGTCGAGCATCCGCACCATTTGCATCTGCCCGTCATGTGATTTGGGACGAGCCTTGCCAGGCAGAGGTCATGCAGACGTAAAGCGCCCTTGCTACGATGCAGCTTTTCGTCTCGACTATTCGCCCCATGCGGAACCTTTGGTTTCTTCGCTTTTTCGCGGCCGCGCTCGCGGCTGTCATCCTGACGTCAGCATGCGCCGGCAATCCCAATGCGTTATGGCAGATCGTTCATAACTCATGTGAACCGGCCGCGCAGGGGGCGGACGTGCCGCAAAAGTGTATCGATATCGATGCAACTCAGGGCTATGCCGTGCTGAAGGACCTGAACGGGGCCACGCAGTACTTGTTGATCCCGACAAAACGCATTGGCGGGATTGAAAGTCCCGAGTTGCTGGCGGCGGATACGCCGAACTATTGGCGCGCTGCATGGGACGCCCGGCGCTTCGTGAACGCAAAACTCGGCAAGGAATTGCCGCGCGATGAACTTTCGCTCGCGATCAATTCGACCAGCGGGCGTTCGCAGAACCAGTTGCATATTCATATCGATTGCCTGGCGCCCGATGTCGTGAACGCATTGCGCGAACAAGGACCGAAGATCGGTGCGCAATGGACCGCGTTCCCTACCTCGCTGCGCGGCCATGCGTACAGGATCAGGCGTATCGATGACCCGGCGCTCGCCTCGGTCGATCCTTTCAAGTTGCTCGCAGCCGATGTGGCAAACGAAGGGGGACGCATGGCGGACCAGACGCTTCTGCTGACCGGCACGACCACGCCCGACGGCAAGCCCGCGTTTTTCCTGCTCAATGATCACGTACGTCTGGCGCAGGGCGACTTTGGATCGTCGGAAGAACTGCAGGACCACCGTTGTGCGATTGCACGCGAACGCTAGGGTGTGTTGACAATCAGCAGATATAGTCACACTTCGCAGGAATTGCTGGGTATCCCCGCTGCCAACCGTAAATATCGCCCTCAGCCATCTCCCAAGCTTTTGCGGAAGAGTCCTCCACTTCTCTGCCCGCTCTCGTTACTTCGCAGTGCGATCAACACCCAATAAGATAAATCCGATTTAACTAAAACCGTTGTTTTCGGCTCCGGCTGATAGCAAGTTTTAACTCGGATGGTTCACCTGGCGTTATGTTGTCGGTCGTTAAAAATAAGCGATACAAAGCGACCGGATGAATAAAAACAACTACCGGCTGGTCTTCAGCGGACTGAGAAACATGCTGGTGGCCGTCGAGGAAACGGCCACGGCCACGGGCAAGGCAGCGGGACAGAGTTCGGTACGCAGCGGGGAATCATATAGTGCGAATTTCACGCTGCGACAGATCGCGTTTGCTGCTCTTGTGTTACTTGGCGTGCTCCCCTCGTGGTCGAGCGCGCAAATCGTTCCGGGTGGTGCTAACGCACCCGGCGTCATCGCCACGCAAAACGGACTGCCACAGGTCAACATCAACCGGCCATCAGGCGCCGGTGTTTCGATGAATACCTACGGCCAGTTCGATGTTCAGAAGAACGGCGCCATCCTGAACAACTCGCCGACCATCGTGCAGACGCAGCAGGCGGGCATGATCAACGGCAATCCGAACTTCGGTCCTGGGCAGGCCGCACGCGTCGTTGTCAATCAGGTGAACGGCAGCGCGGCGAGCCAGATCAACGGGCGTCTTGAGGTCGCTGGGCAACGTGCCGAAGTGGTGATCGCGAACGGCTCGGGCATCAGCGTGAACGGTGGCGGCTTCATTAATACGTCGCGCGCAATCCTCACGACCGGCACACCGAACTTCGCACCCGACGGTTCTCTCTCGGGCTTTAACGTCACGCACGGCAACATCAGTGTGCAAGGTGCGGGACTGAACGCGGCGGATATCGATCAGGTGGATCTGATTGCACGTGCTGTGCAGGCGAACGCGGCAATCTATGCGAAGAATTTGAACGTCGTGACAGGCGCGAACAGCGTCAACCATGGCACGCTCAATGCAACGCCGATCGCCGGTGAAGGGCCTACCCCCGGCGTGTCTATTGACGTGAGTAATCTGGGTGGAATGTACAGCAATCGTATTGTTTTAGTTGGGACTGAAAATGGTGTGGGGGTAGACAAACGTCCGGCAGCAGCTTGTTCCAATATAGCGCAGATGACGCGCAGAATGACCAAAGGTCGTCACTTGTAGCAATGGCAGCACAACGGCCGGGGTCAGTCGACTATGTGACTTTTCAATACGGTGCTGGAGTCGGTGGTGGGTTGACAATTAATACGCACAACGGAAATCTGTATTACGGCGCATCTGTTGCTGCGTCGCGCTCGGTAGGAGGAGCCGTCACGGCAGGAGTTATAACCAATAACGTCGGTCAGAATTCACCCGATAAAGGTAGGCTTACCGATGAATTTCTTGCTGGTCAGTCTGCTGGTGGAAGTGGGTGTGCTTTCGGTGCATGTTTAGGTTTCAATCACAGCATCGGAGGATCAACCGCATTTGAATTTGGGGTGGGTTTCGGTGGATTCACAAAGGCTCCCAGTCTTGATGGCAACGCTGCTTTCGGCTATTCCGGTCAGATTCCAAATCTACTCAAAAAACAATAAAGGCTTGCCCAATGAAAAAGGATTCCGCAAGGAATTTGATACTGCTGATGTTGTGGCTCACACTGATGATTTGGCTCGTAGCACGGACTCCTCCTCGTACAGAGACAGAAGGAAGATTGAAGACGATGGTCGCAGATTTAGATTTCATGTTCAGAAACGGGTCGGTCCTGTCTAAGCACGAGAATGCAAAAACTGGTGCCGCTCTTGCACTCTACAACCTTGATGCTTTGACTTGGGGAGGCCAAAAGGCGGTGATGCTCAAAGGGTCTCTTGCAACTAAAGGCTGGACTGCTGTAGACGAAAATTCCCACATATTCGTGATGTGCAAAAACGGGATGAAAGCGTCAATTTCCAGGGACGCTGACAAAATTTCTGTGAATGGATTGGAGAAGGCTGCTTACTCTGTAAGCATGGAATTTAACGCGGGAACCAAAGATTTTTGCGGCTAATCCATGGGCCGGTTTAATCAAGTTCGCACCCTCACGAAAAGCAGGCGATTGCGGATATGGCCAACGGAGACAAGGCCGAGCAGGGCAAACTGACGAAAGCGGCGTGCTTCGAGGTGAAGTATTGGGCGAAATAGACGACGCAACGGGAATCGACAGCGCGAGCGTTGCGGCAGGCCCAACGGGGCCGTTCACGAAGTTTGATCAATCGGACGCGGATTATGTGCGAGATACGACAGCGGGCGCGGCTTCGATGATTTCTAGGAATGCGGGGCGCATTGGTTCAGTAGCTGCAACGGCAGCAGTGTTACAAACACCCTATACGCCAATCTTCGAAGGAATAGCCTTCGGGGCAACTGTTACAGGATGGGCTGCGGATTTCACGGCGCAAATGGCTCGGCCCAACCCTGGCGCTTATGTGGCCGGAGGTATCGTAGACCTGACACTCGGAGGCGTGGCGAATAAGTACCCGTTAGCGGGAACTTTCTTTACTGAATCAGGAAGCTGGATCGAGAACACTACGACGTTCAATGATGCCAGTAAAAGCTTAACGACGCGGCGCAAGATAAAAAATGAAAATTATAAGCAATGGCAACTTTACGGCTTGGTTCCGCATCCTGTTGTGGTCCGTTGGCATAGTAATAGCCGTGAGCTCTTATCTCTTTTTAACTGGTTTAGTCATGTTCATCGGTGTCGTGATTGGGATGCTTGTCCTAGCAACGGGTACGTATGCAGAGCGGGCCAACTTGCTTCACTTGAAGCCCTTCGACAAAAGCTACAAGAATGCGCGCGAAAGCTACAAAATCGCAGACGATAAACAGGATGATTCGAAATGAATAGAACGGCAATAAACGAGGTTACTGTCAAGGACAATTTCGCCGTCGCACAGGTAGCGCTCTACCTGTTCGCAATCCTGCAAGCGGTAGTTGCGCTAATGACAGCGACTGGCGCAGTGCCTCTTGGCTTCGCCCCGCAAGCGTCGACAATGCTGCGCTTATCGACGACCACCAATGCGGTGGTTAACATCCTTTGTTTTGCGGGTGGGTATGTAGTGCTAGCCCGGTGCCTGAATACGCCCACGCGACTGGTCTGGCGCGTTGCACTATGTGCATTCCTGATCAACGCAGGCGCTGCTGCACTGTCGATAGCTGCGCAACCAAACCTTTATCCGGTCCTGACGTGCAGCCTTGCCATAGCAGGCGGGATTTCGGTTTGGAATGGCCGTGGAGCTGTTCGAGAATATGCGAAACAAGACCCGCAAAACTGACCGCTACAATCGAATGCTCCACCCCGACGAGTATGCAATGGCGAAGAAGGATGCATCGATCGTTGCCAAGGCGCTCGGGATCAGTGTGCAAGAAGCGGAAGGCCGAATTGTGGCAGAGATATTGAGTAACTCGGATCAGCAAACGGCGTCGCAGTCCGGGGGACGGCATTATTACGAAGTGCGCAGCATCATCGGATGCCAGAACCTGAACTGCGACGGCTACAAGACCGACCCGAACTACGCGAACCACGACTACAACAGTCAGTACATCACGGGCAATCAGTCGGCGTATAACGCGGGGCAGAAACAGATTGGCACTGGTCAGACATATAACGAGCTAGTGACGAACAACGTGAAGAATAATCCGGTCAGCACAGCGATTGCGGGCGCGGGAATGATCGCTTTGGGTGGGGTTGTTGCTGGTGGGTTGCCTTCGGCTTTGGGGGCGCTGACAGGTGGTGGCATAGGAGCAGCCGTAAGTAGTGGTGCTCAATACGTCTTCAACGAAGGACAGGTTAATCCGGTTGACTCAGTTATGGCCGCCATTACGGGTGCGCTCACTTTTGGGACCGGCTTGTTACCTGGACTGCCAATAAACAAGGGGGGCGCATTAACGGGATCGACAATGAAAGGCGACAACCCGAGCATGAACATGGCTGGAGCAGCCATCGGAACGGTTACTGGCTATGCCATCGGCGGTAAAGTCGAAAGCGCCCTCGGCAATAGGATCAACCCTTGGTATCGTCCAGAATGGATCGACGTAGGTAACGGAGTTTCGAAGTATGTTCCGCCGAGCGCACTTCCTTCAATCGGTGGAACAACAGCTGGCGCAATGGCATCGGAAGCAACTAACGCGGGCGTCAATAACATTCCTAACCTGCCGGTGAAAAGATGAGTACACGTTTCCAGCGAGACATCAAAGCGCTGATGAGCTATCTGCTGATATTCCTTCTTGCGTACGCGATCCTTGCCATAGCTATAGAGCTTTTGTGGATGCCTTTGATAGCCTGGATGCATGACTACAACGGGTATCTCTGGCCTTCAACGTCTAGAGTCTACGCGTGGTGCAAGCTGGTTCCATTCGCGACACTAGTATCTGGTATTGGTGTCTGGCTATATGAGCGCAGTCGTATTGGGTGGTAGTCGAAAAATGAACCGGGAAAGGCTGTATGTAACGATCCAGTCAGCCGCCGTGGTTGATGGAACCTTCGCAGCGCAGGATGCTAAGCGACGAGCGCGAGAGGCTTAGGCTTTGGTTCAAACTAATGAATACGAATAAAAACAACAGGGTATGATTTTTTATGGAGCTGAAACAGCCCGCATGCGGTATCTGGATACTGATCGGAGATTGCATCAATCGATACACGTTGGAACACGGGCGCAAGCCCTTTGCTTTGGTACTGCATCTGCACATTTCGATGAATTCTATGCCGGTCTCGATGCAGACAGCGAATCGCTCGATAGCGTAGTCATTCTGTGCAGCCCCCGTTCTGGGACGTCAGTCCTCTTAAACGAACTCGGCGACGCCGCCGAACTGTAGCCTTAGTCATCTGACTTAAACCTTTATGAAAATTCGAAAGAGGCTGGCGGTGCTACCGCTCGCAGCCCTGGTATCGCTCGCGTCGAACGCACAGCACGCGCCCACGTCCGCCGACGAAGCCGCTGCCGCCCGTGCCAACGCCGAACAGAACCAGCAGATTCAGCAGCAACGCGCCGCACAGCAGCGCGATGCAGTCGTTCAAGCGCCAGCGGTACGTTCCACCCTTCCGACGTCTCAAGGATTCTCGCTTCTGCCAAAGGAAGATCCGTGCTTTCGCATCGATACGTTCAGGCTCGATGTCCCCACAACACTGCCCGACACCATCCACAGCAAGGGAGCTTCGGCCCTGCCCTTGGACCCCTTCGCCTTCGCTCGCGAGTGGCTCGACCACTACAAGGGCGAATGCATTGGCAAGGCCGGTATCGACACACTGGCAAAGGCGCTGCAGCAGACGATCCTTTCGCGAGGCTACGTGACCACGCGGCTTCTGCTGCCCGAGCAGGACCTCTCGAAACGCACGCTCACACTCGCCCTCATCCCCGGCGTCGTGCGCCAGATCCGCTTCGCCGATCCCAACACGCGCGGCACCCTGAGATCCGCATTCCCCGCACGCGACGGCGACCTCCTGGACTTGCGCGACCTTGAACAAGGTCTGGAGCAGATGAAGCGCGTTGCATCGCAGGACGTGGACATGAAGATCGAGCCGACCGGCAATCCTGGCGAAAGCGACGTCGTCGTGACCGTCAAGCGTTCGAAGCCGTGGAGCTTCGTCGCATCCATCGATAATTCTGGCACGGACGCGACCGGCAAATGGCAAGGCAACGTGAGCCTCGGCATCGATAACCCGCTCGGCCTGAACGACGTCTTCACGGTAGGCGCAAATCAGGACCTCTCGTTCGGCAACAAGTCCCTTGGTTCGCACGGCTTTAATGGTTCGTACTCCGTTCCATGGGGTTATTGGATAGCGACGCTGTCCGGCAACGCCAACACCTATTATCAGCAGATCGCGGGCGTGAACCAGACGTTCGTATCGAGCGGTAATTCGCAAACGGCGACGCTCAGACTGGCGCGCGTGCTGAGTCGCAGTCAAGGCGACGTGTTCGGCGTGGAGTTTCAGTTATCAAAGCGCTTCGGTCAAAGTTTCATTGATGACACGGATATACCGCAGCAACGCCGCAACAACACGTTCATCGAAGCGGGGCTGACCGACCGTCACTACTTTGGCGCATCGCAGTTCGATGGAACCCTCGCGTATCGTCACGGTATCGGTGGCCTCGGCGCGACAGATGATCCGTTTCCCAGCGGTCCGACATACCGATTTCACATGGCCGTGCTCGATGGGAACCTGTCCGTGCCGTTCGCCGTCGCCAGACAAACTTTCCGCTACGTTACGACGTTGCACGCGCAGTTCACCAATGACGCGCTGTTCTACCTCGATGACTTGACCATCGGCAGTCGCTACACGGTGCGCGGTTTTGACGGTGAAACGATGCTGGCGGCAGAAAGGGGATTTTTCTGGCGCAACGAACTGCAATGGCCGGTGTTCAAGACAGGCCAAATGCTATATGCGGGAATCGACTACGGGCGCGTCTTCGGACCGAATACGGCATTTCTCGCAGGGACACAACTGGCGGGTGCGGTGATCGGCATTCGAGGTGGCCTGCCTGCACGCGTCGTCGGCCTCTCGTATGACCTGTTTGTCGGAACACCGCTCTACAAGCCCAGCGGATTCCCTACCTCGCGTGTGACGGTCGGCATGCAGGCCATCGCCCAATTCTAAGAAAATTCGATATGGTGAATCATCCATACAGACGCCGATACCTGCGCGTTAGGCTTGATCCGGTCACAACTAAGATGAGCGAACGCGTAGCAGATCTTCACGGTCTGGAGGGCGAACGAAAAGAAGACAGGCACTGTGGTGAAGCGACTAATCCCAATCACGAGCACCCCGTGAAGTACGAACTACGTGAAACAGCCAAGCCGGTCATCGTAAAACGCAAACGGCGCTGGTCGGTGTTAGAAACGCCCAATTCCAGTAATGAGGCAACGTGATACCAGTGATACTAGGGCGTGTGGACAATCATCGGGGAGAGGGCTGTTAACTTGTAAGGGAAGTTGTTTATATCCTGTCTTTTGCGGAAAACAGGATGGCAAGACTGATGCTCAGCGATGACCAACACGAGCGGATCGCCCCTTTGCTGCCAAGCAGGCCTACCGATCCTGGTCGGACCGCAGGAGCTAATCGGCTGTCTGTTGAGGCCGTGCCATGAATCGCACGCACTGGCAGCCCATGGAGTGATTTCCCGCCTGATTTCGGACCGTGGAATAGCGTGTACCAACGTTTTGCAAGATGGTCTCGGGCGCAAATATGGCATGCGGTACTCGCCAAGCTTGCAGGCACCGCTGACCTTGAAGAAGTCTTCATCGACAGTACGACAGTCCGGCTGCCGACAAAGCCTACGATTCGAACGCAATCCTGCAGCATCTAAAATCGGCAGGCATTCAAGCTGTTACCCCAGTCGCACGAATCGTCTTGAACACCGTCCTTTGGATGGACATTTGTATGCCTCTCGAAATCTGGTCGAACTGTTTTTTGTCGCATCAAACAATTCCGCCGCATGGCTACTCGCTACGACAAGCTCTCCGAACGCTTCTCATCATTCGTAGCGCTCTCCGCTGCTTTCATCTGGACCTGCTGATTCGCAACACGCCCTAGCCTGAACCCGCGATATGTCTCGAAATTTTGCCCTAGCCGCGCGCCGCGCTTCGCTGCACTATGTCGGTTCGACAAACAGAACGGCAGGGCAGCAGCATGACCACGATGCGAACCATAGGCATGATCGGCGGGATGAGTTGGGAATCGACCGCTGAATATTATCGGCTGATCAACCAGGATGTGCGCACCCGGCTCGGCGGACTGAACTCGGCGCAAGTGCTGCTCCATAGCGTGAATTTCGCGCCTATTGAAGGCCTTCAACGCGACGGACAATGGAAAATTGCAGGCATCCGGCTCAGCGAGGCCGCGCGCCATCTGGAAGCGGGCGGGGCGCATTGCATCGTGCTTTGCACGAACACCATGCATCTCGTCGCGCAGCAGGTTGCCGCTGCGGTGTCCGTGCCGTTTTTGCATATCGTGGACCCGACGGGTATTGAAGCGCAAAGGCGCGGCATTCGCAAAGTCGGGTTTATCGGCACGGCGTTTTCAATGCGCGAAAGTTTTTTCCGTGACCGGCTTGAAGAACGGCACGGCATTGCGACAATCGTCCCCGATACCGCAGAGCAGGCGACCGTTCACGACATCATTTATCGCGAGTTGTGTCTTGGGATCGTGACGGAAGAATCCCGCAAGCTTTATCGCGATGTCATTCACGGGCTGGCAGCACGCGGCGCCGAAGCAATCGTACTGGGATGTACGGAAATCATGCTGCTGGTAAAAGCCGAGGACAGCCCTGTCCCTCTGCTCGATACCACCACGCTCCACGCCCGCGCTGCCGTCAACTTCTCGCTCGCGTAATGCCTTAGTGCTCGCGCCTGTGCGTAAATACGCGCGGACGGACGGCCTCGATCACGGCCTCGGGCAGAACCTGATGTAAGGTACGCACGGTGAAGTCGAGGTCTTCCATGGCGACGTCGAATACAAGGCGGAGGTCGTCGTGATCGCGCGAAGCCTGGCTCACGTACACGCCGAGCGGCGAATGAAAGAGGCGGCGAATGCGCTCACGCGCCGCCTCATCCTGCTTGCTGCGCAGTACCGCCGACAAATGAACGCGCGAAACACAGGGCGCGGCAGTGCTTTCGCGTTCCGCCGAATTATTGTTGTTCGCCGGGCCAACGATTCTTTCGAGTACAAGGTTCATGACGCTGCAAGCTCCTCTGTTCGGGATGACTTGCAGCGTATCTTTTTGCGCGTAAACAACGCGTCAAGATTTCCGGCGTCGCCGTATAAATTGCTTAGTCGATGCCGTTGAAGACCGCATCGTCAGGACCGATATACGCGGGTGCTCGCCAAGCAGCATCGCGCATCGAGTGCTGGACCTGTCCTTCCACGCCGAGCAACACCGCGAAAATCGCCATGCGCACGGGGATGCCGTTATCCGTTTGACGGAAGATCGCAAGCCTCGGATCGTGGTTGAGGTCGACGCTGAGATCGTTGGCGCCGGGACGGCCGTCACGCGGCAGCGGGTGCATGATCAACGTGTCAGGCCCGCACACGCTTTCGACCAGGGCCTGATTGATCTGGAAATCAGGCGTGTAACCTTCGATGGATTCATCGGCGAAGCGCTCTTTCTGAATGCGCGTTGCATACACCACGTCCGCGCCTTTGAGACCTGCGTGCAGGTCGCTCGTCTGCTCGACCACATGATCGCCGCGCGTGATCTGATCGAGGATGGACGTGGGCATTTCGAGCGATGCCGGCGAGATCAACGTAAATTTCAGTCCGCGATACAGCGCCAGCAGCTTCGCGAGCGAATGCACGGTGCGGCCGTATTTGAGGTCGCCGACCATTGCGATATGCGAGCCGTCGACAATCTTCCCCACGCGTGAAAACTCGCGCTGGACCGTGTAGAGATCGAGCAGCGCCTGGCTCGGATGCTCGCCGGGGCCATCGCCTGCGTTGATCACGGGAACGTTGGTCGCGCGTGCGAATTCAGCCACCGATCCTTTCTCGGGATGGCGCACGACGAGCGCGTCCGCATAGCCGCTGATCACGCGGCTGGTGTCATAGATGGACTCGCCTTTTGCCATCGATGAAAAGGTGAAGCCCGTCGTGTCGCATACCGAACCGCCCAGCCGGCAGAACGCCGCGCCGAAACTCACACGTGTGCGGGTGCTGGCTTCGAAAAACAGGTTCGCGAGCACTGCGCCTTCCAGGACGCGCGTGATTTTTTGACGCCGCGCGATGGGTTGCATGGTGTCCGCGACCCGGAACAGCGCTTCGACGGAATCGCGCGAAAACTGATCGACGGAAAGCAGGTGCGGTCGTCCCTCGTGCAGAATGGAAGGTGACTGTACGCGTTGCGTATACTCATCGTCAGTGGGCGTTCGCTCCAGGATCTCCATGACGTAGCGGCTGGCGATCTCCGGCATGGCGCGCGATTCAGCGGATTCGTCCGGAAGCAGCCATGTATCCAGTGCCCGTCGCGCCACGCCAATCCGGTTTGCAAATGCATCGCGCGTCATGTTGAGCCGCCGCATGGCGTCCCGAAGCAGAGTTTGTTGTTGCAGATGCATGTCGGACGCTCCCGGGGGTTATATACGCGCTGCGTATATTAAATCACTCGCCGAAAAGGTGCAACACGACCTCGCGTCTATGTGAAACGCGGCGGTGTTCGAACAGGTAGATGCCCTGCCAGGTGCCGAGAACCATGCGGCCCGCGCTCACCGGTATGGAAAGCTGGACTTGGGTGAGCGCCGTTCTAAGATGCGCGGGCATGTCGTCGGGGCCTTCCGCGTCGTGTACATAACGGCCCGGCTCTTCCGGCGCAATGTCCGCGAAGAATTGTTCGAGGTCGGTGCGCACGTCGGGATCGGCGTTTTCCTGTATCAGCAGTGACGCCGATGTATGTCGGAGGAACACTGTCAGCAGCCCGGTCTGGATGCCTTGCTGGTCAATCCAGCTGCGAATGTCGCGGGTGATTTCGTGCAGACCGCGCGTGCGCGTGGTCACGCCCAGATGGTGGAGCGCCTGTTTCATGCGGATGTCTCCAGAGGAAAGTGCGCGACGCAGGAAAGTCGTCGCGCTTGCCTCCGGAGTTTACCGGCTCATGCAGAGTGGCACAGGCGAGGCCGCTCATTCGCTCAATGGCCGAAGTAGATCGGTTGCGTTGCTTGATCCGGCGCATGGTCAGCGCGTGCGCCCGATGCCGACATGCTGCCGGTGGACGATCCATACGACATTGCCGCCGCGCCTTGTTGCGACCAGACTTTCTGTTCGGCGGCCTGGATATCCTGCGGGTAATTGACGTTTTCGCCGCCGGGGCTGTAGCCGGCCTTTTCGAGCTGAACGAGTTCGGCCTTGACCTGTGCGCGCGTCACTGGAGCGTTGCTCTGGGCAAACGCGAGAGCCGGTGCAGCCAATGCCGATGAAAGAACCAATGCGGAGATAAGGAATTTGTTCATGATGACCTCAATAAATAATTAGTGATCCGATGTATTTGCCAGGTTGCTACGGATGTTGCGTGGTACTTCGTTGCGGGACTTTCAGTTTGCTTCGCTTGCGTTTGCCGGGGGCGTGCTTGCCACTGTGGTGTTCGATTGCTCTTGAGCAAGACGCGTCTTCTGTTGTTCTAGCTGGTGCGCGAAGATCGGATTGACATCGGGGTACGAGGTATCCGTCACGAAGTCGCGGCCGTCTTTCTGTGCCTGGATCAGTTCCTGATAGAGCTCGGCGCGGGTCTTGGTTTGCGCAAATGCATTGGCTGAAGCGATTGTCGCGATAGCTACGAGGGCGATGGCGAGGGCTTTCATGTTCTTCTCCAGTAGATGTGTTTCGTTGCGGTGTGTACTGGAGAGAACCCCGGAAGGGGCAGGGATATTCCCGACAAAGCGGATTATTTTTTGCCGGAAAAAAATTTGAATACGAGTGGAATAAGCTGCAATGGATGGTGTTTACGCGGTCAGGGACGCTTTTGTTTTCAGTTAGGCGGCTGTTTTGGCGCGAAACCTGAAACAATGTGCAGACGGAATAAAGCGCATGAAACGGTGTTCGCCTCCATACCGACAGCAACTCGAATCGATCATGTCCATAGTAAAACCACCTTCGGAACCCCGGCTCTCAGAGTCCGACGTCCAGGCTTACGCCGACGGCATGCTCGATCCGGTGCGCGCTGCCAGCGTTCAAAGCTATTTGAAAGACCGTCCCGATGAGGCGCAGCGGGTCGCTTTCTATGGGCGGATCAACCAGCAAATGCAGAGTGCCTTTCATGAACCCATGGACGAAGCGTCGCTGCCCAGATCCGCACCGTGGGTATCGAAGCGCCGTATCAGCGCGTATTTGATAGCCGCCTTCGCTGCGCTGGTGCTGGTGGCGGGCGGACTGTTCGCATTCGACATCTCCGATTCTGCGCTCGATAATGCATCGATCATGGCGCTCGAACAGGCGGTCGCGGTGCAGGACATGGCGACCGGCGCGAGCGGTTATGTAAGCTCGGCGAAGGCTTTGGCGGATGCGCCGAACCTGTACGTCGTAGGCTTTCACCCGACTGCGAGACGCGAAATGCCGGTGGGCCCGTTGGCATCGGCAACCGAATATGTGTATCGGAACGCGATGGGCGAGGCCGCTGTCATGCTGATCGCGCCCGGCATCATGGCAAAACCGCAACCGCAGTGGAAAGCAAATCGGGTAGGCGAGACGCGTTTGCTGGCTTGGACTGCGGGCGGCAGGCGCTACGTGTTGGCGGGTCGTGCAAACACGCGCGGGCTGATGCGCGCTGCGGATCTGATGACGGGCAATTGAACTCAACGCATAAAAAAGCCGGATGACGGGAATAACCCGCGACCCGTGGTGTTAGCCCATTATTCGCAGCGGCGTTTCAGGTCCAGCGTCCGCATAAGCTTACAAAATGAGGAAGGCCCATGGGCGTCCGTGACGAGTTAATGGAACATGTGCCGCGATTACGCCGATATGCGCGGGCGCTGATCAACAACCGCGATCTCGCCGACGATCTGGTACAGGACACGCTTGAACGCGCGCTCCGCCATACGGAGAAGTTCCAGACCGGCACGGACATGCGCGCGTGGCTTTTCACGATCATGCATAACGTGTTCGCGAATCAGGCCCGTCGCGCCGGGGTAAAAGCGGTGCATGTCTCAGTCGATGACGAGAACATAAACGAGCGTGAATTCGCGGTCGCCGGTACGCAGACGCAGTCGCTTGAAATGCGCGATCTGGACTTCGCTTTGCAGCGCTTGCCGCTCGATCAGCGTCAGGTCGTGCTGCTCGTGGGACTGGAAGAAATGAGCTACGCGGATGTTGCGCAAGCGCTGGAAATCCCGATCGGGACCGTCATGTCGCGTTTATCGCGCGGGCGTGAGAGATTGCGCGCGCTGATGGCAGGCGCCCAACCCGGCGCAAAATTACAGGTGGTGCGATGAGCGAACAACAAACACCGATTACCGAAGACGAAATCCACGCATATGTGGACGGGTCGCTGGCGGAGCACCGTCGCGAGGAAATCGATCGGCTGCTGGAACACGACGAAGCGCTCGCCACCAAGATCAGCGATTACTTCTCGCTGAACAGCATGTTCCATGACCGCTATGACCGCGTGTTGAGCGAGCCCGTGCCGCAACGGCTGTTGCCGCCCGAACGCAAACGCTGGCGCGATGCCGCCAACTGGCCGCAATTCGCCGGCATGGCGGCGGCGCTTGTCATAGGCGTGGGCATTGGCGTGGGCGGCATGATGGGCAACGTCGGAGGCCGTGCGCTGATGCCCGGCAGCGGTGGTGGCGTTCACGTGGAGCGCGCGAGCTTTACGCCGGGTGAGCAGTTCGCGCGTCAATCCGCCGTTGCGCACGTGATGTATGCACCCGAAGTGATGCGGCCGGTCGAAGTCGGGGCGGATCGCGAGCAGGAACTGGTGACGTGGGTATCGAAGCGGCTTGGTACGGATGTGCGTCCGCCGATCCTGACGCGCGTCGGCTTCGAACTGATGGGCGGCCGTCTTTTGCCCGGTGACGATGGTCCGGTCGCGCAGTTCATGTACCACGACGCAAAGGGCGAACGCATCACGCTGTGCATCTCGCACAGGAAGATCAGTTCGGATACGACTGCGTTCAAGCTTTACCAGGACGGCTCGGTGAACGTGTTCTACTGGATCGATGGCGACTTCGGTTATGCGGTATCAGGCGCGATCGACCGGAAGGTATTGCTCGAGCTTTCGCACGACGTCTATTCTCAACTGACCCAGATGGGCGATGTAAAGCCGCAGACCTCCACGCAATAAAACGCTTCCGAAGGTGCCGGCGCATTGCGCCGGCACCTCGTGCTGATTATCGCCAAGCGATGGCCCGACGACCGCCCAAACATCGATGCAGGCACGCTGGTGATCGAGCGCGAGACACCGCAATCCGACGGCTATTGCCGCGACATCAACTACGATCCGACCATCCTTCCCGCCGGTCCCAGGCCGTCCGACGATCCGCTATTGGCCGCGCGCTCGTCGGCTTATGCCGTCTCTTATAATCGCCGCACGCGTGAGGAAGCGCATGGCCCGGCATTCGCTCAAGCATCGACACGGAACATTCAATGCGCGTCGCAGATAAACATTTCAGTCCCGCCGCCCGGTTCTTCCACTGGCTGATGGCGCCGCTTGTCATAGCGATGTTGTATATCGGCGTGGGGATGGTCGCCACGTTGTCGTCGTGGCATGAGACGCTGCTGGCAGTCCACCAGCCGCTTGGCATCGCGATTCTCGTGCTCGTGCTCCTGCGGTTCATCGTTCGATTGACGCATCGCACACCGCCTTTACCCAATGACATGCCGCGTTGGCAGCAGCACATCGCCCATCTTTCGCACTGGGTCTTTTATGCATTGCTGTTCGCAATGCCGCTGGTCGGCTGGTCGATGCTGTCAGCCGGAGGGTTTCCGATTCATCTGGCCGGAGCGCTTTATCTGCCGCCGATCGCGCCGCAAGGCGTGCGCCTCTACACGTTCTTGCGTTCCGCGCACACGGTCCTCGCGCTGTTGTTGTTCGCGACCTTCCTCGCGCATCTGGGCGCTGCGATGTTCCACGGATTGATCAAACGCGATGGCGTGTTTTCGAGCATGGCGAGAGGCCGCCGCGGCCTCTAACGTAATGATCACGCCGCCTGTTCCACCGGCGTCACCTCCAGCTCGAGCTTCTGCGTGCCGCGCAGCACAGTGACATTCACCACGCGGTCGATCCGCGTTGCGTCCAGCGTCCGCTGCAAGCTGTCGACGCTGTCCACAGGCAGCGTGTCGATAGCAACGATCCTGTCGCCGGTGCGCAATCCGCCTGTTGCAGCAGGACTTGCTTTCACAACTTCCATCACGTGCACGCCGCTCGCCGACGGCAACTCAAAATAGCGTTGCACGCGCCGAGAGATGGGCGACGTCGTACCCGCCACGCCGATATACGCGCGCCGCACGCGTCCATGCGCGAAGAGCTGCATGATGACCCACTTGGCGGTATCGATTGCCGTGGCGAACGAGATTGCCTGCGCGCCCGCAATGATCGCCGTATTCACGCCGATCACCTGACCGGCCGAGTTGATCAGCGGGCCGCCCGAATTGCCGGGATTCAGCGCTGCATCGGTCTGGATCACGTCGTAGATCATGCGTCCGGAGTTGGATCGCAAGGAACGTCCGAGCGCCGAGACAACGCCGGTCGTCACCGTCTGCGCGAGGCCGAGCGGGTTGCCCACGGCAATCGCGATTTGCCCGACGCGGAGCTTGCCCGATTCGCCGAGTTCCACGTGCGGCAATGCTTCGGCAGAACCGATGCGCAGCACGGCGAGGTCGCTGTCGGGATCGTCGCCGACGAGGTCGGCATCGAACGTTCCGCCGTCGGCGAGCGTGACGCGAATCTGCGTGGCGCCATGCACGACATGGCTATTCGTCAGCAGATAACCGTCGGGCGTGAAAATAAAGCCTGAACCCGTTCCACCCTGTGAGCCGCGCGGATTGCGTGCGTTGGCGCTCCCGGGCATGCGCCGTTCGACCGAGATGAATGCCACTGCTTGCTGCACGCGCTCCAGCGCGCCGATGACCGTGCGCGAATAGGCGTCGAGCAGCGCTTCGTCGCCAAGGGGAGTCGAGAGGGCGGCGGCCTCGGCGGCGCCGCGCGAAAGATCATCGATAAATTGGGGACGGCTTCCCATGATCGTGCTCCGGATAAATGGACCTTCAGATGCGGGGTAACGCCGCTGATTTCAAGCGGCGCCAAAGCGGGTGAGCTTGACCCGTCCCATCAGCACTTTCAATGCAATCGATATCAGCAATGATCGTTTAGTCGTGCGCGGGTGCGTTGCTAACATGGTTGGCTGGCTTCTCTCCCTTGCTCCGCTTCCATTTCCATGAAAATCCTTCATCGCCTTGTCGCCTGTTTTGCGATGGCGTTACTGGCTTCCACTGCCATCAACGCGGTTGCGCAAACGCCGTCGGGAACGCCGGTAAAACTGCGGATCGGCTACCAGAAATCCTCCACGCTGATCGCAATCCTCAAGGCGCGCGGGACCCTCGAAAAGGCGGTCGCGCCGCTGAATGTGCGCATAGAGTGGAGCGAGTTTGCAAGCGGGTTGCCGCTGACGGAAGCGCTTAATGCAGACGCTGTCGACTTCAGCGCCGACGTCGCCGACACGGTTCCGGTCTTCGCGCAAGCTGCAAATGCCAACTTCGTCTATGTCGCGCAGGAAACGCCGTCGCCCTCGGCGCAGGCAGTGATCGTTCATCGCGATGCACCCATTCATTCGCTCGCCGACCTGAAAGGCAAACGCATCGCCGTCACCAAGGCAGCCGGCGTTCACTATCTGCTGCTGTCCGCGCTCGCACGGGCGAAGCTGACCCCTGCCGACGTCAAGATCAGTTACCTCGCGCCCGCCGATGCACGTGCCGCTTTCGAGCGCAACGACGTGGACGCATGGTTTGCATGGGACCCGTATGTGGCTTCGGTGGAACTCGATGCGGGCGCACGCATTTTGATGCGTGGCGATGGCCTCGCGTCTTATCAGCGCTATTACCTGGCATCGGCGCCATTCGCGCAGAAGTATCCGCAGATCGTCGATATCGTCTTCAAGCAACTGGTCGAGGCCGGTGTCTGGACGAAGGCGCATCCGCAAGACGCAGCGAAGATCCTCGCGCCGGTGTGGGGACTCGATCAGGCGACGGTCGAACGCGCCAACTCGCGTCGTACCTATGCGGTCCGCGCAGTGGTCGCGAAGAACTTCGGCGAGCAGCAAGCTATATCCGACAGCTTCTATCAGGCGAAGCTCTTGCCGAAACCCGTCGATACCACGAGCGCACTCGTCTGGGACTTTGCATCGCGCAAGGCCGTTGCAGCGAATACCGCGACTTCGGCCAATACGGTCGCCGCCGGGGATACCGCCAAGCAGCCTTAGCGCATCACTGATCGTCAATGCGAGTTTCCAGAAACCGAAACCGCCCGCATCTGCCGGCGGTTTCGCTTCAAGTGAACGTGCCATTCAGTTCGCTTCCGTCGCCAGGCAACCCATCGCTACGGCATCACTTGAGACGCATAAGCAGAATTGGCGAGAACCTTAGCTCAAATAAATCGTTCATGGGAAAAGTGTGCGTCGATAAGATGATTTATCGGAACGGGCGCTGAAGCTCGACTCAACTCGCAAGGCAGGAGCACGACAATGAATGTTTTCTGGTTCATTCCGACACACGGCGACAGCCGTTATCTCGGTACGACGCAAGGCGCTCGCGCCGCGGACTATGACTACTTCCGCCAGATCGCGGTAGCCGCCGACACGCTCGGCTACGAAGGCGTCCTGCTGCCCACGGGCCGCTCGTGCGAAGACGCATGGGTCGTGGCGTCGAGCCTGATTCCCGCGACCAAGCGCCTCAAATTTCTGGTGGCGATCCGCCCGGGCCTGAGTTCGCCGGGGTTGTCAGCTCGCATGGCGTCGACGTTCGATCGCTTGTCGCATGGACGGTTGCTGATCAACGTGGTGACGGGCGGTGATCCGGTCGAGTTGGCAGGCGACGGTGTGTTCAACGACCACGACACGCGCTATGAAGTCACGGACGAATTCCTGAGCATCTGGCGTGGTTTGCTCGAGTCGTCGCATGAAGGCGGTTCAATCGATTACGAAGGCAAGCATTTGTCGTCGAAGGGCGGCAAGGTGCTTTATCCGCCGGTGCAGAAAGCGCACCCGCCGCTGTGGTTCGGCGGCTCGTCGCCTGCCGCGCACGAGATTGCGGCCGATCATATCGACACGTACCTGACGTGGGGCGAACCGCCGGCCGAAGTCGAAAAGAAGATCAACGATATTCGCCGCCGCGCAGCCGACAAAGGCCGCAAGATCAAGTTCGGAATTCGCCTGCATGTGATCGTGCGCGAGACGGAACAAGAAGCGTGGGCGGACGCGGACAAGCTCATCAGCAAGCTCGACGATGAAACCATCCAGCGCGCACAGGCATCGTTTGCAAAGATGGATTCCGAAGGCCAGCGTCGCATGGCTGCGTTGCATGGCGGCCAGCGCGACAAGCTCGAAGTCTATCCGCACTTGTGGGCCGGCGTCGGACTCGTGCGCGGTGGCGCGGGCACGGCGCTCGTCGGCAATCCGGAGCAGGTTGCGGGCCTGATGAAAGAATACGCGGCGCTGGGTATCGATACGTTCATCTTGTCCGGCTATCCGCATCTGGAGGAGTCGTATCGCTTTGCAGAACTCGTGTTCCCGCTGTTGCCGCGCGAGCAGAAAGAGCCCGCGTCGGGCCCGTTGTCGGGACCCTTTGGCGAAATCGTGGGCACGTCGTATTTGCCGCGTGCATCGCAGAGCTGAAACGGGGAATCACAATGAACGGATCATTTCTTCGACGCGCAGGCATGCAGGCAGCGCCCTGGCTCGTGCCTATCCTGATCCTGGTTGCATGGGAGCTTGCAGCGCGAACCGGCGGCTTGTCGTCGCGTGTCTTGCCCGAGCCGCTGGCAGTCGTCAAGGCCGCGTGGGAGCTGATCCAGTCGGGCGACATGTGGGCGAACGTGAAGGTCAGCGCATGGCGTGCATTGACCGGTTTTGCGATCGGCGGCGGTATCGGTTTCGTGCTCGGGCTGGGGACAGGTCTCTTCAAACCGGCTGAGGTTGCGCTCGACTCGACCGTGCAGATGATCCGCAACATCCCCGCGCTTGCAATGATCCCGCTGGTGATCCTGTGGTTCGGCATTGGCGAGGAAGCCAAGCTGTTTCTGGTTGCGCTCGGCGTGTTCTTTCCGGTCTACACGAATACGTATCACGGTATTCGTTCCGTCGATGCCGACCTGATCGAAATGGCGCGCAGCTACGGGCTTACAGGTTTCGCGTTGTATCGCGACGTGATATTACCGGGGGCGTTGCCGTCCATTCTCGTCGGCGTGCGTTTTGCGTTCGGCCTCATGTGGGTGATGCTGATCGTGGCGGAAACCATCTCGGCGCAATCGGGTATCGGCTATATGACGATGAACGCCCGCGAGTTCCTGCAGACGGACGTGGTGGTGGTCGGCATCCTGCTCTACGCGCTGCTCGGAAAGCTTGCCGACATGCTCGCCAAATCCATCGAGCGCGCCACGCTGCGCTGGCATCCTGCGTATCAGAAGGGAGCAAAATCGTGACATCAGTTCTTTCATCGCTTTCATCGGATAGCGTTGCGTTTGCCAACGACGAACCGCGCGTCATCACGCGTGAACGCACACCGCCGTCGCCTTCGCCGCGTTCGAATCCTGCGGACATGGCCGTCGCGCTTCAGGGCGTCGACAAACATTTCGGCGCGCGCAAAGTTCTCTCCAATTTTGATTTTGCTATCGAGCGTGGCAGCTTTGTATCGATAGTCGGACGCAGCGGCTGCGGCAAGTCCACGCTGCTGCGCCTTATCGCCGGGCTCGAGAAAGCGACCGGCGGCGTGGTGAGCCGTAACGCGGCAGAGGGTGCGAGCGAATTGCAGACCCGCATCATGTTCCAGGACGCGCGCCTGCTGCCGTGGAAAAGCGTGCTGCAAAACGTGATGCTCGGCTTGCCGAAATCGTCGCGTGAGGACGCACGCGCGACGCTGGCCGAAGTCGGTTTGAGCGCGCGTGAAGGCGACTGGCCTGCGCAACTTTCGGGCGGTCAGCGCCAGCGTGTGGCGCTTGCTCGCGCGCTCGTGCATCGGCCGGACCTACTGTTGCTGGATGAACCGCTTGGAGCGCTGGACGCCTTGACGCGCATTGAGATGCACGCGTTGATCGAGCGTCTGTGGCGCGAGCATGGCTTTACTGCGTTGCTGGTTACGCACGATGTGCAGGAGGCTGTGGCATTGGGCGAGCGCATCGTGCTTATCGAAGAGGGCAAGATTTCCTTCGATGCCGCCATCTCGCTCGCGCGTCCTCGTTCGCGCACGGCAGAGGGTTTCGCGGAGCTGGAAGAGCAGGTTCTGTCGCGTGTGCTGAAGCACGGCGCGCAGGTCAGCTAGACACCGTACTCATCACCCTTTGCCGATGTCGACCGGCCCCGGCATGACTCACTCAAACAGGGAGCATCACATGGGCATCACAGCAATCAACGTACGCAACCAGTTCAAAGGTCACATCAAGGAGATCATCCGCGGGTCGGTGGTATCCGAGGTGGATGTAGAGACGCCACACGGCATCGTGACGTCGGTGATCACGACTCGTTCAGTCGATGAACTCGAATTGAAGGTCGGCAGTGAAGTCATCGCATTCGTGAAGTCTACCGAAGTATCGATTGCTCGGCTCTAAAGGATCCAAATGCAAAAGGGGCGAACCAAGGTTCGCCCCTTTTTATTCAGCGCCAGCTTTGACTAGAACGCCGGAATGATCGAGCCTTTGAACTGCGTATCGATATAGTTCTTCACATCCGGCGACTCATACGCCGACACCAGCTTCTTGACCCAGGGCGCATTGCGATCCTTCTCGCGCACCGCGATCAGGTTGGCATACGGGCCCTTCAGATCTTCAATGGCGATCGCATCCTTGGTCGGCGACAAGCCGGCCTTCACGGCGTAGTCCGTGTTGATGGACGCAGCGGTGAGGTCATCCAGCGAGCGCGGCAACTGCGCCGAATCGAGTTCGACCAGTTTGATTCCCTTCGGATTTTCAACCACGTCGAGCGGCGTTGCGTTCACGCCGTCCTTGCCCACGCCTGCCTTCAACTTGATCACGCCATTCTTTTGCAGCAGCAACAGTGCGCGATTGCCATTGGACGGGTCGTTCTGAATGCCGACCTTCGCGCCTTGCGGCAAGTCCTTCAGTGACTTGATCTTCTTCGAGTAGAAACCCATGGGCGCCACGTACGTCAGGCCCACGTTGACGATCTTGTAGCCGCGCTGCTTGACCTGGCTGTCGAGAAACGGCTGGTGCTGAAAGCCGTTTGCGTCCAGGTCGCCCGCATCGAGTGCTGCATTGGGTTGAATGTAATCGTTGAATTCGATCACCTTGATCTTGAGGCCTTCGCGAGCCGCGACCTTCGATACTTCGGTCCAGATCTGCGCGTCGGGGCCGCTCATGGTGCCGATGCGCAGCGGCGCATCTTCAGCGTGGGCGGTGCCGAATACGGCGCCAAGCGCGGCGAACGCGACGCTTGCAATGATAGTTCTACGATGCATATTGAAACTCTTTCTGGTTAGCAGGGCCGCATCGTCTCACGACCTGCGCGGTGTTGGAAAGAATCTGTTTTCATGTGGTTATGCAAATTCGAAAGGATGCTTCAGAACCTGCTTCACGCCCGCGGCAGGCGCCGGTTATCGATCCACATGCGCGCCCAGCGCGCCGCGTAGGCCACGGCAAGATCGGATTCGAAGAAGTAGTCGAGTGCGTCGAATACATAGGCGCGTTTTTGCAGCGATGCTTCGTCCTGAATGACGAGGTTGGCGGCGAACAATCCGCTGGGCAGCGGCTGTGCGGCGGGAGCGACTTCATAACCCTTGTAATGCATGTCTGTTTGATCTCCGGTACTCGATGCAATGGAACGCATGTGCCCAGATTAGCCAGCGGCGCCTGCCAACGGAACCAAGCAATTGGCAGAAGCAAAGCCGTTCCCGAGGGGGATAGGAAAGAAGCAAATGTGGCGTAGGTCTTGCGCGGGTTTGCGGTCGAGGCTACCGAATGATCGGCAGATATGGAAATGAATAAAAGATGGTATCCGCGCGATTAAGTTTCGCCTACCTTATAAAAGCGGTGGCCCGTTTGCCCCGCGCCGGCCAGCGTTCAAGGAGAACTGCGATGTCCGAACAGAAAGCCCTTTTCAGGAGCTGGGGCAGCCACGTGCTGCGCAAGTGGCATGCACGGCGATTGGCTGCTGCAAGTCAGGCCAGGGAAACCGCGCGTGAGCCGTATCACCTTGAACGCATTGCGTCATGTGCATGCAGCGGCTATTTCCATATGGGGTATGTGGTGGATTCTTTCGTATTCACCCCGGAGTTGCCGTTCAAGGACTGACGCAAACGGTGTGCAACTTCAATAATGATCAGACATTCATGTGCCCTGAGTGGAACGGGTTTTGTTGAAGTCAGATGACATCGAGGCAGTTGCTGCGGTCGTGCGCTGCCGGTCGCACATGCTTTTTCGACTGCTCGACACAACTCAGCCAGCGGTCACACGCCGCATCCGGAGTCTTGAGAAAGTGCTCGGCGTTGAATTGCTACAGGCAAACCAAAAAATCAACGCGCAGTATCGAGTTCCGCAATAGCCTCCCGCGCATTGAACGCCAGCGCGAACTGCGCAGCTTGCCGGCCGACGGTTGCGAGCTGCTCGGCGACCTTTGGATCGGAGCAGGTATCGATGGTTTCGAACCGCGTTTCCAGCGAATTGACGGCGGCGCCATACGGCGTCGGCCAGCCGCGCAGCGCATGCACGATTGAACGCAGCGACGTCAGCACTGCGCCGCCGCCTTGCCATCCATAAGCCGTCACCACGCAGCCGACCGCCCGGCCGTCGAGATAGGGGCGTCTGTCGTCGCGCAGTTCTTCCAGCGTGTCCAGCGCGTTCTTGACGAGTCCCGAGACGCCGCCGTGGTATCCGGGCGTCCCGATGATCACCGCGTCCGCTTCGCGCACGGCTTCGATCAGTTCGATCTGCGCTTCGGTGCGTTCCTTGTGTTCGGGCGCGTAGTGAGGGAGGCTGTGCAGGAACGTGCCGCCGAAGAGGCGCGTGCGCGCGCCCTCGGCTTCGGCGCCGTTCAAGGCAACGCGAAGGGCGCGTTCGGTCGATGAAGCCGCGCGGGTCGTGCCGCCAATGCCAACCACGAGCGGGCGGCGAAATTCGAAGCTCTTCAACGAAATACTCCCAGTAGTGCGGCGGGACTGCGCCTGTGCATACGAACGCAGCAGATTATTAAAACATTTTAACGACCGATTTTCCCTGATGGAACCGAGCTTTGCTTGAATCGATATCCGTTTTACGTATTTCGGCGCACATTTCTCGCCCGGAAAGCCGCGCCGCAAGGCGCTCATATGCTTAAGTAATTAGCCCTTCGCAATTGATTATTAAGGCGGCGGCGCAGGTTACGTTAAACTTTCGCCTCTCCAGAACCAGGGATGAACGGCGGCCGGCTTGCCCGAGCGATGTTGCTCAACGGGGAGTTCGTCGCTTTTTTTCGTTTACATGATCGAAATTCGCAATCTGTCGCAGCGTTTCGCGGGGCCACGAGGCTGGATCGAAGCGTTGCATAACGTCAATCTGACGATACCGCCGGGCGAAGTGTTCGGCATCATCGGGCGCAGCGGCGCCGGTAAAAGTACGCTGGTACGCACCATCAACCTGCTGACACGGCCTAGCGAAGGCAGCGTGATCGTGGACGGCCACGACCTCACCACGCTCTCTGCCGCGCAGTTGCGCACGGCTCGCCGCGACATCGGCATGATTTTCCAGCATTTCAACTTGCTGTCGTCGCGGACCGTGTTCGACAACGTCGCGTTGCCACTCGAACTCGCCGGCATGAAGCGCGGCGAGATCGAGGCGACCGTGCTGCCGTTGCTGGATCTGGTCGGCCTGACCACACAGAAGGACCGCTATCCGTCGCAGATCAGCGGCGGCCAGAAGCAGCGCGTGGGTATCGCCCGGGCGCTGGCGAGCAAGCCCAAGGTGCTGCTCTCGGATGAAGCCACTTCCGCGCTCGACCCTGAAACAACCCGCTCGATTCTCGATCTGCTGCGCAAGATCAACAAGGAACTTGGTCTCACCATCGTCCTGATCACGCACCAGATGGATGTGATCAAGCAGGTCTGCGATCGCGTCGCCGTGCTCGATGCCGGCCGTGTGGTCGAAGAAGGCAACGTGGTCGAAGTCTTCATGCAGCCGCATCACGAAGTCACGCGTGCATTGATCGGCGATGTCATCGCGCACGAATTGCCGCCCGCGTTGAAAGCGCGTGTAACCGAGCGCCTGAAGACCGGCGGTCATTTGCTGCGCCTGGCGTTCACGGGGTCCGGCGTGGATCAGCCGATCCTCTCCGAGACCATCCGCCGCTTCGAGCTGGATTTCAACATCCTGCACGGGCAGATTGATGAGATCCAGGGCCAGGCGTTCGGTTCGCTGGCCGTGCTCGCGGGCGGCCAGCCGGTGAACGTCGCCGAGGCGATAGCGTACTTGCGTGAACAGGGTGTGGTGGTGGAGGAGATGTCTCATGTTGAGTGAAATGTTCGATATGTTCGTTCAGTCGTTCTGGGAGACGCTCGTGATGGTGGGCATTTCCGGACTGGTCGGCGCAGCGCTGGGCTTGCCGCTCGGCGTGCTGCTTTACCTTACTGACCGCGACGGCGTGCTGCGCAATCTCGGCGTGAATCGCGTCATGGGCGGCGTTGTGAATGCAGTGCGTTCGACACCGTTTATCATCCTGCTTGTTGCCGTGATTCCGTTCACCCGGCTGGTGGTGGGGTCGTCCATTGGCACCATGGCGGCCGTTGTGCCGCTGACCATCGCGGCTGCACCGTTCGTTGCGCGCCTTGTCGAAACCGCGCTGCGCGAAGTCGATCGCGGCCTGATTGAAGCAGCACAGGCAATGGGCGCCACGACAAGCCAGATCGTGTTCAAGGTGTTGTTGCCGGAATCGTTGCCGGGCGTGGTCGCGGGTTTGACCATCACGTTCGTGTCACTGGTCGGCTATTCGGCGATGGCCGGCGCGATTGGTGGCGGCGGTCTCGGCGACCTCGGGATTCGTTATGGTTATCAGCGCTTCCTGCCGGAAGTGATGCTGACCGTGGTCGTGATCCTGATCGTGTTCGTGCAACTGGTGCAGTCATTTGGCGACTGGCTTGTGCGTCGTCTCAGTCATAAATAAATTTTTATAGAAAGCTCAGGGGTTAGTCATGCAACGTCGATTCATTTTCAAGCTGGCCGCCGTGATCGGCGCAGCGGCACTATTCACCAACGTCGCCCAGGCCGACGAAACCATCAAGGTCGGTGTAACCGGCGGCCCGCATGCGCAGGTCATGGAAGTGGTCAAGCAAGTCGCCGCGAAGAACGGCTTGAACATCAAGATCGTGGAGTTCGCGGACTACGTGCAGCCGAACGCGGCGCTGGCTTCGGGCGATCTCGATGCCAACAGCTATCAGCACGCGCCGTATCTCGACGCGCAAGTGAAGGACCGCGGTTACAAGATCATCAAGATCGCCGATACCGTCACGTTCCCGATGGGCATCTATTCGAAGAAGTACAAGTCGCTGGCGGCGTTGCCTGCAGGCGCGCGCATCGCGGTGCCGAACGATCCGACCAACGGCGGCCGCGCGTTGTTGCTGCTGCAGAAAAACGGCCTGCTGAAATTGCGCGCCGATGCAGGTCTGAAAGCAACGCCGCTCGATATTGTCGAGAATCCCAGGAAGCTGAAGATCGTCGAACTCGATGCCGCGCAGATCCCGCGTTCGCTCGCCGACGTGGACGCGGCCGCGATCAACACGAACTTCGCGATGGAAGCCGGTTTGAAGCCGAAGCAGGACGCGATTGCGATTGAAGATCCGAACGGCCCCTATTCGAACATCATCGCCATTCGCGCCGCCGACAAGGACAAGCCTTGGGTTGCGAAGCTGGTTGCCGCGTATCACTCGGCGGCAGTCAAGCAGTTTATCGAAGGGAAGTATGCCGGTGCGGTGATCGCTGCCTGGTAACTGGACATTCCGTCGTGGAAAAAAGCGCGCTCTCTCCCGAAAGGGTCAGGGCGCGTTGTACTTCTGGGTCGCTCCAAGGGTAAACGCCGAGATTTTTCGAGGCCGTCAGAAAGCAGGCAGAAGGCTTGGACTTCTTATACTGGCCGCACATTAGAACAAGATACCGGCTTGGTACTGAAGAAGGAGACGCTTCGCATGATGTTGTTTCGCCGCCTGTTCACGTCAGCTTGCATGGCTGCGCTGCTGTGCGCCGCGACGTCCGCGCACGCGGAAAAGCTGACGCTGATGGCGGGCGGCACCTCCAAGATCGTCTATCTGCCGCTGGTTCTTGCCTCGCAACTCGGCTACTTCAAGGACGAAGGCCTCGATTTCGAAATCATCTCGCAACCGGCCGGCGTCGATACCGCGACGGAACTGCTGGCGGGCGCGATCCAGGGCGCGGTGGGTTTTTACGATCACACCATCGACCTGCAGAGCCGCGGCAAGGAAGTCGAAGCGCTGGTCGTGTTCAACAAGAGCGCGGGACTGGTCGAGCTGGTATCGAAGAGATCAGCTTCGGGATTTCGCAGCATGGCCGATGCAAAAGGCGCGACGCTCGGCGTGACCGGACTTGGATCGTCCACTTATTTCCTGACACGTTTTCTCGCGGCGCGCGCCGGGTTGTCACCGAAGGATTATTCCGTATTGCCAGTTGGATCGGACGACAGTTTTATCGCGGCGATGGAGCAGGGACGCATCGATGCGGGCATGGTCGAAGAGCCCAGCGCCAGTCGCTTGCTGGCAAGCGGACGCGCAACCGTGCTGGTGGATATGCGCAGCGTCGAAGGCACCATGTCCGCGCTCGGCGGCGCCTACGCAGGGTCGTGCTTCTACGCTCAGCGCTCGTGGGTCAACACGCATCGCGATCAGGGGCAAAAGCTCGTGCGTGCGCTGGTGCGCTCGCTTGCTTTCATAGCGTCGCATAGCGCAGAAGACATCACGGCCCGGTTACCGCCGGATTTCTACGGACAGGACAAAGCGCTTTATATCAGCGCGCTCAAGACCGCGATTCCAACCTTTACGCGAGACGGACGCATGCCCGACGAGTCGCCCGCTGCAGTGCTCAACGTTCTCACGCGCGTCAATTCAACGCTCGATCCGCGCCATATCGACTTGTCGAGGACGTACACCAATGAGTTGGTGGATCGTGTGAAGCTCAGCGCGAAGTAATTCCCGGAGACGAAAATGAAAGCGATAGGTATTGAACAGTACGGCGGACCCGAGGTCCTTATTCATAAGGATATCGAAGTACCTCAGCCAAAAGAAGGCGAGGTGCTCGTGAAGGTCAGGTGCGCCGGCATCAATTTCATGGACATTCATACGCGGCAGGGCAAGTACAAGACGTCACGGACGTATCCGGTGCGTCTTCCGTGCACGCTCGGCATGGAAGGCTCCGGCGACGTGGCGAAGCTGGGTGCGGGCGTTACATCGTTCGATCTTGGTGACCGCGTGGCCTGGTGCATTTCGTGGGGCGCATATGCAGAATACGCCATCGTTCCCGCCTCGCGTCTAGCGCATATCCCGGATTCCATTGCCTACGATCTGGCCGCGGCCGCGATCTTCCAGGGCTCGACGGCGCATTATCTGATCGACGATGTGGGGCAGATCAAGGCAGGCAGCACGTGCCTGATCCATGCGGCATCGGGTGGTATCGGCCAGTTGCTGGTGCAGCTCGCGAAGCGTCGCGGCGCGACCGTTTTCGCGACAACCAGCAGCGAGTCCAAGGCCGAGGTCGCGCGCAAGCACGGCGCCGACCACGTGATGCTCTACGACAACGGACGCTTCGCCGATCGCGTGCGTGAAGCAACGGACGGCAAAGGCGTGGACGTGGTGTACGACGCGGTCGGCCGCACCACGCTGCGCGACAGCTTTCGTGCGACGCGCGTTCGCGGTCTCGTTGTCAATTATGGGTCGGTGGCGGGGTCGCTGACGGACCTCGATCCTATCGAGCTAGGCGAAGCCGGATCGTTGTTCCTGACGCGTCCACGGCTGGCCGATCATCTCGCCGATGCCGAAACCGTCCAGCGCCGCGCGAGCGACGTATTTGCGGCGCTTGCCGATGGTTCCCTCACGATCGGCATCAGTGGCCGCTATACGCTCGACAACGTCGAAGAGGCGCATGCGCAACTGGAAGAACGACGCCAGCTTGGCAAGTCCGTAGTGATGATCGGATAGCCGCACGCGTTTGACATTTTTTATCGGCGCTACGTAGCTCGGCGCGATGCATCCCTAAAGAAGGCTCCTCCATGTCCTCACACGCAATGTCTGCCGGCGAGTCGAAAGCCAAGGCGGTTTTCCGCGTCGTCAGCGGTAACTTCCTCGAAATGTACGACTTCACGGTCTACGGGTATTACGCCTCGGCCATCGCCAGAACCTACTTCCCGGGCGGCAGCGAATTTGCATCATTGATGCTCGCGCTTTCGGTGTTCGGCGCCGGTTTCCTGATGCGGCCGATCGGTGCCATCGTGCTCGGCGCGTATATCGATCATCACGGTCGCCGCAAGGGCTTGATCCTCACGCTGACCCTCATGGCGATAGGCACGGCCTGCGTTGCCTTCGTGCCCGGGTATGCCACCATCGGCATGCTGGCGCCGGTTCTCGTGCTCACGGGGCGCTTGCTGCAAGGGTTCTCGGCGGGCGTGGAACTGGGCGGGGTATCGGTGTATCTGTCCGAGATCGCGACGAAAGGGAACAAGGGCTTTTTCTGCGCGTGGCAGTCGGCCAGCCAGCAAGTCGCGGTGGTGGTCGCGGCGTTGCTCGGCGTGATCCTGAATCAGGTGGTCTCGGCCGAACACATGAGCACATGGGGATGGCGCGTGCCGTTCCTGATCGGTTGCCTGATCGTTCCATTCGTTGTGTATATCCGCCGGTCGCTGAAGGAAACCGATGAGTTCATCGCCCGCAAGCATCATCCGGCGATCAGCGAAATCATGAAGTCGATGGTGCAGCATCGCAGGCTGGTGCTCGCGGGCATGGGCCTCGTGATCATGACGACCGTCTCGTTCTACATGATCGCCGCCTACACGCCGACGTTCGGCAAGGAAGTGCTCAAGCTGTCGTCGCGGGACGCGCTGCTCGTGACAGTATGCGTGGGTTTGTCGAACTTTTTATGGTTGCCGATCTCCGGCGCGGTGTCGGATCGCATCGGACGGCGTCCGGTGTTGCTGACCTTTACTGTCCTCGCAGTTCTGACGGCTTATCCGGCGGTTCAGTGGCTGGTCGCCGAACCTTCGTTCGGACGTTTGCTCGGGGTCGAGTTGTGGCTGTCGTTTCTTTACGCCTGGTACAACGGCGCGATGATCGTGGCGCTGACCGAGATCATGCCGGCCGAAGTCAGGACCACGGGGTTCTCGATTGCATACAGCCTTGCATCGACGGTTGGCGGATTCACGCCGGCGATCTCCACCTACCTGATTCACGTGACGGGAAACAAGGCCGCGCCCGGCATCTGGATGGGGCTCGCGGCGGCTTGCGGGCTGGTGGCGACGTTGGTGCTCTACCGGACGGCGCAGGCGCGCAGGCAATATAAACTCGCGTAATGTGTTTTTCCCTTTGGGGCGCATGCCGCGCCTCGGGGCAAAAATTCACGAATAACGCGGTGACCGTAATGAAGCTACTGCTGGTCGAGGACAACGAGCAACTCGCTCACTGGCTCGCTAAAATCCTGGAAGACGATGGTTTCGTGCTCGATCGCGTGAGCGACGGCGATGCCGCAGACCGGTTCCTGCGCACCACGCGCTACGACGTCGTGCTGCTGGATCTGAACCTGCCGAACCTGTCGGGCAAAGGCGTGTTGCGGCGCTTGCGCGAACGCGGCGACGACACGCCTGTGCTGATCCTCACGGCAAGCGGTTCCGTCGACGAAAAAGTGATCTGCCTGAGCGCCGGCGCGGACGACTACGTGGTCAAGCCATTCGACGCACGCGAACTGGTTGCGCGCGTCAAGGTGCTGGTACGGCGCCAACTGCCGTCGCGCTCGAACAGCGTGCGTTGCGGCGATCTTTCCTACGATATCGACCGGCGGCAATTTTCGGTTTCCGGCGAGACGCTGAACCTGACGCCACGCGAACACGCCGTCCTCGAAACGTTGATCCTCAAGGCCAGGAAGACGGTATCGAAACCGATGCTGGCGGACTCTCTCGGCAGTTCGTCCACTCATACCAGCGAAGACGCGATTGAAATCTACGTGTCAAGGCTGCGCAAGAAGCTCGAAAAAAGCACCGCGACAATCATCACCCTGAGAGGTCTGGGTTACCTCTTGCAAGCCGGCGACGATGACGAATAGCCTGCGTTTGCGCTTGCTGCTGTGGCTGCTGTTGCCGCTTACGGTGTACGTGTTCGCGGCCGGGTTCATGGCGCGTGAAAGCGCGCAGAAAACGGCGAGCCTGATTCAGGACAACGCGCTCCTTGCGTCCGCCCGGGTCATGGCAGGCGATGTCAAATGGGACGACAGCGACCTGCACGCCGACATCTCGCCGAGCGCCATCGAAATCCTGAGTTCGCCCTATGGCGACCGCGTGTTTTTTCGCATCCGGGTGATCGACGGTCCTCCGATTGCGGGAACGTCCGATCTCGAGCAAGTCGAGCCGGCCACGTCGCCGGGATGGTATGACACGCAAGTCGATGGCCAGCCGGTGCGCGCGGTATCGATCATTCGCCCCATGTATGACTCGGGCGAGAGCAAGCGCATCCTGGTGTCGGTCGGCAGGACCGAGCTGGAACGCGACGCGCTCGCGGCCGACCTGTGGCGGCCGCAATTGCTGCATTTCGCGGAGATCATCGGGATTGCCGTCGTGCTGGTGTGTGTGGGCCTGACCTTCGAATTAAGGCATTTGATGGCCTTGACCAAGGACGTGCGCGATCGCGCGCCGAGCGAGCTCGTCCCCTTGCGTTCGGCGCATCTGCAAAGTGAATTGCGGCCTATCGTCGATGCCATCAATCAATGCATTGCGCGCATCGAGCGTCAGACGGCCATGCAGCGCCGTTTCATTTCCCATGCCGCACATCAGTTGCGAACGCCGCTGACGCTGCTCGGCGCACAGTTGCAATATGCGCGCCGGCATGACGATCTTGCGACGGTCAAGGAGACCTTGTCGGCCATGCACAAGAGCAACGGCGCACTGGTTTCGTTGACCAACCAGTTGCTTTTGCTGGCGCAGGCCGAGACCGCAGACTACAGTCATTTCGAAGGTGAGTGTGTCGACCTGCGCGAAGTCGCGACGACGGTCATCGAAGAATTGGCGCTGCTTGCGGAGCGTCGCGAGATCGAGCTCTCGGCGCAGCTCGCCGACAACACGTTCCTGCTGGGCAATGCGCGCCTGCTGTCCGTGCTGGTTTTCAATCTCATCGATAACGCCATTCGATACACGCCGCCATCAGGACACGTTTCGCTTCTGATCGAGCGGCGTGACAAGTCGATCCTGCTGCTCGTGACCGACGATGGTCCGGGCATTCCAGCCGATGTTCGCGACCGTGTATTCGAGCCTTTCTTCAGAGCGTCTGCCGAGGAGGGCAGTGGACTGGGTCTTGCCATCGTGCGAGAGATCGTGCGGGCGCATCGTGCGCAAATTCGCATGGACGATGGTCCTGGCGGGAAGGGACTTGCCGTGCACATCGAATTTTCAGCTTGAGGGGCAGGAAGTCGCACAAGAAAAAACGCGCGGACTCGATGGCCGCGCGTTCGTTGTACCAGACGAAGGCTTTTCAGCGCGTCAGCTTTCTTCAGCCCACGCCATGTTTTCCCGCGCCATCAATGCCGACGATGCCGCCGGTCCAAACGTCCCCGCCGTATAAGTACGTGGACGATCGTTCAGTTCTTTCCAGCCATCCAGAATGGGTTCGACCCACGCCCACGCCGCTTCGAGTTCGTCACGGCGCATGAAGTGCGTCAGGCGGCCGCGCATCACATCGATAAGCAAACGCTCGTACGCTTCCGCGCGACGCTCGGTGAACGCCTGTTGCAAATCGAGGTTCAGGTTCACGGGCAGCATATGCATGCCGCTGCCGGGTTCCTTCGCGAGCATTTGCAGCTGGATCGATTCCTCGGGTTGCAACTGGATGATCAGACGGTTGCCGTAATTACGCGGACCGCTCGGGATGATCGAAAACGGCAGGTCGGCGAATTCGATCACGATTTCCGATTGTTTCTTCTGCAACCGCTTGCCGGTACGCAGGAAGAAGGGCACGTTCGCCCAGCGCCAGTTGTTGATATGCGCGCGAATGGCCACGAAGGTTTCCGCGCGGCTGTCCGCCGGCACGTTGTCCTCTTCCATGTATCCCTTCACCGGCTCGCCGCCGATCGCGCCCGGGCTGTACTGGCCGCGCACGGTGTCGCGGGCAATATCGGCGACCGTCATCTTGCGCAGCGAGCGCAGCACCTTGAGCTTTTCATCGCGTACGGCGTCCGGATCGAGCGATACCGGCGGCTCCATGGCCACGATGCACAACAGTTGCAGCAAGTGGTTCTGCACCATGTCGCGCAACGCGCCGGTCTGGTCATAGAAGCCCGCACGGCTGCCGACGCCCACTGTTTCGGCCACGGTGATCTGCACGCTCTTGATGTACGGCGCTTGCCACAATGGTCCGAAGATCGCATTGCCGAAGCGCAGCACCATCAGGTTCTGCACCGTTTCCTTGCCGAGATAATGGTCGATGCGATAAATCTGCGCTTCGGCGAAATGACGTCCCACGGATGAATTGATCGCCTGTGCCGACGCGAGATCATGGCCCAGCGGTTTTTCCAGCACGACGCGCGAGTTTGCGTCGACGAGACTGGACGCCGCGAGGTTGTCGCAGATGGTCGTGAAGAGTTCCGGTGACGTCGCGAGGTAAAACACGCGACACACGTCCTTGCGCGCCACTTCAGCGAGGTTCAGATAGTCGCCCGGCTGATCGATGTTGATGCGCACGTATTCAAAGAGGCTCAGGAACGTGTCCCACGATTGCGGGTCGAGCGCTTTGGCGTCGACGAACGGTTTCGATTGTTCCTGCACGAACTGTACGTACTGCTCGCGCGACCAGTCACGGCGGCCAATGGCGATGATGCGTGTTTGCGGGGGCAGGTTGTCATGCAAGTGCGCCATATACAGCGCGGGCAGAAGCTTGCGTGCGGACAGGTCGCCGGCGCCGCCGAAGATGATCATGTCGACCGGAAGGTCGGGCGCAGCTGAAGGAGTTTGAGTGGTCATGGCGCGTAGGGAATCGCAGGTTGATGCAGTCAAATTTGCGCTCTGTAAGAGCGGCCTTTTACGACGCTGAGTATGTCGTTATACCAGTTACGCCTGGATCGGGCTTTTATGGCAATGTTGAAGGCGGTGTACGTAATACCGTAGCTTGCCGGATGAATATTTCAAGAATACGAGAGATAAAGCGTCCGGGCGGTCGGGATAAGCGCTTCGGTTCCGGCTGTGCAGACCAGTGTAGGTAGACGGGCCGACCTTGG
The DNA here is from genome assembly GCF_001557535.2 of Burkholderia sp. PAMC 26561. Taxonomy (NCBI): domain Bacteria; kingdom Pseudomonadati; phylum Pseudomonadota; class Betaproteobacteria; order Burkholderiales; family Burkholderiaceae; genus Burkholderia; species Burkholderia sp. PAMC 26561. The sequence goes on from NZ_CP014307.1 coordinate 1,464,816, forward strand.
CAACCTGCTTGCGATTCGAGCGGACTCGCATACGGTTGGCCGTGCGCGCCCGCAGAAAAACACCTTAAATCCAGCCGCTTTCCCTGAATACGTCAAGCACCTTGTCGAGCGTGGGAACGATTGCATCGGGGACGTAATCGGGCAACAGCGTCCGGCCGGTTCGCCGGTCGACCCAGATGCATCGGAAGCCGATTTCACGCGCGGCCGCGTGGTCCAGATGCGGACTCGCGCAGATATGAACCACGTCGTCCTTGCTGACTCCCAGCGCCCGGTATGCATGATTGAAAATGACAGGCGAGGGCTTGTACGCGCCCGCCTGCTGCGCCGTGATGACCCGGTCGATGCACCCGTCCAGTTGCGCCACATTGCCGGCGATAATGTCGTCGTCCGTATTGGAGACGATGCACAAATTGAAGCCTGCATCCTTCAGCGCCTGGAGCGTCGCGACCACTTCCGGAAACGGCGGCATGGCAGAGATGCTGCCCGTAAGCACTTCGATATCCGATGCTTGCGCCGGCAATCCCAGTTCGGTCATCGCAAGCCGCAACCCGTCGCCTGCGACTTCACGAAACGAGCGATGCGGTGTTAGCTGCTCCAAGTGATGCTCGTGCCGGTCATATACATCGATCAGTTCATCGACGTCCGTTCCGCTTTCACGCTGTTTCGCGAGGATCGTCGAAACTGCGGCGCGCAGGCCCTCGTCCCATTGGATCAGCGTGCCGTAGCAGTCGAAGGTCAGCCAGATTGGCCGCGATGTTTGCTTGAGGTTCATTGTTTGGGTCCGTGGTCCAGGAGATCGACTTGAACACAGTTTCGAGTTTGGTGGTTCAGCTTGCAAGCGCGTTGCATTAGCCTCGGAAATACCGGATGCGCCCGTCGCCGATATGTTCGTATCTAAAGGCGAGATCATCAAGGCCTGCAAGAAGCGATCTGCAAAATTCGCCGAGCCCTTGAAGCCTGCCTGTCAGGGCTCGGCGCAACTTCCTCAAGCCACGAAATATCCGTAGGGCGCATCGAGAAGCGGTGCCGGCACTTCCTCTGCGCACGGACGGTCTCATGGCCGAACTCTTTAGGTAGAAGACCCATTCTCGTTGGGTGCCGCTTGCAAAATCAGTCGCGCGTACCAAAAACATTTTCGTCATAATCACGAAAATCGCTCAAGCAGTCTTTGCAATAAAGCTGTGTACTTTCAGTTGTCTTGGCCCAATGATCAAACTCGATGACCTGCTTATCTTCGTGACGGCCGCAGACAGCGGCAGCCTGTCGGCGGCCGCGCGTCAACTCAATTTGACGCCGTCGGTGGCAAGTGTCGGGCTCAAGCGGCTGGAAACGGAACTGGGCGTCAGGCTGCTCGCGCGTTCGACGCGCAGCTTGCGGCTTACACCGGACGGCGAGCGCTATCTGCAATACGCCCGCAATGTCATGGGCGAAGTTGAGGCAGGGCGGCATGCGGTGGCGCGAGGCCGCAAGGCGATAGGAGGGACGGTATCGTTATCGATTCCATCCGACCTTGGACGCCACAAGCTGGCGCCCTGGCTCGATGAATTCCAGGAAAAACATCCCGACGTCACGCTGCAGATGCGGATTGGCGATCGTGTCACCAACATGTTCAGCAACCCCGTCGACCTTGCGGTCCGATATGGGACGCCCGAGGATTCAACGCTGATTGCATTGCCGTTGGCGCCGGAGAACAGGCGGGTGTTGTGCGCGTCGCCCGCGTATTTATCGAAGCATGCTTACCCGCTCGTCCCCGAGGACTTGCTCAAGCATAACTGCCTGCGCTTTTCGCTAAGCGATACCGTTCATGACCATTGGACGTTTTATTCCGATGGCGAACCGGTGTCGGTGAATGTACGCGGCAATCGCAGCAGCGATGACGGAGAACTGGTCCGCCGATGGGCGGTCGCCGGACAGGGTCTCGCGTATAAATCAAGAATCGATGTGCTTGCCGATCTGCGTAGCGGCGCGCTTCAGGCTTTGTTGACCGAGCTAGAAGGCGAGAGCGCGCCGCTGAGCCTTGTGTGTGCGCATCGGCTGATGCTTTCTCCCACGATCAACGCATTGCGCGATTTCTTGCAACAGCGGATCGCGCTTTATTTAGCGGGACCCGCCTGAAGCAACTTGTTCAAACCACTGCCGCCAGCCCCAGCGTGAAGATCAGCGCGGTCACGGAGATGATCGTCTCGCAGACGGTCCACGTCTTGAAGGTCTGCGTCACCGTCATGCCGAAGTATTCCTTCACCAGCCAGAAGCCACCGTCGTTGACATGCGACAGGATCAGCGAACCTGCGCCCGTTGCAAGCACCAGCAGTTCGGGGCGTACGCCGGTCGCGGTCGTTGCGGCCGCTGCCGCTATCGGCGCAATGATGCCCGCCGCGGTGGCCATGGCGACGGTGGCAGAACCGGTCGCTACGCGAATCAGCGCGGCCACGAGCCATGCAAGGATCAGGAGCGGCACGTGCGCACCGGTCGCGACATCCACGATCGCCTTTGAGGCACCGCTGTCGATCAGGATGCGGCCGAAGCCCGCACCTGCGCCCACTACAAGCGTGATGCTTGCCGTAGGTGCGAGACACTCGTTAGTGAATTTCAGAATCGAGTCGCGATTGAAGCCGCGTGCGGAGCCGAACGTATAAAAGCTCAACAGCACTGCGAGCAGCAGCGCCATGTCTGGATGACCGATCAAACGCAACACGTTGTTCAGTGTCGACTTGGCCGGTGCGATCAAATCCGCCCAACTGCCGATCAGCATCAGCAACACAGGCAACAGAACCGTCAACAGCGTGATGCCGAAGCTGGGCAATTTCTGCGCGGCACGTGCTGCGTCCTGTTCGATGAACTGCTTCGCCATCGGGTTGACGCCTTCCAGCACGACGAACTTCGCGATCAGTTTTGAGAACAACGGACCCGCAATGATGGCCGTGGGAATGCCGACGATCAGCGCGTAGAAAATCGTATGCCCGATGTCCGCGTTATACGCGGTCACTGCAAGCAGCGCGGCGGGGTGCGGCGGAATCAGGCCGTGCACGACTGAAAGACCCGCGACCATCGGAATCCCGACGCGGATCATCGACGTGCCGGTGCGTTGCGCGACGTTGAACGCAATTGGAATCAGCAGCACGAAGCCGACTTCGAAGAATACGGGCAAGCCGACGAGAAACGCGATACACATCATCGCCCAGTGCACATTCTTCGGGCCGAACAAATCGATCAGCGTGCGGGCAATGCGTTCGGCGCCACCGGACTCGGCCATCATCTTGCCGAGCATGGTGCCCAGGCCAACGACAATCGCAATGTGTCCGAGCGTCCCGCCAACGCCGGTCTCGAATGACTTGAGAATCGACGTCATCGGCATCCCGACGGCAAGCGCGAGCGCAACCGACACCACCATCAACGTAATAAACGGATTGAGCTTGAAACGCGCAATCAGCACGACCAGCGCGATAATCGCGATCAACGCGTAGACAAGTAACAGACTTCCCTGGACAGTCGCCATGGAGGCTCCAAGATATCGATCGGAGGAGGGCCGGGCCAAGCGGAATGCATGGCCCGGCGTGCTGGATTAGAACTTGTGGCGAATGCCTGCGACGGCCACGATCTGGCCGTTGTTGCTCGACGGATTCGTGACGCCTTCAACCCAAGCCTTCGCGCCGGACGAACGCTGGTAGATGCCGTTCAGATAAACATCGGTGGTCTTCGACAGGAAATACTCGCCGCCCAGTGCGAGCTGGTTGTAGTGCGCATTCGCCGCCGTGGCCGAACTGCTGTTCTGGCTCGTATAGATATAGCCGAGTGACAGCAACGTGGCCGGCGTGAACTGATAACGCACGCTTGCTTCGTAGTTCGCGAAGCGCAGGCTGCCGCCCGTCAGCAGGTCGAAGTGCGAGTTCGTATAGAGCAGCGCGACCGTCGCCGGTCCGAATGCATAGGCACCGCCCGCGCCCCAAACCTGGTTGCGCGCGACGTTGCTGATGATCGACGAGCTGGTGCTGTAGTAGTTGTCGGACGGCGCCGCACCGGCCGTGTTCGATGCAGGACGATTCACGAGCGAGTAAGCGGCATCGAGACGAACGGGGCCGGCAGCATAGTCGGCGCCTACGCTCCATGCACGGTTGTTCGCGAAGTCGCCGGCGGTATTCGAGAACGCGTACATGGCATTCGCCGTCAAACCGGCAATCGTGGGCGTGGTGTACTTGACTGCGTTGCTCGTGCGATACGTGTTGTTCAGGTCGTCATTGTCATAGATGGCGTTTCCATACTGGCTCAGCGCGCCGACGCCATTGATCTGCAGGTTCGACAGGTAATCCTGCGCGCTGTTGTACTGGCGCCCAAGCGTGATCGATCCCGCTTTGTTGTTGCTCAGCGCCACCCATGCGCTGCGGCCGAACATGCGTCCGCCCTGACCCGATGCACCGGATTCGAGACTGAAACCATTTTCGAGTTTGAACGACGCCTTGTTGCCGCCGCCCAGGTCTTCAGTGCCCAGCAGACCCCAGCGTGAACCCTGGACGTTGCCTTGCGTCGCCTGATAGGCGCTGCTGCCTTTTTGATTGTTGGTGTAGGTGAAGCCTGCATCCACGATACCGTAGAGCGTCACACCGCTTTGCGCAAAAGCGGCATGCGCGAAGCTTCCGGTCACGGCGACGGCGATCGCCGTGCGAAGAATCTGCTTGTGCATCTGGGTTTCCTCTGGTCGAAAGAAGGCGCCCGCCGATGAATTTTTGTTATCTTCGGAAGGCGTAAGGATTACTAAGCGTGCAAAGTGAAACAACGCCGGAAATCAATCCGGCGCAGCGGTCATACAAAGAAAGCGTGAAAAAAAAGCTCAGTCCGGCCAGTTGCGTCCGGAAAGACGCCGTGCATCGCGTTGATGGAACGGTGTGATCAAAGGTTGCGCTGCGCGTTGTGCGCGCTCGAGCTCTGCAAGCAGGCGTTCAAGAACGATACGTTCCTGTCCAGAATGCAGATTGCACGGATCGATAAAAAAGAAATTCAGCTCGGCTTCATGGTCGCGAACGATCACGGGAATGCTGCCCGCCGGAGGATGCGACAGGGCATCGGCGAGATCCCATGCACTGATACGCGCGTCGCGTGAATCGATGGAAAGCTTCAGGCGGTCGAGCGGATTGCCGGTCGGATCGGCATCGATTTCAGCGCGGATGCCGGGACGTCCGGCGAGGCCGGTGATCCACAGATCGAGGTAAGTGCGCTCGCGTGCGCGCACCGCCGCATGATCGCGATGCTGCCATTGTTCAAGCGCGGCGATCGCGCCCGCGATGCCTTCCTTGCCAACCTTCATGCCGCGGCCTATGCCGCCATTCTGGAAATACGCGGCACGTACCAGCGTTTTTTTGCCTGCCACAATCCCGGCAGTCAAACCGCCGAGAAACTTGTGCGCCGAATACAGCACGAGATCGGCGCCGGCCGCGATGAAGCGCGTGAGGTCGTACTCGGAAGCTGCATCGACAATGACCGGCACGCCCTTCGCATGCGCTTCGGCGATAAACTCTTCGAGCTGGATCAGCCCGAACTGCACGGTGTGGTGCGAGACCACGTAAAGCGCTGCGGTAGTGCGTTCGGTGATGGCCGATGCGAGCTGGTACCCATGCGCTTCGGTGGCGGCGCCCACGGGCACGACGCGGGCGCCGGCCAGGCGGATCGCCTGATCGATGGGTGCGCCATAATTGACGAGGTGGCCCGTCTGGATGACGACCTCGTTGCGCAGACCGCTCGTGTCGGGAAGACGCTCGATCAGGCCGACGTCGTCGCCGGTCATGGTCGCGGCAATGGTGAGGGTGATCGCCGCTGAACACGACGCCGTCACGTAGCCGCTTTCGCTGCCGCAAGCCTGGGCGATCGCGGCCGATGCCTTGCGCTGCAAATCATCGATCTCGACGAACTGCGGCAGGATCGAAGCCACGGCTTCAATGACCGGCTGCGCCACGATGGACGCGCCAAGACTTGTCATCGTGCCGTTCACGTTGATGACCGGGCGCAGACCCAGGCGAGAATAAAAATCCATCGTGCGGCTCCTGATGTTCCTTTATTATGGAACATATGTTGTAATTGTGTATTAGATTAGCATACGATCTGCCTGCGTCAACTAGACAAAAACAATCAGCCTGAAGGAGCGCAATGACCCGCAAGCCCCGTGAACCTGACGCGGATGTGGCATCAGCCGGTACGGATGGCGCCGCCCCGCGCACCCGCATGAGCGCGATCGATCGTGCAGTGCAGATCTTCGACGCGTTGCAGGAAGCCAACAGGCCGACCACGGCGTACGAGATCGCGCGCATTGTCGGTGCGCCGCTTTCCACCGTGTATTCGATCATCAACGACCTGGTCGAGAAAAACCTTCTCGCGCGCACGCCGGAGGGCGCCATTTGGCTCGGCTCGCGCTTGTATGGCTATGGCTTGACCTATGCGAGTTCGCTCGACTACCTTGCGGTCGCGCACGAAGAAATGAACCGGCTTTCGGCGCACGTCGGCGAGACGGTGCAGGTCTGCGGGCTCGAAGAGGGAATGATGGTCGTGCTGCAAATGGCTGAAGGGCCGGGGCATTTCCGGGTGACATCGCGCGTGGGTAGCCGTGTGCCGCTCAACTGGACCGCGTCCGGTCGGTTGCTCGTCGGACATCTGCCAGACGCGGAACGTGTCGCGTATTTTGCTCGGCATGCGAAATCATCTCCGACTGCACGCGCCGAAACGCGGCCCGATGTACTCGCGCGCATGGCCCGCGAAGCGCTCGACGCGCGCCTGTCCATTCAGATCGGCGAGTCGGATGCTTCGGTTGCATGCCTTGCTGCGCCGGTACTGGATCAGGCCGGCGATTGCGTCTTCACCATATCGATCGTGATGCCCGAAGCGAAAGCGCTTCAGAGTACTGAACAATTCGGCGATGAGCTAAAAGTGGTTGCCTCCCGCATTGAAACGCGCCTCGGCTGGCATCGGCGCGCAACTGAATTCGTGGCTTGAGCGCCGGTTGTCCGGTCTTTTGTCCCCTTGTCCTCAACACCTGAAAGAGAACTGACGCAACATGGTATTTTCGACTGAGATGAACTGCTACGACCGACTGCGGGCCCGCGGATTGAAGCTTCAGGCCGTGCCCGCGCCGATAGGCAACTTCACTCACTGCACGCGCGAAGGCAACCTGCTGTTTTTGTCGGGACAAGGACCGCTCGACAATACCGGCCGCCTGATGAAAGGCAAGGTCGGTGACGACGTCACCACCGACGAAGCGTATGACCACGCGCAACTCGTGGGCCTCAACCTGCTCTCTGTGCTGCATGCCGAACTGGGCGATCTGAACCGCGTGACGCGCATTGTGAAATTGCTTGGCATGGTCAACGCAACGCCGGATTTCGCAGATCATCCGCGCGTAATCAACGGCTGCTCGGACCTTTTCATCGATGTATTCGGCGACGCCGGCCGGCATTCTCGTTCAGCGGTCGGCGTTGGCTCGCTGCCCGGCAATATCACGGTAGAAATAGAAGCGATCGTCGCGATTCGGGACTAAGCTGTGGCTTCCCCCCGGGGAAGCGACTTTGTCATTGGCGCGTGATCACGACCTCCAGGTATTCGCTTGGCAGCACGAGCGTACCGTCTCCCGAACGATTCCTGCTTTCCATCAGTCCGAGCAACTCCTGGGCGAATGCCGCCTGTTTCCCGGCGTCCAGGGCACCGAAGGTCTTGTTCATCGGGCCATAGTAGGTGCGGAACACTTCGAGGAAATGCGCCGGTGACCGATAGCGAAACACAAACGCGCATTCGTTCGCGTCGATCTCATGCGCGGTGCCGGCGAACAGTTCGTCGAGCCGTTCCCTCGATCCCCACAACGACGGCGACTTCAGGCCCGGTGCCGGCGGAATATAAGTGCCTATCGTCTTGAAGACCTGTCCGATAAAACTTCCCGGCGTCCAGTTCGCCAAGCCGATCTTTCCGCCTAGCTTGCACACGCGCGCAAGTTCGCTTGCGGCTTTCGTCTGGTCTGGCGTGAACATGACGCCGAAGGTGGACATCACCACGTCGAACGATGCATCCGGGAACGGAAGGTTTTCGGCATCGGCTTCCTGGAACTCGATGGTTTGCCCCTCCGCTTGCGCGCGGGCGCGCCCGGCTTCGAGCAGCGACGCAACATAGTCGGTCGATGTGACCTCGCACCATCGGCGGGCGGCTGCAAGCGTTGCGTTGCCGTTGCCGGCGGCGACGTCGAGTACCCGGCTGCCCGAGCGAAGGTCGAGCGCTTCGCAAAGGTTTTCACCAACAATCTGAAGCGTACTGCCGACGACCGCGTAATTGCCGGTAGACCACGCGGCTTGCTGGCGTGTCTTGACAGCGGCGAGATCGATGGAAGGGTCGGTGCTCATGTTTTTGCTCCTTGACGTGTACTAATTGAGGTTGCGGGAAACGTCACCGCATCGCACAAGCAGCTTCCCTTCGGTTTTTCGATGTCCATGATGTATCTGCTTAGCGACTATGAGTTCATTGCGGATGCATTTGCCGCGTGCTTATTCTTCAGAAAATTAGTAAGGCATCCAGACTTATTATTGCAGGATACATCGGCTTTTGGTGGTGTTTGTAAGCCGAAGTTGGTTCGCAGAAAGGTTCGGCTATGCCGCGCGCTGTTTTTGTGCGCCCCAGGTTTCGCAAAGGTGCGCGGCGCACCACAACCAAAACGCTCAAGATGCTCATGAGGGTACGTCGCGGGCCGAGCCGATCGCTCGGAAGCCTTTTTGGTAAAGGCTTAGTGGGGTTTAGCCGATTAATTCCGGGAAACTGGCACGCCTCCTGCATTATGAATCCCATCTTGTATGCAAGACGGAATTCATGTCCAACTTCTCCGACACTACCGACCACCTGCTTGTATCGGCGCTCGCCGACGCCTATGCAGCGCGACGCCAGTCACCGCCTGAAGTCGTAGACGCTGCATTCGACCGGATCAGCGTTATCGATCGTCCGGAGATGTGGACGCTGCTATTGCCGGCCGAGACGGTTCGTGCGCAAGCGCGTGTGCTTGAGAAGGCGCTTGCCGAAGAGGGTGACGCGGTGTTCGAGCGCCTGCCGCTCTTCGGTGTACCGTTCGCGGTCAAGGACAACATCGACGTCGCGGGCATGCCGACCACCGCCGCGTGCGAACCCTTCAGCTATACGCCGGACACAACCGCGTTCGCCGTTCAGCGCTTGCTCGATGCCGGCGCGCTTCTCATTGGCAAGACCAACCTCGATCAGTTCGCCACGGGACTTGTCGGTACGCGTTCGCCGTTCGGGGCGGTGCGTCAGGTCGAGTTTCCGGAGCGCGTGTCGGGCGGGTCGAGCTCCGGCTCGGCAGTATCTGTCGCGGCGGGATGCGTTGCGTTTTCGCTCGGTACGGACACTGCGGGGTCCGGCCGCGTGCCTGCAGGATTCAACGGAGTGGTTGGCCTCAAGCCGTCGCTGGGCCTTGTCAGCAAAAGCGGCGTGGTGCCCGCGTGCCGAAGCCTCGATACGCTGTCGATCTTTGCGCACGATGTCGCCGATGCCTGGCATGTCCTTGCGCAGATGGCGAAGTTCGACGCGGGTGATGCGTACTCGCGGCGGGTTGCGCCATTGGGCGCGGCGTCGTCGCCGTTGCGTTTGGGCGTTCCGGCAGAACTCGAATTCTTCGACGATACAACCGCGCACCAAGCCTTTAACGCAAGCCTCAAAGTGTTGTCGGCTGATCTTGCAACGACACCGGACCTAATCGATCTTGCCCCGTTCAGGCGCGTCTCGGCGTTGCTCTACGATGGCCCTTGGGTCGCCGAACGGCGCGCGGCGCTCGGCGCGTTCTTCGACACCAACTTCGCGGACATCGATGCAACCGTGGCCGCCGTGATCGGCAAGGCGGACCGCTTCAGCGCGGTCGATGCCTTCAACGGCCAGTACGCGCTTGCCGAACTCAAGCGGCAAGCCGAGCAATGTTTCGACGCCATCGATGTCCTGATCGTACCCACCACGCCCACGCATCCGCTTATCGCCGATGTGCAGGCGAGTCCGATCGAACGCAACAGCGAGCTGGGTTACTACACCAACTTCGTGAATCTTCTGGACCTGTGCGCGTTATCGGTGCCGTGCGCGCGTCGAAGCGATGGTTTGCCTGCAGGCGTGACGCTGATTGCGCCGAGCGGCGCGGATCATCGGCTGGCGGTTCTGGGCGCGCGCATCCAGGCGCTTTTCGACAATACGACCCACGCAGCTCCCAATCTTCAACCGTTGCCGTTCCAGGAACCGACCGTTGCACTCGCAGTGGTTGGCGCACACCTGCGCGGGCAGCCGCTCAACCGGCAACTACAGGAAGCGGCCGCGCGTTTCGTCGAAGCGACCAGGACATCGCCTGCGTATCTGCTGTTCGCGCTTGCGAATACATCGCCGCCGAAGCCCGGGCTTGTTCGTGACGCGAAACACGAAGGCGCCTCGATCGCCGTCGAAGTATGGGATGTGCCGGTGCGCACGTTCGGGAAGTTCGTGATGGATGTTCCATCGCCGATGGGTATCGGCACTGTCGAGCTTGCCGATGGACGGTTCGTCAAAGGCTTCATCTGCGAACCGTGGGCGGTATCGGCGGACAGCGGCGCACAGGACATCACCGCGTTCGGCGGCTGGATCGCGTACCTCGACGGCCTCAATAAGTAATCAAGTAATCCATAACATTCAATCGAACAGGAACCCAACAAAATGACCAGCCGCCGCACATTCATCAAAGACGCGAGCCTCCTGGCGCTTGCGACCATGGCGCCGTTCCAGTCGGTGTTCGCGGCTGGAAAAACCACTGTCGGCGTGATCTATGTCGGTGCGCGCGGCGACTACGGCTACAACCAGGCGCAGGCCTCGGCCGCGGCGATCATCAAGAAACTGCCGAACGTCAAGGTCGTGGAAGAAGAGAACGTGCCCGAAACCATCGCGGTCCAGAAGTCCATGGAGGCGATGATCGAACAGGACGGCGCCACGCTCATCTTCGCGACCTCCTTTGGTTACTTCGATCCGCACGTGCTCAAGATGGCGGCCAAGTATCCGAACGTGCGCTTCGCGCATTGCGGCGGTTTGTGGAAGCAGGGCAATCCGCCGAACATTGCGAGCTACTTTGGCTATATCGATGAATGCCAGTACCTGAACGGCGTGGTCGCAGGGCACATGAGCAAAAGCAAAAAACTGGGTTTTGTCGCGGCCAAGCCTATTCCGCAGGTGCTGCGCAACATCAACGCCTTCATGCTCGGCGCGCAGTCCGTCGATCCGTCGATCACGACGCAAGTGATTTTCACCGGCGACTGGTCGATGCCCGTGAAGGAAGCGGAAGCGACGAACAGCCTTGTCGATCAGGGTTGCGATGTGATCACGTGTCACGTCGATGGCCCGAAGGTCGTTGTCGAAACCGCCGAGAAACGTGGCGCGATGAGCTGCGGTTATCACGCGAGCCAGGCGGCGCTCGCACCAAAGGGTTATCTCACGGGCGCCGAATGGGACTGGGCGACGCCATACAAGGAACTCGTGGCCGATGCGCAAGCAGGCAAACCCCAGCCCAACGTATTGCGCGGCGGTTTGAAGGAGGGCTTCGTCAAGATGTCGCCCTACGGCGCAAAAGTCACGCCCGATGCGAAGAAGGCCGCCGACACGGTCAAGGCCAGCATGATGGCCGGCTCGTTCGTGATCTTCAAGGGGCCGATCAAGGACAACAAGGGTGGGGTCGCTATAGCCGCCGGCACGAGTCATCCGCAAACGGACTACACCCTGGAAAGCATGAATTACCTAGTGTCGGGTGTTACGGGTCAGATCTGATGGCGTTGTCAAACTGAAGGATCCGTGATGCGTCCCAATGCTTCGACCGCCCGCGTTTTACTGGCTGTGTTGCCGGCCATTCCGACGGTGCTCGCGCTTGCCGGAACCCTGGTGTTGTTTTCGTTGTTCCTGCTCGTGCAGGGGCAGCCGGTCCTCGATGCGGTCGGCCTCATCGTACAGGGCGCGTTTGGGTCGTCGTTCGCGTGGCAGAGCACCTTGCTGCGTGCGTCGCCGCTGATGCTCACGGCGCTTTGCGTGGCCTTGCCCGCGCAAGTGGGGCTGATCGTGATCGGCGGGGAGGGCGCGTTGGCGCTTGGCGGAATGTGCGCGGCCATCGTTCCGCAGATGCTGCCCGCGAATACGCCGTGGCTCATCGCGACGCCGTTGATGGCGCTTGCCGGCATGCTTGCGGGCGCTGTGTGGATTGGCGCAGTGGGCGCGTTGCGGCAATGGCGCGGCGTGAACGAAACCATCAGCAGTCTGCTGATGGCGTATATCGCGATTGCGCTCTTCAAGTTCTTTGTGGAAGGACCGTTGCGCGATCCTGCGAGCCTCAACAAACCCTCCACGCTCCCCGTCCCCCAGTCGATGTCGATAGGTTCGCTGCCGGGCCTGGAAGTGCACTGGGGCCTGATGTGGGGCGTACTTGCATGCATCGCGGCGTGGGTGTTCGTCAAGTACAGCACCAAGGGTTTCGCGATGCGCATCGTCGGCGGCAGCAATCGCGCGGCGCGTCTGGTCGGCTTGCCGGTGAACGTGCTTGCGTTCGTTGCGTGCGCGCTCGGCGGCGCGGCGGCCGGCCTCGCCGGCATGTTCGAAGTCGCAGCGGTGCAGGGCAGCGCGAATGCATCGCTGCTCGCGGGCTACGGTTATGCGGGCATCCTCGTCGCATTTGCTGCGCGCCAGAATCCGCTCGCGATCATCGTATGCGCGGTGATGATCGGCGGCATCGAGGCGAGCGGCAGCCTGCTGCAGCGCCGTCTCGATCTGCCTGATGCCACCACGCTGGTTCTTCAAGGTCTCCTGTTCGCCAACCTGCTCGCATGGGAAGCGCTGGGCGGCCGGATCGCAGCGTGGCGTGTGCAGTTGCAGGCCGCGGCCATTGCCGATGTCAACCTGCAGATGGAGCAAACCCATGCCTGATGCACATTCGCCCATCGTGATCCTGCTGCTGTCGCTGGTTGCCGGCGCGATCCGTGTGAGTACGCCGTATCTTTTCGTGAGCCTTGGCGAATGCCTGACCGAGAAGGGCGGCCGTGTAAACCTCGGGCTCGAGGGCATCCTGGTTTCAGGCGCGATGAGCGGTTACGCCGCGTCCTACCTGACAGGTTCGCCGTGGGCCGGCGTGCTCGCGGCGGGGTGTGTCGGCTTGTTGCTCGGGTGCCTGCACGGACTTGTGTGTTCACTTCCCCGCGTCTCCGATATCGCGTTCGGTATCGCGTTGATGCTGCTCGGCACGGGACTCGCGTTTTATCTGGGCAAGCCGTTTATCGAACCGCAGGCGCCCGGGCTTCAGTCGTTCGATTTCGGCGCATGGTCCAGCTCGCCGCAATTGCATAACGCGCTGCACGTGAATCCGCTTTTCGTGATCGGTGTGGTGCTGGCGTTCGCATTGCAGTGGGGATTGCGCAGCACGCGCTGGGGCATGACCCTGCGTCTCGTCGGCGATCACGCGGAGACTGCACGTGCAATGGGTTATCCGCTGACGCGAATTCGGATCATCGCGACGTCCGTAGGTGGCTTTTTTGCGGGCGTGGGCGGTGCGTACTTGTCGCTCGTTTATCCGGGTAGCTGGAATGAAGGTTTATCGAGCGGACAAGGGTTGATGGCGGTCGCGCTCGTCATCTTCGCGCGCTGGCAACCGCTGCGATGCCTGTGGGCTGCGTTGCTCTTCGGCGCCGCCGGCGCTCTCGGCCCGGCATTGCAGGCTATCGGCGTGACGAGCGGTTATTACCTCTACAACGCTGCGCCGTACGTGCTCACGCTCGCGATCATGATCATCAATTGCCGTCCCGACCGCACGCTCGCCGGCGCGCCGGGCGAACTGAGTCTCACACGCTGACCCCTTTTTGAAGGCGCTCCGACCATGAACCGATTCATTGAAGCCAGACCTTATCCGTGGCCCTTCGACGGCAACCTGCGCCCCGACAATACCGCGCTCGTTGTCATCGACATGCAGATTGATTTCTGTGGACATGGCGGTTATGTCGACAAGATGGGCTACGACCTGTCGCTCACGCGCGCGCCTATCGAACCGATAAAACACGTGATGAACATGATGCGCGAGCAGGGCTTCACGATCATTCACACGCGCGAAGGGCACCGGCCGGATCTGTCTGATCTGCCTGCAAACAAGCGCTGGCGTAGCCGTCGCGCGGGAACGGAGGGCGTGGGTATCGGCGACGATGGCCCTTGCGGCCGCATTCTCGTGCGCGGCGAACCGGGATGGGAAATCATCGATGAACTCGCGCCGCTGCCGGGCGAAATTGTCATCGACAAACCCGGCAAGGGCTCGTTCTGCGCCACCGATCTCGAACTGATTCTGCGCACGCGCGGTATCGTGAATCTGGTGCTGACCGGCATCACCACCGACGTCTGCGTGCACACCACCATGCGCGAAGCGAACGACCGCGGTTTCGAATGCACCGTGCTCGCCGATTGTTGTGGCGCGACCGATCCCGGCAACCACGACGCGGCGCTGCACATGATCACGATGCAAGGTGGCGTGTTCGGTACGGTTTCCGATTCACAAGCGCTCCTGACCACGCTCGGCGGCTGACCATGTCCACTGCATCGTATGCGCTCGACGTGGAGATCCACAACGCCGGCAAATCCTTCGGCGCATTTCGCGCGCTCGACAATGTATCGATCAAGGTTCGCGCGGGCACTGTCCACGCGTTGCTCGGCGAAAACGGTGCGGGCAAGAGCACGCTCGTGAAGGGACTGGTGGGTTACGGCGTGCTCGATGAAGGGCAGATCTCGGTAGGCAATCGCGAGGTTCATATTACGTCGCCGCGTGATGCACAGGCACTGGGTATCGGCATGGTGTATCAGCATTTCACGCTGGCTGCGGGTTTGTCGGTGGAAGAGAACCTGTTGCTGGCGCGCGGCCGCCTGCCCTGGAAAATCGACTGGAAAGCAGAACGCGCGGCACTCGAAACGTTCATGAAGAGCATGCCGTTCCGCCTGCCCCTCGATGCACCGGTGTCGGGCCTCGCGGCCGGGGAAAAGCAGAAGCTGGAGATCCTCAAGCAGTTGTATTTGAAGCAGCGTTTCCTGATCCTCGATGAACCCACCTCCGTCCTCACGCCGCAGGAAGCCGACGAAGTGCTTGGGCTGATGCGCGACCTGACCACGCGCGGCGAGCTGACTGTATTGATGATCACGCACAAGTTCCGCGAAGTGATGGCCTACGCCGACGACGTGACCGTGCTGCGCAAAGGGCGTCAGGTTGGATCGGGCGCGGTGTCGGGCACGAACCGCGACGCGCTGGCCGCGCTGATGATGGGCGCCGATGAAACCCGCGACCACGCCGTGATGGAGGCGGTCACCGCCGAACGGGTCGCACGCAAACCGGTGGACGCTGCAGCGCAGATTCGCCTGGCAATCAGGACGCTTTCCGTCGACGATGATCGCGGCCACGCCGCGGTCAAACATGCGTCGCTGCAGGTTCGTGCGGGAGAGATACTCGGCATTGCGGGAGTATCGGGGAATGGTCAGAAGGAACTGGTCGAAGCGCTTGTCGGGCAACGCCGCGTGAAGGCCGGTGAGATGGAAATCGACGGCCGCGCGTATCGGGCGACACGTGAAGAGATGACGCAACGGCGCGTGTTCGCGATTCCCGAGGAGCCGCTCAAGAATGCGTGCGTGGCGAGCATGAGCGTCGCGCAAAACCTTGCGCTTCGGGACTTTGATCGCGCGCCGCTGCGCCGTGGCGGATGGCGTCTCGACCGCCGCGCGATGCGCGATCGTGCAGCCCAGCTCATTGGTGAATTCAACGTGCGGCCGCCGCTTCCTGAACGCGCCATCGGCACGCTCTCGGGCGGCAACGTGCAGCGCGCGGTGCTGGCTCGCGAACTGGGTCAACCCGTCGACGTACTGATCGTCGCGAATCCGGTGTTTGGTCTCGACTTTGCATCGGTGGCTGACATTCACGCACGCATCATGGCCGCACGCGACGCCGGCGCGGCGGTCCTGCTGGTCAGCGAGGACCTCGACGAATTGCTGGAACTGGCGGACCGTATCGCGGTGATCGCGGAAGGCGAACTCGTGTTCGAGACATCCGCTGCAAACGCAGATCGCGCGACGCTCGGTCATTACATGGCGGGACATGGCGATACGGTCGCGCAAAACGTGCCTGCAGCCGAACCTTTGAAGGAGGTCATTGAATGAGCTCGAGTGGATTGGGCGGATTGAACAAGTCGCCAAACGGCATCGTGATCGGACTGGTGCAATTGCAGAATCCGGATGTCGCGACGCGCGAAGAACTCGCTGCGCAGACGCAGAAGATCGTGGCAATGGTCGGCAAGGCGCGACGCAACAATCCGGCGATGGACCTCGTCGTGTTTCCGGAGTACGCGCTACATGGTCTCTCCATGCGCACGGATGACGCCATCATGTGTACGCTCGATGGTCCCGAAGTAGCGGCGTTCAAGGCAGCGTGTATCGAGCACAGTATCTGGGGCTGCTTCTCGATCATGGAACTCAACCCGGGCGGCAATCCGTACAACAGCGGACTGATCATCGACGATACCGGCGAGGTCAGACTTTATTATCGCAAGCTGCATCCATGGGTGCCGGTCGAGCCGTGGGAGCCTGGAAACATAGGGGTTCCGGTGTGCATCGGGCCGAAGGGTGCGGTGCTTTCGCTCATCATCTGCCACGACGGCATGTTCCCCGAGATGGCGCGCGAAGCCGCGTACAAGGGCGCGGAAATCATTCTGCGCACAGCGGGATATACCGCGCCGATACGCCACGCATGGCGTATCACGAACCAGTCGAACGCATTCCAGAACCTCGCGCAAACGGCAAGCGTGTGTCTCTGCGGCACCGACGGCAGTTTTGATTCCATGGGCGAAGGTATGTTCTGCGATTTCGATGGCACGGTGATGGTGGACGGCAGTCACCGGCCGGACGAAATCATCACTTGTGAAATGCGGCCTGACCTCGTTCGCGAAGCGCGCTTGAACTGGGGCGTCGAGAACAACATCTATCAGTTCGGGCATCGCGGATATGTTGCCGTGAAGGGCGGCGCGCAGGATTGCCCGTACACGTTCATGCATGACATGGTGCATGGTGAATATCGGTTGCCATGGGAAGACGGCGTGAAGGTAACAGACGGAACGTCCTGCGGTTTCGCGCCGCCCGAGCGCACCTACAAGGGGTAAGTCATGACGTTGCCGATCAACCAGCCCGAGGTCATTGCGCAAGTGTGCGCGGCGTTCGTCGAATATGAACGCGCGCTGGTCGCCAACGACATCGAGACCATGAATGCACTGTTCTGGAATGCAACCGAGACCGTGCGTTATGGCATTGCCGAGATCCAGCATGGGGGCGACGCCATCCGCCAATGGCGCGAGACGTGCGCGCCGGTGCCGGCTTCGCGCAAGTTGCACCGGACCATCGTCACGACTTTTGGCACGGACTTCGCAACCGTCAGCACTGTATTCACGAGCGATACCACGCCGTTGATCGGAAGGCAGATGCAAAGCTGGGCTCGCATTGGCGATGACGGCAACTGGAAAATCGTCGCCGCGCACGTCAGCCTGATTCCCGAACCCTGAAACGCCGATAATAAGAACAAACGGGAGCGCGAATGCAGGAAGACACGATTGAAGCGGGTATTGAAATAGTTGAGCCGAACGCGGCCAATCCCCTTGCCGAACAGGTTTATCAGCGGCTGAAGCACGACATCTTCAACTTCAGGCTGTTTCCGGGCGACCGCTTTTCTGAGAACGGTATCGCGCAGTATTACGGTGTATCGCGCACGCCCATGCGCGACGGCCTGTTCCGCCTGCAACGCGAGGGTTACCTGGAAGTGGGTTTCCGGCGCGGCTGGAAGGTCGCGACGATCGACTTCAATCAGATGGACCAGCTCTACGATCTGCGCATCGTGCTCGAACTCGCCGCGCTCGAACGAATGACTGCGGGCGGCGACGCGGCGCGCGTTGCTATCGATGCGCTCAAGGCAATCTGGTGCGTCGAGCCCGAAGCCCGTGAATCCGACGCCGTGAAAATGTTCGGCATGGACGAGGATTTTCATCGGCGAGTGGTGTCCGCAACGGGGAATGCCGAGATGGTCCGCGTGCATAACGATGTGACAGAACGCATCCGCATCGTGCGCCGCCTCGATTTTCTGAAGCCGCACAGGACCAGCGCGACTTACGACGAACATTCGACCATGCTGCATCTGATCGAACGCAAACGCCTGACTGAGGCATCCATCTTGCTGCGTGCCCATATCACGCAGAGCAAGCTGGAAGTCCGGAAGATCACCGTCTCAATGCTCGATGCAGCTCGTGATGTAAAGCTGCCATTCGTGTCGTAGGTCATCCTGGCCGCCGGTTCGGTCTGCCAAAAACACTGTACGGGTGTACAGTATCGGATACTTCCGCAGTTATCTCATCGAAGTGCTTTGCACAGCAGCGGCTCCAGCGCGAGCCGTACGCGGTACCGACGCTTCGGTGGACGATCTAACTCATTGAACCGGTTAGGAAAAATTGGCATCCAACAACGCAATCCGCATTCGCGGCGCTCGCCAGCACAATCTCAAGAATATCGACCTGGACCTGTACACGGGCCAGATGACCGTGGTGACCGGTCCCTCCGGCTCGGGTAAATCGAGCCTTGTTTTCGACACGCTCTACGCCGAAGGCCAGCGTCGATATGTCGAAACGTTCAGCGCCTACGCGCGGCAATTCCTCGACCGGATGGATCGTCCGCAGGTGGATCGCGTGGACGGCGTGCCGCCGGCGATTGCCATCGACCAGACGAATCCGGTGCGCAGTTCGCGCTCGACCGTCGGCACGATGACCGAGCTGAACGATCACCTGAAGCTGTTCTATGCGCGCGCCGCCGAGCTCTTCGATAAAAAGACTTCGCATCAGGTCCGGCATGACACGCCGGAGACCATCTACGTCGAGTTGCTGGAGCGCACGAAGGCGAACGATCCGCGTATTGCGATCACGTTCCCGGTCGAGCTGCCCGAGTCCGCGAGCGACGAAGAAGTCGCGCAATGGCTTTCCGCGAGCGGTTATACGCGCGTGCAGGCCAAGCGGCATCAGGACGGCCGGCAGATGCTCGATGTGGTCGCCGACAGGTTCCGTTTGCAGAACACGGAACGGTCACGGGCGCTCGAGGCGATCGAAGGCGCATTGCTGCGCGGCACGGGGCGTGTGAATGTGTATGTGTTGCCGGAGCCGGGCGCGGAAGACGGCGACAAGCCAACGGACGTTCCCACGTGGCGCTTCTCCACCGGCCTTCACAGCCCGGAAAGCGATATTCGCTACGCCGATCCGCAACCCGCGTTGTTCTCGTTCAACTCGGCGTACGGTGCGTGCGAAGCGTGCCGTGGATTTGGCCGCGTGATCGGCGTGGATCTCGGTCTCGTGATCCCCGATGAACGCAAGACGCTGCGCGGCGGCGCGATCAAGACGATGCAGACGCCCGCATGGCAGGAAAATCAGGACGACCTGTTGCGCTACGGCGCGAAGGCCGGCATTCGGCTTGGGGTGCCCTGGAGCGACCTGACGCAAAAGGAACGCGACTGGGTGATCAACGGTTCGCCGGACTGGACGGGCAAGTGGCAGAACCAGTGGTACGGCGTGCAGCGTTTCTTCGATTACCTGGAATCGAAGGCGTACAAGATGCACATCCGCGTGCTGCTTTCGAAATATCGCAGCTATACGAAGTGTCCGGTGTGCGAAGGCGCGCGGCTGAAAACCGAAGCGCTGCTGTGGCGTCTTGGTACGAAGGACCAGGCGGACGCCGTGTTAAGTCCGGCTGATCGTTTCCTGCCGGCCGGCGTGGAATGGACACGTCCGCAACTCGAAGCGCTGCCCGGCCTCACGCTGCACGACCTGATGCTGATGCCGATCGACCGGATTCGCCGGTTCTTCGATTCGCTGACGCTGCCAAGCACGTTGCTCGACGACGCGCTCAAGCTGCTGCACAACGAAGTCCGCACCCGCCTCAAGTATCTCTGCGATGTCGGCCTCGGTTACCTCACGCTGGATCGCCAGAGCCGCACGCTGTCGGGCGGCGAAGTGCAGCGGATCAACCTGACGACCGCGCTCGGAACGTCGCTCGTGAACACGCTGTTCGTGCTCGATGAACCGAGCATCGGCTTGCATCCGCGCGACCTGAACCGGATTGTCGAGGCAATGCACCGGCTGCGCGATGCGGGCAACACGCTGGTGGTCGTCGAGCACGATCCGTCGGTGATGCTGGCGGCGGATCGTCTTATCGATATGGGTCCGGGCCCCGGCGAACGCGGCGGCTCGATCGTGTATGACGGATCGCCGAACGACATTGAACATAGCGACACGCTCACTGGCGCTTATCTTGGCGGCCGCAAGCACGTAGCGCATGCGTCGAACTGGCAGCGCCGCGCAGTCGATGCAAAGACGCCGCGGCTCGTGCTCGAAGGTGCGACGCAACACAATCTGCGCGATGTCACGGTCGAGATTCCGCTGCAGCGTCTGGTGTGCGTGACGGGGGTATCGGGTTCGGGCAAATCGACGCTGATCCAGGATGTCCTCGCGCCGGCCTTGTTGCGTCATTTCGGCAAGGCAACGGAAACGCCGGGCGCATTTCGCGCGCTGAAAGGCGCGGACGAATTAAGCGAAGTGATCTTCGTGGATCAGTCGCCGATCGGTCGCACGGCGCGTTCGAATCCGGCAAGCTACGTTGGCGCTTTCGATGAAATTCGCAAGCTCTTCGCAAAGGCGCCGCTGGCGGCGCAACGCGGTTACAGCGCGGGCATGTTCAGCTTCAACTCCGGCGACGGCCGTTGCCCGACCTGCGGCGGCTCGGGCTTCGAGCACGTGGAAATGCAGTTCCTGAGCGATGTGTATTTGCGTTGCCCGGATTGCGATGGCCGGCGGTATCGTGCGGAAATCCTCGATGTGCAGATCGAGCGCGATGGCCGTTCCCTGAGCGTCGCCGATGTGCTCGACCTGACCGTCAGCGAAGCCGTCGCATGTTTCGCCAAGGACAAGGAAGTGCTGCGGGTGTTGCAGCCTATCGTGGACGTTGGACTTGAGTACGTGAAGCTCGGACAGCCTGTCCCGACGCTTTCCGGTGGCGAAGCGCAACGCCTCAAACTGGCAGGTTTCCTCGCGGAAACGGCGCAAGCGAGCGGCAACAAGCCGGGCCGTCTGTTCATGTTCGACGAACCCACGACCGGTCTTCAC
Source organism: Burkholderia sp. PAMC 26561 (assembly GCF_001557535.2). NCBI lineage: Bacteria > Pseudomonadati > Pseudomonadota > Betaproteobacteria > Burkholderiales > Burkholderiaceae > Burkholderia > Burkholderia sp. PAMC 26561. The sequence continues at coordinate 1,486,019 of NZ_CP014307.1, forward strand.
TTCGATGACATCGCCAAGCTCATGCAAGCGCTTCGGCGTCTGCTGGAACGCGGCCATTCGCTGATCGTGATCGAGCACAACCTCGACGTGATCCGCGCGGCCGACTGGATCATCGATCTGGGTCCTGAAGGTGGTGACGCAGGCGGCCTGGTGGTTTGCGTAGGCACACCGGACGATGTCTCCGCTTGTGAACAATCGCACACGGGCAAGGCCTTGCTCGATTACGAGGAAGCCATGGCGCCGGGCGCCGCGCAGAAGCGTGCATCGGGCGTGCCGTTGCAGCTTGCGGCCGAAGTGGCGGCTGCGCGCCGTGCGCTGCAGGGCGAGGACGTGGTGCGTATTGTCAATGCGCGCGAGCACAATCTCAAGTCGCTCGACGTGGATATCCCGCACGGCAAGTTCAACGTGATCACGGGCGTCTCGGGTTCGGGCAAGTCGACGCTTGCCTTCGATATCCTGTTCCACGAAGGCCAGCGCCGTTACCTCGAATCGCTGAACGCGTATGCACGTTCCATCGTGCAACCGGCCGGGCGTCCCGAAGTCGACGCCGTGTATGGCATTCCGCCGACGGTTGCCATCGAACAAAGGTTGTCGCGCGGCGGCCGGAAAAGCACGGTCGCAACCACGTCGGAAGTCTGGCATTTCCTGCGGCTTTTGTATGTGAAGCTCGGCATCCAGCATTGCATCCACGATGGCGCACCAGTCGCCGCGCAAAGTCCTGAATCGATCGTCGCGCAGATCCTGCGTGACTTCAAAGGCCAGCATATCGGCCTGCTTGCACCGCTCGTCGTGAACCGGAAGGGGATCTACACCGACCTTGCGAAGTGGGCAAAAACGCGCGGCCATACGCATCTGCGCGTGGACGGTGAGTTTCTCTCCGTCGATCCGTGGCCGAAGATCGACCGCTTCAAGGAACACACTATCGAGTTGCCGGTTGGCGATCTGATCGTCAGCGTGAACGACGAAGCATCGCTCAGGAAGATGCTCGAAGACACGCTGGAACTCGGCAAGGGCGTGATGCATCTGCTCGCGCCGCTCGACGATCTGCATGGCGCGCTGAACGGCGGCAAGAACGGCACGAAGCACGTCGGCGAGATCCACGTGTTCTCGACCAAGCGCGCGTGTCCGGTTTGCGGCACGAGTTATCCCGAACTCGATCCGCGCATGTTCTCGTACAACAGCAAGCATGGCTGGTGCCACACGTGCGTGGGAACGGGGGTCAAGCTCACGCGCGAGCAGCGCGAAGCCTATGATGACACCTTGCTCTCCGAAGACGTTCGCGGCCGCGAACAAACGATTCCATCGGCGGAACAGGAGCCTGATGACGTCGGCGATCAGCCATGTCCGGATTGCGAAGGCACGCGCCTGAACGAAGTCGCGCGTGCGGTGACGTTCGGCAATCAGCCGATCACCGAAATCGGCCGATGGACGGTCACCGCCACGCGCAACTGGGTCAACAAGCTGAAGCTCAAGGGACGTGATGCGGATATCGCGCGTGACGTGGTGAGCGAAATAGAAGGACGTCTGCAGTTTCTCGAAGAAGTCGGCCTGGGTTATCTGAGCCTCGACCGCGCAGCGCCGACTTTGTCCGGCGGCGAAGCGCAGCGCATCCGGCTTGCGGCGCAACTCGGCAGCAACCTGCAAGGTGTGTGTTACGTGCTCGATGAACCGACTATCGGCCTGCATCCGCGAGACAACAAGATCCTGCTCGACGCGCTCAAAAAGCTCGGCGACAAAGGCAACACGCTGGTCGTCGTGGAACATGACGAGGACACGATTCGCCGCGCGGATCACATCATCGACATTGGTCCGGGTGCGGGAAAACGCGGCGGTACGGTCGTGGCGCAGGGCGGTGTTGCAGACCTTGCAGCACAACCCGATTCGCTTACCGGTCAGTTCCTGGCAAACCCGATCCAGCATCCGCTGCAACCGCGCCGCGAAGTAAAGACGCCCACCGCCAAACGCGCCGCAACGCCGGAAAACTGGCTCACGGTTCATGGGGCAACGCTGCACAACCTGCGCAACGTCACGGCGAGCATGCCGCTCGGACGCCTGATTGCGATCACCGGCGTGAGTGGTTCCGGCAAGTCGACGCTTGCGCGCGACGTGCTGATGACCAATCTGCTCGACGCCGTGGGCCGCTCGGTGCTGTCGTCGCCGGCAACGCGCCGCGCACGCAAGACCGCGCAAGCCGACATGCCCGCACGTAACCGTTCCAGCGTGTTGTCGCGGGAAGCGCCGCGTCCGAAGTTCGATGTCACGCATCGCTGGCAGGGCTGCACGAACGTGACCGGCTTCGAAACGATCGACCGTGTGCTCGAAGTCGATCAGACACCGATCGGCAAGACGCCGCGTTCGTGTCCGGCCACGTATATCGGCATGTGGGACACCATCCGCAAGCTGTTCGCCGATACGCTCGAATCGCGCGCACGCGGTTATTCGCCGTCGCGCTTCTCGTTTAACACCGGCGACGGACGCTGCCCCGCGTGCGAAGGTCAGGGCGTGCGCACCATCGCAATGAGCTTCCTTCCGGACGTCAAGGTTCCGTGCGATGTCTGCCATGGCCAGCGCTTCAATCCGGAAACGCTCGCGGTGACGTGGCGCGGGAAAAACATCGGCGAAGTCCTGACGATGGAAATCGATGAAGCCGTCGAGTTCTTCTCCGCCATGCAGAGCATCGCGCATCCGCTGCAACTAATGAAAGATGTCGGGCTGGGGTATCTGACGTTGGGCCAGCCATCGCCAACCTTGTCGGGCGGCGAGGCGCAGCGGATCAAGCTCGTGACGGAGTTGTCGAAGGTGCGTGACGATATCGGCCGGCGCGGGCAGAAAGCGCCGCACACGCTGTACGTGCTCGACGAACCCACGGTCGGCCTGCATATGGCCGACGTGGCAAAGCTGATCCGCGTGCTTCACAGGCTGGTGGACGGCGGCCATTCCGTGGTCGTGATCGAGCACGATCTGGACGTGATCGCGGAAGCCGACTGGGTCATCGATCTCGGGCCGGAAGGCGGCACGGAAGGCGGATCGATCGTGGCGTCGACCGATCCGGAGACGCTCTCGAAGAATCCGCGCAGCCACACCGGCGCGGCGTTGCGGCCGGTGCTGGAACGCGGTACGGCGGTTGCGACCGAGGAAGTTCAGTAACTCTTGTAGGGCAGGAATTTGCCCGATAAAACCACGTTGACCCGGTCCCCCTTGGGATCGGGTTCGCGCTGGATGTCCATCGAAAAGTCGATGGCGCTCATGATCCCGTCGCCGAATTCCTCGTGGATCAGTTCCTTGATCGTGGTCCCGTAGACGCTCACGATTTCGTACCATCGGTAGATCAGCGGGTCGGTCGGCACGGCGCTCGGCAGCGAGCCTTTATAGGGCACAATCTGCAACCAGGCGACGGCTTCATCGGAGAGACCGAAGACTTCGCCGACGACTTCGGCCTGCGTTTTGGAGAATGTCATCTGCCCCAGGCAGCCGGCCGTTACCCATTCCTTGCTCAAGCCGACTTTCTCCGCCACGTCGGCCCATTTCAGCCCTTTGCTCACCTTGGCGGCGAGAATCATGCGAGTCACTTCGCTGCGATCGGAAATCATGGGTGTCACTCCTCGGGTTTGCCTGAAGCGAGTGTATCGGCCAATTGCGCGGCTGGCTGGCGGACAAAAATAGAAAAGGATTCCCACTGATGTCTAAACCGACCGTGTCGATACCCGTCAACGATCTCAACACCTTGCTTGCATCGATGTCACCCGAGTTGCAGCCGGGCGTGTATGTCTACGCGAGCGTCCCGTTCGATACCGATATGTCCGCCCTCGCGCCCATCGCGACCTTTCGCGAACGCGAGGGCCTGACGCTCATCCTGGAAGAGTCCGAGGCGCTGAAAGCCGGTATCGAACCGATGTTTCGCGCTGCCTGGATCACGCTGACCGTGCATTCGGACCTGCAGGCGGTCGGCCTGACTGCCGCCTTCGCAACCGCGCTTGGAAAGGCAAACGTCAGTTGCAACGTGGTCGCGGCGGCGTATCACGATCATGTGTTCGTACCGATCGAGTCTGCCGGCACAGCGATGGCCACGTTGCTGCAACTTCAACGTGATGGCTTGTGAGAAAGCCGAATCGTTCCCGCTGGTATGCTGGCGCCCTCGTCCCACTAAACAAGATCGCAAAACCGCAATGGCAACGCAGGACAAATCTCTCGCACTGAAGAAAATGAAGTGGTTCGCCGCCGGCCTTCTGCTGGCGGCAGCCGCGCTGTTCGTGCTCGCAAAAAGTCAGCATGAAGTGGGCGCCTGGGCCTGGGTCGCCGCATTCGCCGAAGCCGCCATGGTCGGCGCGCTGGCCGACTGGTTCGCGGTCGTCGCGCTGTTCCGCCATCCGCTCGGCTTGCCGATTCCGCACACTGCCATCCTCCCGGCAAACAAGGCTCGCGTGGCCGACAACCTTGCCGAATTCGTCCGGGACAAGTTCCTCGGCACCGACGCCCTGGTCGCCCGGGTGAACGCCTTCGATCCCGCCGGTCGCCTTGCTATCTGGCTCGCCGAACCGGCAAACGCGGCGCTGCTCGGCAAGAAAGCGGTCGCCGCGGCGGGCCAGATGCTGGAGTTCATCGACGACGAACGTGTCAAGACCATGCTTCACGAAGCGCTGCGCCGTCGTGCCGAACAGTTCGATCTGGCGGGCGCAGTCGGCGGATTGCTGTCCACCATGACGGCGGACCGCCGCCATCAACTGCTTCTGGACGAGGGCCTGCGCGAACTCGCGCAATGGCTCGACCGCGAGGAAGTGCAGGGGATCCTTGCAGGCAAGATCATCGAAGTGGCGGGAGAGGAATATCCGAAGCTCATCGGCATGCTGGGTTTTGTCGGCCTGAGCGCCGAGGATCTCGGTAACAAGTTCGCAGGCGGCCTGGTGCGCGGCGCGACCAAATGGCTGCACGACATCAGCGACGATCCCGAACACGAACGGCGCAAGGCGTTCGACCGCTCGGTGGAGGGGTTTATCGAACGGCTGAAGAGTGATCCGGCGTTCCGCGAACGGATCGATCAGCACAAACGCGAATGGCTCGAACGTCCCGAGCTGCGGACCTATGTGAACGGCTTGTGGGACGAATTCAAGGACTGGCTACGCCGCGATCTATCTCAACCGGACTCCACGCTGAACCGGAAAGTGACGGGCGCGGCGTCATCGTTTGCGGCCGCCCTGGGCGACGATCCTGCGTTGCGTGAATCGATCAACGAGCATATGCGTGACGCGCTGCGTTCGCTCGCGCCGGAACTGCGCGACGGCATCGCGAAACATATTGCCGCGACCGTGCGCAACTGGGACGACGCCACGCTCGTGCGCGACGTGGAACTGAGCGTGGGCCGCGACCTGCAATTCATCCGCGTGAACGGCACGCTGGTGGGCGGGCTGGTTGGCCTGATCATTCATGCCGTATCGATGTTCATGGTTTAAGCTTCTCGTTGCCGCGGTCAACCGACCCTCCTGGAGGAGACCGAACATGACGGACCCGAACGCCGCATTGATCCAGCGTTTCTACGAAGCCTTCCAGCGTTCCGACGCCGAGGCGATGGCGAAATGTTATGCGCCCGACGTCGAGTTCAGTGATCCTGCGTTCGGCGTGTTGCGCGGCCGTGAAGCGGGCGACATGTGGCGCATGTTGCTTGCGCGGGCGTCGGAATTTTCGCTGACCTTTGGCGACATCAAGTCGGTCGGACAAACGGCGACTGCAAACTGGGTCGCGACCTATCGTTTTTCGCAGACGGGACGTATGGTCGTGAACCGCATCAACGCGCGTTTCGTGATTCGCGACGGCCTGATCGTCGAACATTACGATCACTTCGATCTCTGGGCCTGGAGCCGTCAGGCGCTTGGACTCAAGGGTCTGCTGCTCGGCTGGACGTCGTTCGTACAGAACAAGATCCGCGCGCAGGCAGCGAAAGGACTCAGGACTTACCGGCAGCAACCGAAGACATGACACGCATCGATTCCCCCGCTCGCGAAGGGCGCCTCGACGACGAATGGCTCGAAGCCGATGCTTTCGGCGGGTTCGCTTCCGGGACCGTCGGCACCGAGCGCACGCGCCGATACCACGCGCTGTTGCTCACGGCCACCCATCCGCCTGCGGGACGCATGGTGCTCGTGAACGGCGTGGAAGCCTGGCTCGAGGATGCATCGGGAAACACGCGCATTCCGCTCACCATGCAACGCTATGGCGACGGAGCGGCGTGGCCGGATATATCGGCGAGCCTGCTTTCATTCGATACCGAACCGTGGCCGACCTGGCGTCATCAGATCAGCGACACGCAAGTACTCACCGCAGAAGTTTTTGTCGCCAAGGACAGTGCGTGTACGGTGCTTCGATGGCGCCTGGACAACACAACGTTGACGCTGAAAGTGCGGCCGCTGATGTCGGGCCGCGATTATCACGCGCTGCATCACGAGAACCCCGCGTTCAACTTCGACTTTACCGGGATGGGTGACCAGATCCGCTGGCAGGCGTATGGCGATGTGCCGGCGGTGGTTGCGGAATCGAACGGAACGTATGTGCATGCACCCGACTGGTATCGCAATTTCTGCTACACGGCCGAGCGCGAACGCGGCATGGACTTCAACGAGGACCTCGCGACGCCGGGTGTCTTTTCCTTCGATTTATCGCGCGGGGAAGCGGTGCTCGTGTTGAGTGCGAACGAAGGAGCGGCAAGATCCGCCGCGCAACTTGCAGGCACGGAGCAAGCGCGCCGCGCTGCCTTCCCATCTGCGCTGCAACGTTCAGCCGATAGCTACATCGTCGCGCGCAACGAGGGCCGCACGATCCTCGCCGGCTTTCCATGGTTCACCGACTGGGGCCGCGACACGTTCATCGCGATGCGCGGCCTGATGATCGCATCGGACCGTCTCGCCGATGCTGAATCGATCCTGCTCGAATGGTCCGGCACGATCTCGGAAGGCATGCTGCCGAACCGTTTCCCCGACAGCGGCGGTGCGCCGGAGTACAACTCCGTCGATGCGTCGCTGTGGTTCGTGATCGCCGTGCACGAGTATCTGGCGACGGGACATGCTGCGCAACACACCCGGAACCGCTTGCAGCAAGCCGTCGATGCGATCCTCGACGGCTATACGAACGGCACGCGCTATCAGATCGCCGCCGATCCGAAAGACGGGCTGCTGCGCGCGGGCGTCGCCGGCGTGCAACTGACGTGGATGGACGCGAAGGTGGGCGACTGGGTGGTGACGCCGCGCATCGGCAAGCCGGTTGAAGTGCAGGCGTTGTGGATCAATGCGTTGCGCATTGCCGCTGTGTGGAATCCGCGCTGGACGGAACCTGCAACGCGGGCGACCTACGCCTTTCAACAACGTTTCACTGATCCTGCGAGCGGCGCGCTCTACGACGTCGTGGACGCGGATCACGAATCCGGCGAGATCGATCGTTCGATCCGGCCGAACCAGCTTTTTGCTGTCGGCGGCTTGCCGTTTTCGCTGATCGACAACGATGCAACCGCCCGCGCAATCGTCGATCAATGCGAGCAACTCTTGCTCACGCCAATGGGCATGCGGACCCTGTCGCCGAATGATCCGGCCTACAAGGGCCGATACACCGGGCCGCCGCTCGAACGCGATGGCGCCTATCATCAAGGCACCGTCTGGCCGTGGCTGCTCGGCGCGTTCGTGCAAGCGTGGTTGCGGGTGCATCGCGACGATCCCGCAGCAAAAACACAGGCCCGTGAACGCTTTTTGCAACCGCTGCACGATCATCTGCATCGGGCGGGTCTCGATCATGTTTCCGAAGTCGCGGACGGCGATGCGCCGCACACGCCCGGCGGCACGCCATTCCAGGCGTGGTCGCTCGGTGAACTCATGCGCCTCGAGCGCCTGCTCGCCACAGATTCATGACGATTAATGCCGATGTCGTGCAAACGCGCTAGATTATCGGTCTTACCGTCACGCCTAGCCTAAGGACGCACCATGCCGCCACTGCGCGCTACCAAGTCGCTCGACACCATCGAAGGATCGCGTCTTCATTCCACCGACTGTTCGCGCTGGCAACGCTGGGGCCCGTATCTCAGCGAGCGTCAATGGGGCACGGTGCGCGAGGATTACAGCGAGAACGGCACCGCGTGGGACTATTTTCCGCACGATCATGCGCGCAGCCGCGCATACCGATGGGGCGAGGACGGCATTGCCGGATTCAGCGACGACAAGCTCAACTGGTGCGTCTCGCTGGCAATGTGGAACGGTCAGGACGCCATCCTGAAGGAGCGCTTGTTTGGCCTGACGAACGCGCAGGGCAATCATGGCGAGGACGTGAAGGAGCTTTATTTTTACGTCGACGGCGCGCCCACGCATTCCTATATGCGCATGCTTTACAAGTACCCGCACGCAGCGTTTCCCTACGATGACCTCGTCGCGGAAAACGGCCGGCGCGGTGCGGACGTACCCGAATACGAAGTGCTCGATACAGGCGTTTTCGAAGACAACAAGTACTTCGATATCCACGTCGAATATGCGAAGCACACGCCGGAAGATATCGTGATGCGCGTGACAGTCGAGAACCGCGCGGACTGTGCGGCGGCCATCGACTTGTTGCCGCAAATCTGGGCGCGCAATACGTGGTCATGGAAAGAGTCGCAGAAGCCGTCGCTGACCTTGAAGGGCGACGCCAAGAGCAAACGTGTAGTTGCCCATTGCGACGGACACGCGCCCATGGTCGTGACCGCTGAAGCGCGCGATGGCGCAGCCGTGAACTGGGTGTTCTGCGAAAACGAGACCAACGTCAGGCGTCTGTTCGGTTCGGAAGGAGCAGGGCCGTTCAAGGACGGCTTCAACGATTACATCGTGCATGGCGAAGAGAGTGCGATCCGTCGCGATACCGGCACGCGTGCCGCCGCGCATGTGAGGATCGAATTGCCGGCGCTGGGCCGTGGCGTCGTGACAATGCGCTGGCGTCCCGAAGCCGATGCCGACACGGATCGCCAGCCGCTCGATACCGACGCGCTGTTCGCCCGCCGGATCGCGGAAACCGATGCGTTCTACGCCGGCCTGCAGCACGAAATGGACGACGCAGATCAACGTCTCGTGCAACGTCAGGCGCTCGCGGGCATGTTGTGGTCGAAGCAGTTCTACATGTTCGATGTCACGCGCTGGATGGACGGCGACCCGTTGCAGCCACCGCCGCCCGCAAGCCGCAAGCGTGGCCGCGATGCCGACTGGCGGCACTTGTGCAACGCCGACATCGTCTCGATGCCCGACAAGTGGGAATACCCCTGGTATGCATCGTGGGATCTGGCTTTTCACGCTGCGGCGTTCGCGCTGATCGATCCGGCGTTCGCAAAGCGTCAATTGCTGCTGCTCGTGAAAGACCGTTATCAGCATCCGAACGGGCAATTGCCGGCCTATGAATGGGCGTTTGGCGATGCCAATCCGCCGGTCCACGCGTGGGCCACGTGGCGCGTCTATGAGATCGACCGTGCCATTACCGGCAAGCCGGATCGCGATTTTCTCGAGTTGGTCTTTCATAAGCTGCTGCTGAATTTCTCGTGGTGGGTGAACCGCAAGGACGCCGACGGCCGAAACATCTTCCAGGGCGGCTTTCTCGGGCTTGACAACGTAGGCATCTTCGACCGGTCAGCGCCGTTGCCAACGGGCGGGCGCATCGATCAGTCGGACGGCACCGCGTGGATGGCCGCTTACGCGCTGGACCTGATGCGCATTGCGCTGGAACTGGCGGTCGCGAATCATGTGTTCGTGGATATCGGCGTGAAGTTCTTCGAGCATTTCCTGTACATCGCGGAAGCAGTCAGCAGCAGCGATACCTGCGACACCGGTCTGTGGGATGAGCGCGACGAGTTCTTCTATGACGTGCTGCAACTGCCCGACGGCACCAGCGTGCCCATGCGCATTCGTTCGATTGTCGGGCTGATTCCGTTGTTCGCGGTCCATGTGCTCGAAGAGCATCTGCATGGTCATCTGCCGGGATTGCGCGACCGGCTGACGTGGTTCCTCGAACATCGGCCAGATCTGGCGAAGCTCGTATCGCGATGGAATGAGCCGGGCAAGGGCAACAGCCTGCTGCTTTCCGTGCTGCGCGGTCACCGCATGAAAGCGCTGCTCAAACGCATGCTCGACGAAAGCGAGTTTCTCTCCGACTATGGCGTGCGCGCGTTGTCGCGGGTGCATCGGGACGAACCCTTCGTGCTGCAGCATAACGGCGATCGTTTTTGCGTGAAGTACTTGCCGGCGGAATCGGATTCACGTGTGTTCGGTGGCAACTCGAACTGGCGCGGCCCGATCTGGATGCCGGTCAACTATTTGCTGATCGAATCTCTTTACGAGTTTCATCGGTACTACGGCGAAGATTTTCTCGTCGAGTATCCAACGGGATCGGGGCAGAAGTTATCGCTGAATGCTATCGCCGATGAACTCGGCAAACGTCTGACGCGCCTGTTCCTGAAAGACAAGAATGGTCGCCGTCCTGTAATGGCCGCGTACCCGCAATTACAGGCTGATCCGCGTTCGGACGATCTCGTGCTGTTCCACGAGTACTTTCATGGCGATACAGGGCGTGGCGTGGGCGCGTCGCACCAGACCGGGTGGAGCGGTCTGGTTGCGTTGCTGCTGCAGCCGCGCGTAGCCGACGTTGCGGGTAACGTGCCGGTCGGCGGCGCGGCGGTGCCCGAGGAAGCGGAGCTGGTGACGAAATAATCCGCCACCGCTTCAGTCATTCGTTGCAGAGCATCAGTACTTTTTCGGCATCGGTGCAGGCGCGCTTCGGCGCGCGCTGTGTCGCCGGTTCCGCGGAGCCGGCCGCCGCGGTCTTCCTGATACACGCGCGCAAGTGCTTTTCTATCGGCGGATAGTATTTCCAGCCACGGCTCAACGGCGGCAACTCGAGCTTCACCTGTTTCCACTTCGGGTGACCGTTGGCCTGCAGTTCATCGAAGTGCGTACATAACGAATCCGCGAACTGCGTCATGACGCCGACCGTGCCGCGCAGGTTGTAGTCGTAGGTCACGAGAAACGCCTTCACGGTCAGCGTGGGCGAGTCTTCCTTGATCCAGTTCGGATAACTCGCCGTGCGGATGGTCGCCGGGAAATACGTCTGCTCGGCGCGCGCTGTTTCAGGCACCGACGGATCGAGCTTCAGCAACTTGATCTGGCTGAGCAGCTCCGGATTCAGGTCCTGAAAAAGTTTTGCAGGCTGCCCCGCAACGATGATGGCCACATCCAGCTTGCGGACGATCAGCTTCGCGAGCGCGTCCTCATTGCTGTAGTGCTGCGTCTGCGCTTCGGGGATGGGCTGGTTGAACATCAGCTTGTAGAGCGTGGTCGCCGATTGCGCGGTGCCGCTGCCGATCAGCCCGACGCTGATGTTCTTGTCCTTGATCTCGTGGATGTAGTTGATCGGCGAATCCGAGCGCACCACGAAATAGATTTCCTCGTTATAGAGCGGCATGATCAGGCGCAGCGGCTGAATGATCTTGCCCGCTTCGGCGTTGCCGGCTTTCGCCATATCGAGGTAGGCCTGATACACGTCCGACTGCACGAGCGCGAGTTTCACGCCCGGTTCGTAACGCATGCGTTGCACGTTTTCGGCGGAGCCTTTCGATGCCAGCACATCCAGGCTGATATTGGCGGGGTCCGCGACCCATTTCGCCAGGTCCTGGCCGATCTGGATGTAGGTACCGCGTTCCGGTCCGGTGACGATCTTGAAATCGGATTGCGCATGGGCGCGGTCAACCAGGCCGGCGAGCCCGAGCAGGGCGAACAGCATGAGTACGGTCTTGCGCATGATGTTGTTTGAATCGTTTTAATGTGTTTGGCTACGTTTATTGCACGCATTGATCAATGTGGCCGGCGTCTCCGGGCGCGGCCGTGTTGTCTCCTTCCGGTCTCCTTGCTGAATCGTGTGCTGCGCGTTTTCTTTCTGTCTATTGCGATGGCGGACGTTGTTTCGACGATCCTTTCGTCCAGCCGGATTCAAGGATTGCGCGCTCTTCGGCGTCGGCATCCATGGTGTTGCGGGCGATTGCTTTCGGCTGGGCCGTGCTTTGTGCGCTGTCTCCTGACGCGACGGTGCGGGTCGTCGGTACGGTTGCAGAGTTGGTCGTGGCTGTGATAGAGGTCGCGGTCGCGGGAATGACCGCGGCGTGCGCGGCAACCGCTTCAGTGACCGGTGTGGTTTGATCACGCGCTGCGGCAGATGCGTCTGCCGCAGGCGTACGCACGGCAGCAGGCGCCGCTGGCGATGCCGCGCGCACAACCGGTGTCCCGGGGCCGTCGGGCATCGGAATGAACGACGACGTCGATGTTGACGCTTGAGGCGCTGCAATGGCCGACGATGTCAGCGGCGCGTGCGATCCCGTGCCCACGCGTGTCGAGTCGGATGCGACCGGCGCCAGTTGCGTTGGCGCCGGCATGACCGGTATTGAGCGCGGCTGTTCAGCGGGCACGGATGCAATCCGTCGCACGGGCGGCGTTACCGTTGCAACAGGCGCCGTGGCGTTGGGCTTCGGTGCGACATGAGCCATCGCAGGCGGCGTCTTGTTCAACCAGCCGGAACGCGTGATTGCATGCTCCACGAGCGTTTGCGCTTCGACGTTGCTTGCATCGATAGCGAGCACATCACGCGCATTCTGGCGCACGCATACCCACGAGCCGGTGGCTTCGCAGCCGCGCGCCATTTGCAGGAGGTTGTCGCGCGTGCGCTCCAGACCCACGAGTTCTGACTGCGTCCGCTGAATGTTGCCCGCGCTCAATTGCGCGGCCGGAATCTTCGAAAAACGGCGGCGCGCGGTGGTGAGATCGCCGCGCTCGATGGCATCGCGGGCGGCCTGCAGATTGTCGATCACGGCAGCCGGTGTAGCGGGGACACGGGCGGTCGTATCCGCTATGGTGGGCGTCGCAACCACCGGTGCCGGCGCTGCCGGCTTCTCCCGCGCCACTGCGGCGGAGTGGATGACAGGCGCAGAGGCACCAAGCGCGGCTTTCATATCGATGGCGCCATACGCACTGTGACCGGCCGGCGTTCCGGAAATTGCGCCTTCATGTTCGCCGGATTGCGAATAGATCACCCCGCCGGCGATCAACGCCAGCATGATCGCGCCGAGCGTGACGCTCTTCGAGTTGTCCCAGCGCTGCTCGCCGGTTCCCGCGAACTCGGCTTCTTCAGGCAGGCTCGGATACGGCGACGGCGCAGCCAGCGATCCGCGGCGCGCGGCGAACGGCAGACGCAGTCCGCCCGCGAGCGCCGAGGTGTTTGCGCCCGCGAGCGAACCGCCGTGATCGGCGCCGCAATGCGGACACGTGTCGGCGTCACCCGGGATGGCGTTGCCGCAACGCATGCATGTCACGGTTTCGGCAGACGATGGAAACAAAAGACGGGCCATGCGAAAAACCTCCCGGGACACAAGGGCTGTCCATACCACTTGCGCGTCCGGTTAATTCAGACGAATCGATGCTCGTATGAGGAATTGCTTCGGACTCCCTAGGCCGGACATGCTTGACGGGAGCGGAACCAATATGTGACATCTGCGCGACGCAGTCAACACATGGTCCGCCGCGCCACGGGCGTGTTTTTGATGTCCAGATGAAGCAGGTAATCGCCTGCACTGGCTTTGTCGGCCAACGTGCCTCGCGGCATGTAAAAGCGACCTGTGGTTTCGTCGGCCACGAGCTAGGTTCTGTCCGAATACACCGCTAGAAGAAGGCCCATTGCGTTGCTTGAACCGCAATCGTGCGGCGTAAAAGTGATTAATTTTTTGCGCGTTTACGCGAATGCGGCGATTGGCCGGGGCAGCCAATGTGCATTCAATAGGAGGGATTGTTTTGGTATGAAGCGATAGCGAGGCGGCCGTCAGACTGCCGCCTCGAAACAAGACAGGGAATTTTACTTGCCCAACTGCAGCTTGCCATCCATACGACGATTCAGCCCAAGCGGATTGTCCGTCTTGAGTGCATCGGGCAGCAGCGCGTCAGGCAGATCCTGATAGC